>NZ_JBGQOJ010000075.1:0-1220 GCF_052119585.1 Pseudogemmobacter sp. W21_MBD1_M6 | reverse complement strand
CAGGGCAATCGCGTTTGACCTAAGGGTTGGCTAAGTTATTGAGAAGGCTGAGAAGAAACGCATCACTCCACCCGGCGCGCTTCAGTTTGATCGAGAGCGAGCCCTTGGAGGTGTCGCGGCGGGCGAGATCGAGGGCGCGGCGGCGCAGGATGGCGATGTTGGTGGGGCCGTTATCCTTGCGGTTGCGGGCGGCATCTTCCCGGAACGAAACGTCAAGTTGCCAGTGCAGGGCGTTCTCGATCTCCCAATGTGCGCGGACGGTGGCCATGAAGACCTCGGGCGCAGGCACCCAGGACAGGGCGAAATGGCGGGTCTCGGTCTGCACTTTGCCATCGATTTCTCGGCGGGCCTCGATACGGCCGAAGGCCTGTAGGCCGGGAAATTCATGGTGCTCCGCCAGGCCCTTAGCAGAGACTACCGTGCCAGTGCGGGCCTCCTTGCGGCCATGCCCGGCCTCCTCGTGATGCGCGACCGGATGGTCTGGCGGAACCTTGCCGAAACAGGACCGAGCGTCTGACAGGAGTGAGTCCTGGTTGGCCTTCAGTGCCAGGCAATAATCGCCGCCGCCGCCGGTGATTGCTGCAACCGTGCGGCGATTGCAGTGCAGCGCATCCGCCGTCACAACCTTGCCCTTGAGCGCGATCAGGCCGAGCACTTCGAGTGCCGCCTCCAGTTCGTTGCCATGGTCGGCCGCCACCGTGGCCAGCGTCAGGCGCAACCGGGCGGCATAGGCCGAGACCATCATCCGGGTCCGCGCGCTCTGGCCCTTGTCGCGCGCGCCCCGCAGCGCCTTGCCGTCGATAGCGATCACGTCACCATCGCCGAGCAGCACCGCGATCTGCGCCAGAACCCGACCGAAGGCCGCATCCAGCGCCTTCGGGTCGATCATCCGAAACACCGTCGAGAAAGTATCATGCGATGGGATGGAATGCCTGAGTTTCAGGAAGTCTCTGAAAACATGCTCTTTTGCCCGACCGAAGTCTGCCATCTCGGCACAGCTGGTCGCCCCGCAGAGCACCGCGACGAAGCTTACGACCAGCAGTTCGCAAAGGTCGTGACGCGCGTTGTCGGCCCGGGGATCGGGGATGTTATCGAAGGCGGCGAGGAAGATGTCCATGCGGGTAACGGGCTCCAAAAGGGCGATCCCCACCCCAGAATCCATCCCGCCCAAGACCGCAAGACCCCGCGGATCAGGTCAAATCCCAAACGCGATTCCCCTG
>NZ_JBGQOJ010000074.1:0-1231 GCF_052119585.1 Pseudogemmobacter sp. W21_MBD1_M6 | reverse complement strand
TGGACCTGCACCGGTTTCGTTCCGGTCAGGTGCTCATGTTAAGCGGCCTTTCGTTCGAAGGCCACGGGGCTTTTGCCTCCCAATGCTGAGTGCCGACGGCGCGGGTTGTAGAAGCCGTTGATATATTCGAAGAGGGCGACTTCGACCTCGCGACGGGTTTGCCAGTTGTGCCGCCATACCAGTTCGGCTTTCAGCGATTTGAAGAAGCTTTCGACAGCAGAATTGTCGTAGCAGTTGCCTTTCCCGCTCATTGAAACCTTGAACCCGTACTTTCGCAGCAGCTTCTGATAGTCGTGAGCACAGTATTGCGACCCGCGATCGGTGTGATGAATGCAGCCTGGTGGCGGCCTTCGGATCGCGATCGCCATGTTCAAGGCCCGCAAGGCGAGATCCTGCTTCATGCGATTTCTGATCGCCCAACCGACAACGCGCCGAGAGAAAAGGTCAATGATCACGGCCAGATAGACCCAACCTTCCCGCGTCCAGACATAAGTGATGTCGCCCGCCCACTTCTGGTTCGACCCGCTCGCGGTAAAGTCCTGCTGCAGGAGATTCGGCGCGATGTTGAAGGCGTGATCGCTGTCGGTGGTGCGCTTGAACTTGCGGCTGCGGATGACCTGGATGCCATTCTGGCGCATAAGTCGCCCGACACGGCGCTGTCCGACATGAATGCCCAGCTCATTCAGCTCCTCGGTCATCCGTGGTCGGCCGTAGCTGCCCAGGCTCAGGCGGTGCTGATCGCGGATATGGGCCAAGAGCACCATGTCACGCCGCTGGCGATGCGACGGGGGCCGGTGCTTCCAGGCATGCAGCCCACGTTCCGAGACGCCCATCAGGCGGCAAAGATGGCTGCGGGTCAGCATGCCGCGATACTCGGCAATATACTGAAACTTCACGGCTTTTGAGCCGCGAAGAACATCGCCGCTTTTTTTAGCACCTCCCTCTCCTCCCTGAGGATACGGTTCTCTTTGCGAAGCCGCTCGTTCTCGCGCAGAAGCTCGGCATCCTGTGCGGGAACCTTGGCTTCCTCCGAAACCGCCCGAACCCACTTGCCGAGCGTCGAAAGCCCGATCCCCAAATCAGATGCAACCTGACGCCGTGTCAGGCCACTGGTTTGCGCGATGCGAACCGCATCCCGCTTGAACTCGTCGCTGTGTATCGCTGCCATATCCGGTCTCCTTGATGGCGAGTATTGCTCTCAAAAGACCGGAACGAAACCGGTGCAGGTCCA
>NZ_JBGQOJ010000073.1:0-1272 GCF_052119585.1 Pseudogemmobacter sp. W21_MBD1_M6 | reverse complement strand
ACATGTCGGGACTTGGAATCACGATTGTCGGTCAGCCACTGGCACACATGCTGTATCACTTCCGCTTGTTATGGTCGGGCTTTGCGCATGCACATGTCATCCTGGGTGGTGAGAGCTACGTGGCTCTGGCCGAAGGGCTGCAGAATGCTCTGTGGTCGGCGGGTGGTGCGCCCCACCAGCATCGTAGCGACAGCCTTTCGGCCGCCTTCCGCAATCTCGACCAAGATGCGAAGCTGGACCTGACCAAACGCTACGAGGCGCTCTGTGCCCATTACCGCATGACGCCGACGCGCAATAACCGTGGCGTGGCACACGAGAATGGTTCGATCGAGAGCGCCCATGGGCATCTCAAGGCGGCGATCCGTGACGCCCTCCTGATGCGGGGCACGGCGGACTTTGCCGACATCGCCAGCTACCGGGCCTTCGTCGATGAGATCGTGGGGCGCCGGAATGCGGCCCAAGGGAAGCAGATCGCCGCAGAGCGGGCCTATCTGCAGACCCTGCCTGCCCGTCGCACGACTGACTTCGAAGAAGTCATTGTCACGGTGTCGAGCACCGGCGGCTTTACCCTGCGCAAGGTGTTCTACACCGTGCCTTCCCGCTTGATCGGGCATCGGCTGCGGATCCGCCTCTACGATGACCGGCTGGAGGTCTTCATGGGCGGCACGATCAGGTGGTCAACTATCACCATGTCATCCATTCCCTGCGCCGCAAGCCGATGGCGTTGCTAAATCTGGTTTACCGAGACAAGCTCTTTCCGCGCCCTGCCTATCGGCGGGCCTTCGAGGTGTTGATTGCGCATCTGCCCGAGAAGATGGCCTGCAAGATCACCGTCGAACTGCTCGCGCTCGCGCATGATCGCGGCTGCGAACGTAAATTAGCCGAGGAACTGGGCGGGGTTCTGGATGCCGGGCAACTGCCCGATCCGGTCGCCTTGCGAAGGCAATTCGGGCCTGACCCTTCAGCTTTGCCGACCGTCACGGTGCAGCAGGTTGGCCTCGACATCTATGACGCGCTGGTCACCCCGACAGCCTGGATAGGAGAGACAGCATGAAGACCGCATATCCCATCGACGAGGCACGTCTCGGCATCATGCTGACCGAGTTGCGCCTGCCCACGATCAAGACCCTCTGGCCCCAGTTCGCTGAAACGGCTGATCGCGAAGGCTGGCCCGCTGCGCGCTTCCTCGCGGCCATCGCCGAGCACGAACTCGCCGAACGTGCCAATCGCCGGATCGGACGTCATCTCGCCGAAGCGCATCTGCCGCCGGGC
>NZ_JBGQOJ010000072.1:0-1287 GCF_052119585.1 Pseudogemmobacter sp. W21_MBD1_M6 | reverse complement strand
AAGAGGTGGTTCGGGAAAACTGAACAGGTGGGATAAGTGGATTTTCCGCGCAACAGCAGCATGATGCTGCGAGCGAGGAGATGACCATGACGAGACGACCGCGCCGGAACCACAGCCCGGCATTCAAGGCGAAAGTGGCTGTTGCCGCGATCAAAGGTGAAAAGACCCTGATCGAATTGGCGCAGGACTTTGATGTTCACCCCAACCAGATCAAGCAATGGCGTGACCAGTTGCTCGAAGGTGCGACCGGGGTATTTGGCGATGGGCCAAAAGCCGAAGCTGAACCGGCCATCGATGTGAAAACGCTGCATGCGAAGATAGGAGAGTTGGCGCTGGAGAACGATTTTTTGTCCGGCGCGCTCGGCAAGGCGGGTCTGTTGCCGAGCGCAAAACGATGATCGACAACAGCGCAAAGCTGAGCGTCAGCCGACAGGCCATTCTGCTGGGGATCAGCCGGGGCAGCGTCTACTACCAGCCCCGCCCGGTGTCGGATGCCGATCTGAAACTGATGCACCGGATCGACAAGCTGCACACGGCATTCCCCTTTGCGGGCAGCCGGATGCTGCAGGGTTTACTGGTGCAGGAGCGGTTCAAGGTGGGGCGATTGCATGCCGCCACACTGATGAAACGCATGGGGATCGAGGCACTCTATCGCAAACCGAACACCTCGAAACCGGCGCCTGGACACAAGATATACCCCTATCTGCTGCGAAAGCTGCCCGTGACGCGACCCAACCAGGTCTGGGCAATGGACATTACCTATATCCCCATGGCCCGTGGCTTCATCTATCTGGCCGCCGTGATGGATTGGTTTACCCGCCGGGTGCTGTCCTGGCGAGTGTCGATCACGCTAGAGGCAGACTTTTGCATAGAAGCTTTAGAAGAAGCACTGGCCCGTCACGGCAAGCCCGACATCTTCAACACCGATCAGGGCAGCCAGTTCACCTCGACCGAGTTCATCAAGGCGCTGGCGAGCCGGGAGATCAAGATCAGCATGGACGGAAAAGGGGCTTGGCGCGACAACGTCTTCGTCGAGCGGCTATGGAGAACCATCAAATATGAGGAGGTCTACCTGCACGCCTATGCCAACGTCCCGGAGGCACGCGCATCGATCGGGCGCTACATCGGCTTCTACAACGGGCGACGCCCACATTCATCGCTTGACGGCAAAACCCCGGATCAGGCTTACTTCAACCCGCTGACACCGGTATTGGTGGCAGCGTAACCAAGGCGGAAATCCACTTAAGGAACCCACGGAACCTGTTCAAACAAACCGAGCCACCTCTC
>NZ_JBGQOJ010000071.1:0-1400 GCF_052119585.1 Pseudogemmobacter sp. W21_MBD1_M6 | reverse complement strand
GAGCTATGCTTGAATTTGGGTGACGCGCATCATCAGGCGGCGCGGTTTTCGGTGTCGTTGGTCACTTCGACACCGTCTGTGAACTTGATTCCTTCGATAACCTTTGGCAACTGGTTTCTGCCCTTGAGGCGCAGCCATTTTTTCGATGCTGCCTGAATGAGGGTGAAGACCATCAGTTTTGCGGTCTTTTGTGACAGCGCCCCTTTGGTCCTCACCGTTCGGTGCCGAACAGTGGCGAACACGCTTTCAATCGGGTTCGACGTGCGCAGATGGCCCCAATGCTCAGCTGGGAAGTCGAAGAATGCCAGCATCGCCTCTTTGTCCTTTGTCAGGCATGCAACACCTTTTGGGTATTTGACGCCATACTTTTCGGAGAAAACGGCCAACGCAGCATCGGCTTCTGCGCGCGTTTCGGCGTGCTGAATGTCGTCCAGATCTGATTTGACCGCCGGGGCCATCTGTTTGGGAAAACAGTTCTGGACGTTCTTTACCTTATGCACCCAACACCGTTGATGCTTTGTGCCTGGAAACGTTTTGTCCAGTGCGTTCCAGAACCCCATGGCTCCATCCCCAACCGCAATTTCCGGTGCGACGGACAGCCCGCGACCTTTGATGTCGGTCAGCAACTCATGCCAGCTCTGCGCGCTCTCCCGCAGGCCGACCTGAAAGCCGATCAGCTCTTTCTTGCCCTCCGGTGTCGCGCCGATGATCACCAGCATGCATTCGGCATTTTCCTCCATCCGCGCCTGAAGATAGACGCCGTCCGCCCAGATGTAGACGTAGTGGCGGGCAGACAGATCCCGCCGTGCCCAGGCATCATATTGAACCTGCCATCCAGCAGTCAGACGCGAGATCACGCTTGGCGAGAGGTTGGGCGCATCTGGCCCCATGATGGCCGATAGGGCTTCCTGGAAATCTCCCGTTGAAATGCCTTTCAGATACAGCACCGGCAGCAAGGCATCCAAGCTGACCGAGCGGCGCGCCCACTTGGGCAGGATATTCGATGTAAAACGGATCCTATCTGCAGGATCGGGCGTTGCCATCCGATCGCGCACCTTGGGCCGCTGGACATCCAGGGCACCAATCCCTGTCTGAATCTTCCGTTCAGGGCCAAATCCATGCCGCACAATCCGCTGACGCCCGTCTTCCAGCTGCTCATCGGCAAAACTGGCGACAAAGGCATCAGCCTCAGCCTTCAGCGCTTCCGCCAGCATCCGACGAGCACCCTGCCGAGCAAGCTCTGTCAACGGATCGATAATCGTTTCCGATTGGCGAAATGGCAGGATCGTTGTATCTTCTTTCATGGCGTATCGCTCCTTGTGAGGTTCTGGCCGGCTTTGACACCCGCCACGATACGCCGCCCTTCAAATCACGCCATCACCCAAATTCCCGCATAGCTC
>NZ_JBGQOJ010000070.1:0-1605 GCF_052119585.1 Pseudogemmobacter sp. W21_MBD1_M6 | reverse complement strand
CCCTCTGTGCCAATAAGCGTGAGACAATTGACTGGCTAAAGTTTACACTTGAGGGCGCAGGAGAACGAACCCATGGTTATGCCTTCACAGACACCACTTTCGCCGGATGCTGGATCTGACGGTGTTTTGTCCACGACATTGCCCGCCCGCGTTGTCTCAGCGCCAGTGGTTCCCACGGCCGAACTGACAAGCACACCGAAGCGGCGCAGCTTCACAGCCAAATATAAACTGCGCATTCTGGATGAGACGGATCATGCTGCAGACACCGGCGGTGTTTCCGCCATTCTACGGCGGGAGGGGCTTTACTCCTCGGCACTGACGGATTGGCGTAGGGCGCGCGCGGCCGGCACATTGGGTGCATTGCAACCGCGTCATCGTGGCCCGAAAATGTCGCCTAACAATCCACTGCAAGCTGAGCTGTCCAAGGCCAACCGTGAAGTTGCAGCGTTGCGGCGTCGTCTGGATCAGGCGGAAGCTATCATTGCAATCCAAAAAAAAGTGGCGGCACTTCTGGACGAGATGGAGCAGACGCAAGAGCGCGGCGGCAAATCATGATGGCCACCGCGATTGCTTTGCCCCCCGGCAGCGGTCTTACCTCCGCCGTTTGCTCCGCGCTGTCCTTGTCCCGTGCAAGCGTTCTTCGACACCGCGCGGCACTGACGGCCCCGCCACCTCTGCGCAAGGCAAGACCACCTTCTTCGCGGGCCTTGCCTGAAAGGGAACGGGACCAGGTGCTGCACCATCTGCGCGAACCCCGCTTTGCGGATCAGACGCCCACTGAGGTCTTTGCCACCTTGCTGGATGAAGGCACCTATCTGTGTTCGATCCGCACGATGTATCGGATATTGGCCGCTCAGGGCGAAGTGGCCGAGCGCCGCCGACAGCGCACACATCCCGTCTATCAAAAGCCAGAACTTCTAGCTGAAGCCCCCAATCAGGTCTGGTCTTGGGACATCACCAAGCTGATGGGCCCGGTGAAATGGTCCTACTTCTATCTCTATGTCATCCTCGACATCTTCAGCCGACGCGTTGTTGGCTGGCGCGTCGAGCACGCGGAGAGCGCCAGCCAGTTCAAAGAGCTGTTCATCGACGCGATGGAAAAACACGAGGTCCCACGCGATCAGCTGACATTGCATGCAGATCGCGGTGGGCCCATGAAGGCAAAGACGACAGCCCTGATGCTGGTTGATCTTGGTGTGCTCAAATCCCACAGTCGGCCCCACACCTCAAACGACAACCCGTTCTCCGAAGCCCACTTCAAAACACTGAAATATCAGCCAGAGTTCCCCAAACACTTTGAAACCATCGAACAGGCCCGTGCGTTCTGCCGCAGGTTCTTTGCATGGTATAATCAAGACCATCATCACGCTGGGATCGGCCTAATGACACCCGACCAGATTCATTTTGGGCAGGCCCAAGAAATCTACGCCGCACGACAAGCAACACTCGACGCGGCATTCCTCACCACGCCCGAACGCTTCGTACACAAACAACCAAAACCGCCTCAAATCCCGACCGCTGTCTGGATCAACCCACCAAAACCAACCGAAGAAACCCAAGCCTAAATTCCAAAGGCCACTGTCTCAAAGTCGTTGACACGTTCCG
>NZ_JBGQOJ010000069.1:0-1937 GCF_052119585.1 Pseudogemmobacter sp. W21_MBD1_M6 | reverse complement strand
TCGATCGGCACCGACACATCGCCGTCCGCCGTCACCGCATCCTTCAGCGGCGCCAACGGGTCGCGCCCGTAGCCCAGCAGCTCGGACGCCTGCAGCGGCTGCTCGGATCCGAGCGAGGTGCTGGCAAAGGGCATCCGCGTGTATCCGCCCAGCGGCGGCGTGCCATAGGTCGTCTCGAACGCCAGCGCCATCTGCGCCCGCGCCCCTTGGGCTCGTGCCATGATTGTCTCCTTCGGTTGGGTGGTGGGTCAGGCCAGTGCGTCGGCCGTGGCGTAATGCAGGATGATCGGAATGACCGCCGCCTTCAGGCTCACCGCACCCTCCACGGGCAGATCGACCGGCTGCGGCGCTTCCGCCTCAACCCAGTCACACAGACCACCCAAGGTGGGATCCGCAGTGATCACCGTGCTGATGCTGGCGCACAGGGCATCAAAGGCCGCGTCGCGATCTGGCGTCTGGACCACCGCCTCGATCTCGGCGCGGTGCTGGTAATGATAGGTCAGCGGCGACAGCGTCACGCCGGGCGCGCCCGGATCCCCGTCACGCAAGATCAGCAGCCCAGCGGCGGGCACGCGTTCCGGCAAGATCCCGCCGCGCAGGACGGTCACATAAGGAATGCTGTGCAACCGCGCCTGCAGCGCGGTGAGGATGGTTTCGCGGGAAGTGGACATGTGCTAGCGTCAGTCCTCAAGAGACAAGAAATCGACAAATTAAGCGACAAGAAAGCGACCGAAATGCCAGACATACGAATCTCGACGCCCTTTCCTCCAGAGCTTTATGAATGGCTAGAGGATGTCTATCCTGTCTGGCTGCAAACACCATTAGACGCATTTTACGGATTGATCCCATTCAACTCGGTGGCAGCCCCTTTACAGCTTGCCTACGCCGAAAATATCGACGCGCTCGGGAATTCTTCCATTTTCCGCAATCTGAATATTTTTCTGACCCTGATTGCAGAAGAGAAAATTCTGCTGGATTCGGATGCAACCATGACGTCGGACAGCCTTGATCTGCTACTGACAACAACGCATTGGCCTAAATACGACATGGAAATGGTCAATAGGCTTCAGCGTCCGCTGCATGAAGAGACCATTTGTCCACTGGATTTTTTGAAAGCGCTGGCGTTCGTCACCGGGCTCATTGAATTACGCAATAACAGGCTTGCCGTGACCGAGTTCGGGCACAGCCTCCTTGAGGGCCGCATTGATACCGTTCTCGTGCGTAAAGTCTTCGAAGCTACATTCGCCAAAGTGAACCCCAGAACTCTGACAAAGCTCGCGCATCCTTGGGTGCACGAACAGGCCGGGATTATTTTTTGGGGGCTTTCAGTTGTCGGTGAAACACCTCGAAGCGCCTCAGAACTTGCCCGGTATTGTTTTGTACCGCCCAAACAGTTCTTCGATTATCGACTCAAGGTACTTCACACTTACATGCGGGTCGTCTTTCTTCAGCCACTTATATGGTTCAGTCTCATCGAAACGGTGGATGTTGAAGCAGATAAGACCAATCCAGATGGCTTGCTCTACAGGAAAACGCCATTGTTTGACGAGTTCTTCAAGTTTTCAATTGACAGATCCATGCCTGTCGAACGCCCCAACTAAAGGGGCAATGTGGTGACGAAAGGCGTTAGGCCTTGCTGTCCACCCAATGCGCCACAATCAACCCCGGCACGGCGGCCTGCGCGCGCTTCGCATCGCGCGCCAGATCCAGCCGCTTGCGCAGTTTGACCTGTGGCACCAGGAGAAAGATCGGCACGGTTGTGACACCGCGCCCAGTCTTTGATCGCGAGGCCACGCCGAGGCCGCGGCTATTCAGCCGCCCCTCGGCCACCAGGAGGCTGGGGCCGCGCCGGCGATAGATAAAGCGCAAGCGCATCCCGCGCCGTCGCTCCCATTCACCGGGGGTAATTCTGCCGCCTTTCAGCCCCTTGCCAGCCG
>NZ_JBGQOJ010000068.1:0-2295 GCF_052119585.1 Pseudogemmobacter sp. W21_MBD1_M6 | reverse complement strand
GCTTGGTGCGTGGGCTGACGACATGATCCCGGTGCCGAGCAACACGCGGGTTTGGCTGGCGGCGGGCGTCACGGATAGGGGCCGCGCGAGCCGCCAGGGTTATCAACCGTGTAGCAGCGGGGGACGCCCTGAAGCTAGGCATCGAAGAACTGGACGCCCTGTCAATCTTCCGCGTGGATGACGGCAAGGCCAACCTGGCACCCCCAGCCGATAAGTCTGTATGGCGCAAAATAATAGGCGTCCAGATCGCCAACGGCGAATGGATCGGTGTGGCTGTCGAGTTCAAAATGCCGGGCGTATTCGAAGGTATCACCAACAAAAACGCATACGATGTACAGCGCATGATTGGCGAAGCGGCTGACAAATTTTCCATGAAGCATAGCGTGCAGGCGAAAGATTGGGCCGGTCACGCCATCGGAAATGTCCTAAATATTGATACCACAGACAAGAAGGGAAAGGCCCGCGTAGGCCACATCCTCAAGACGTGGATCAGCCGCGACGTTCTTAGAATTGAGCGTGAAATGGACCCGCAAAAGGGCCGTGAAGTCCCCGTTGTCGTCGTTGGGGAATGGATCAACCCTGATGACCTATAATGAAATTGTTCAACGTTTTTCCCCACCTCCCCACCTGCAAAATATGGGTGGTGGGGAGGTGGGGAAATCCCCGCAAAACCACCACCCCACCACCACCTCTATAGGGGTGTGGGGTGGTGGTGGGGGATTATTGGACCCGCTGGAAAGACCACAGTTTTCCCCACCTAAATCTCCCCACCTAGAGGCTTCGTTATGGCATCGCCGAAAAGACCATACCCCCAGAAGAAGGTGGATAGAATTTTGGAAGGAACCGCGAAACTTCATGGGGTCTTATCTTGAGTTCACAATTGCTAACATTGAAAATCATCCGCGATGCGACCAGAAAGACGAGGCACCAGCATGCAGGACATAGAAGTTTTCAACCCATACCGCCGCGAATGTCCCTATTTCAAGCGCCCCCACCAATCATGCGGGCATGCTTGTTTCGAGTGCGAAGTCGGCGAGTGCCATCGTTTCTTTGAACGCGGCCTCTCGATCGAAGGCCATCCTCTCCCACCAAATGAACGCCCTCGATGCGATGCCGCTACAAAACAGCTATTCTCTTGCCGCAATCCAGTCGTCCCAGGCAAGCGACGGTGCAAGTTCCATGGGGGAGCGAGTACCGGGCCCAAAACCCCGGAAGGACGACAAATGATCTCTGACGCGCAGAAGCTGCGTTGGGCAAAGATGCGGAATCCGTAGACCGCAAGATTGTTGAAGTATCAGACTTGGCGGGCGCACGCGCCCATAGCGAGATGTGCAGCAGCCAATTCTGCCTCGCGTCCACCCCTGCTGTTTGGCTTGAGACACACAAAACCGCGCGTCGGCGCGAGGCCAGCGCCATCCGGAGCGAAAAACGGTTGACCGCACGGCCTGATCGGGCGATTTTGACAGCCGACGGCAAGCCACTAGGGGAATGTCGGCTAAGGAGCCCTGAAGGGCAGAGGTATGGAAAGTAACACAAAGTTCTTAATGGAGGCCGTGTGAGTAAGGCAAAAATACGCTCAATGCAGCGCGGAGCGCGGAAACGGTCAAGCGGGCCGCCCATCTCAATGCAGGACATCTACAAGAAACATCCCCCAAAAATCGCAAGTGCCGATAAACCACATTTGGATTTTCTGAGATTTGGTAAGCCAGAACAGGTAACCAAGATCAAAGCCGTGATTGAGGCGGCCAAGAAAAATGGGATTGGTACGGCTTCGGAAATAAGCCACCTCCTGTATAAGCTTCTGATAAAGACTGCTATTGGCGACAAGTGGACTCCTCGTCTAGCTTGGTTTGCTGTGTCTGCAATTAGGTCACATGGTCAAGATCCTGACCGATGAAAAGCCGACCATGACATCGAAAACCAACGACGTACCGACGCCAAATTCCGGGACATGGTCACCAAAGTCGTAAAATCACGCCTCGCAGAAATCAGAGAAGAGTTTGATGCCTCTAAACCCACCCTCGGCGAAGCTTTACCTGAATTGGAAGAACTTAAGCGGTGCCTAGCCCCCTGTGTCAGGGTATACTTTTAAAAGTAGTGCTGGCGACAACTGTTCTGACTGAGGGGGGACCGGACGCATACGATGATCGCTGCGATGGCGATTGTAGACAGGAATACCTATGGACATCGGTCGTATCGGGTGCCGTGCGTATTCTGGGAGCTATGCTTGAATTTGGGTGACGCGCATCATCAGGCGGCGCGGTTTTCGGTGTCGTTGGTCACTTCGACACCGTC
>NZ_JBGQOJ010000067.1:0-2479 GCF_052119585.1 Pseudogemmobacter sp. W21_MBD1_M6 | reverse complement strand
CCATGGGTTCGTTCTCCTGCGCCCTCAAGTGTAAACTTTAGCCAGTCAATTGTCTCACGCTTATTGGCACAGAGGGGTCAGACCGGAATGTGGATCAAGCCCCAGCTCGTTCTGCACCGTTGCTGCGAGCCCGTCATGACCACGACGGAAGTCCACTGGCTTGGTCGCAATCACGATCGGCAGCCGCTGCCCCGCGACAATCACGAGACCCCTCGTACCGCCCGGATCAAGTCAGCAGCACGCGCCATATCAGCAGTGCCAGGAATCCGGATCATCACATCAGACCCAATCGTGACCGATATCTCGCCGCCCATCCCCGCGCGCTCGCTCTGTGCTTGCCCTGATGGGCTATCAGCTGTCGGCGATGTCATCGCGATCTCCAGCGGAACAAACGCAGGCTCAGACCGATGGCAGGAAATCTCTGCATCACCAACTGATGTCATGACATCCGCAGGCAAAACCAAATTACCGGTCCGCGCCATCCGTCGCCAATCCGATAGCTGATGGGGGACAATGTCATGGCGCCGCGCCACGTCAACAACGCGCGCACCGGGTTGAAAACTCTCCGCAACAATCCTTGCTTTCACGTCATCAGGCCAACGCCGGTTGCCCCGGCGGGGCTCAACAATCTCCTCCAGCCGACCCACAAGTCTACTTTCATCTGCCATAGCAGCCTCCAACAGAAACGATGGAGAATGTATCCGGCCAATCAAAGAAGCGCGGAAGACCTCAAATCAATGGGATGTGGCCAGCGCATACACTTCGGTTGCCGTTTTTTTGTATTTTCTCAGCTGATGCAACACTCATTGATAGATCAATGATCTGTCTCGAGGCAGGATCACACCTTGTTCAGATCCAAATATACTAAATAAACGCTACTATTAGAAGCGGTATACCCAGCATTCCCACACAGATGATGGCAATTGAAAGTCCCAGTCCTTTGAACATCTTATTTTCCCGTGAATAATATTTAGATTGACCGTGAACTTAGAGCGGTAGGCCTATTATCAATGCGGCGGGCTGCCGCACTCCCATCGGCAGCAGAACAGTCCTCGGACACGAGAAAAGGAAAATGACAGGCAAGGCGACACACAAATGGGCTTTCAAGCCAGGGATGCGTGCAGGCGCCTATAGCTGGAAATCCTCTGCCAAGGCTATTGAGCGGCTCAAATCTGCAAGTGCCGAGATCCGTGCCGTTGCGCGGACTGATCCTGTGACGGCGGCCGAGGGTGTTATCGTGCTGGCCCAACGCATATGGCCAGCCTTCGAGCACATCGACACTTCCTCGGGCGCGCTTGGGAATGCCGTCGGCCGAACGCTGGAGGGGCTGCTGCCGATCCTGATCGACGCGCCCGCCGATGAAAAAACTCGCGCGAAATGGCTGGAACAGTTGCGTGAGGCGATTATGGATGACGGCGTTGATTATCTCGTGCCGATCACGGAGAGATTCGGGCAGATCGCCGCTTTCCCCGCGTTAATGAACCTGCATGCGGATCGTGATCTCGACATGATCATGGACGCTTGGTCCGATCACGACAGCTACTCCCATGTCACGACAGGGCCGCTTGGTTTCAACTTATCCAAGACTGGCGTGAGCGCGTCGGTGAAGAATAAGGCTGGCACCTTTAACTTTCTCAAGCCGCAATACTCGTCGTTCAAGTTTGCAGGGCTGCAGCTTCGAGGCAAAAAGGCAGCACAGCTTCAGCTTGCTTATATGATGATTATGGCCGCCGTATTAGTGATGATCTTTTGTGCGCGGCTTTTGTTGTTCGCGCTTTGGCTGCTGACACTTCCGATTATTTTCGGGTGGGATTTTGTAGTTGGATTTATCAGGGGAGTGAGGGGGGCGATATGATTTGTGCGATAGCCTGGATCATCCGCGGTACTCTCTACTTTTGAATGGGCTCGGTGTGACCGCGACGGGCCTGTTCCCGTAACACCGCATAGTCCGCCAGCCACCCAACGATCAGCGCCCCTTCAGGCGATGCAGCGAGTTCTTCCGCTACGCGCACCTGCTCGGCGCGACTATATTCCACCACCGGCGGACAGGCGCTATGTGGTGTTTCAGAACCCACCCCGGCGCAACCGGTCAACGAGATCGTCGCGGCTGCGAGGGCGATCTGCGGCCGCGTCCAGCATTTCGCGCTGTGCATGGTTGGTGTGCTCCAGATTTGTCAGGCGTTCAGCCGCGCGCCCTGCGCGTTCGCCCTGGCGCCGCAGATTGAGGAGAAAAAGGGTGGATGCCAAGATGATGAGGATTGTCGCTGCCAAGCGGCGCATCCATCGCCCGGGAATGATATTTTTCCACATCGCGGCGTCCTTTTTGCCAATTATTTAGGCGGGCATAAACTGTCGACGACAAGTCCGGCAGGACCTAGGGCAATCAGAACGTAACCGACTGTGGGGCACCTCTAAAAATTGCGCCTGATCTGACGGCGGTGTAGACATTGGGCCAGTGTGAGATGGAGGCTGGTTGTCA
>NZ_JBGQOJ010000066.1:0-2492 GCF_052119585.1 Pseudogemmobacter sp. W21_MBD1_M6 | reverse complement strand
AGTCAGTGGTCTCCGGCCACCTTCAAACCGGTAGCGCCGAGGTGTGGAGCTGAAAACTCGTAAAAATCGAGGTGCCCCTGAGCCCTGATCTTATCAAATCGATTGATATAGCGATCGGCATAAACCTTAGTTCGGGAATGATACGCGCCCGCTGCATCAGACCAGTTTCCTTTTTCCGCATAAAGCTGTTTTAGAAAGGACGCTGCATAGATCGCATTGGATCGTGGGTCGAACATTTCGTCGATCGAGGCAAAGGCCTTGCCGTGCCACCTAAAGTTGATTTGAAAGCAACCCACGTCAAAGCTTCTCGCACCCTTCTTGTAGTTTTGATAAACATAAGCCCGCGCTTCATCTTCTGTATCAAACCACATTCCCTTGCCCTCCATATTAACCGTCCACGGCCAAGGGCGAAATTCTCCTGCATGTTTTCTTCCGGTCTCGTTCAAGGATATTGCCGTCAAAACAGAAAGAGGAACCCCGATCTCTTGCGAAGCGGTGATGGAGGCAGCCTCACATTTAGCCGAAATATCAACTGCTGCTGTGGCCGAACCCCCGACAAAGACGGTTACTCCGATGCTGGAGATCAATCCAAGGTCAATCCAAGCGGCGCATGTTCGTCTAGAAATTTTTTTGATCCAGGGAATGAGCTGCATCATGCATTTTAATATCATTGAACATACCGCCTAAATACCGCATTTCTTGCAGTGTCACAGGCAATGCTAGAGGCCAAATCTTTAGAAACGGTTTCCATTGATTTCGTATTAGAGCGACTCAGGATGCTCCAACGGCATTGTTTTCAGTATAGCTTCAACTGTTCTTCGTATCGTTTCGCTCTCTTCTATTCGGCGGCGGGCGGATGCAATTGTGACCTTACCACTATCTGGACGGTTTTGCTCGACAGGATCATGTGGACTTGTCGAAGTCGCAATCAATGCGAGGGCCTGTTGTTCTGGTCCACCGACAAGCCCCAGGTCAGCCCAACTTCCCGAGAGCCAGGCAAAATTTGCTTTTCTTGCGTCATCACCCATGGGTTGAAGTTCTGAAAATGCATTTTTAAAATTTCGTTTTGCGGCGAATGCATCCGCGCGCAAAGAGCGTGCATCCTTGCTCGTTTCACTTTTAACAAGATCCAAAGCTCTATCTGGATCTGATCGAGATAGTGCCGTTTTTGCAAGAATAACATTGTCGCTCGAAATAGTATTTTTTATGGCTCCCAGAAAACTATCCGCCTCAGCGAGTGCGCCAAGACTAACCAATCTGATCGCAATTTCACGGCGGACGTTATCATCAAAACTTCCTTCCGCACGAAACAATCCGCCCATTATAATTTGACGCATGAATTCAGCATCGCTTGCAACCTTGGTCACATCGGATACAACCTGCGAAATAAGGTTCTCAATCTCATCGTCAGCAAGTGACTTGTCGCGCAGAATATCCTCGAGTTCGCGCTTGGCAATGTCAAACATTTCAGCCTTTGATCGCGCAAGAACCGAAACCTTAACAAGGTCTCTGCCGACTCGCGTTCCACGATACTCGAAGGCCAGCGCAGAAAGAGAGGCAAGCGTGGAATTATCGATGTCCTCGCCTCGTTCAAGCATCACCTTTGCAATTTCAACGAGGGCCGTCGGGGCGTCCTCCTCATCTTTTGCAACGAGGTCTGTCAGGATCGCAAGGGCGGATTGTTCGTGACCGCGCGCAAGTTCGAGGCGCGCCTCGAGCAGTTGAAGCCCGTCGACATTGCTTTCACTGGTTCGAGCGACGGCATTTCTTATTGCCGTGGCCGCCGCTAGATTTCCAGCTTGTGTTAGTTTTTCGGAAAGGCGCGGACCAAGCAAGATTCGCAAATGAGCCGGCAATGACGAGAAAGTCTCCAGAACCGCTTGAGGCGCGATTTGTGTGCCTGGGTTCAGATGCTTGCGTGCAAGAATAGCCCAAATCGCAGCAGATGTTTCGCACCCCATTTGCGTTTCCAAGAAAGCTGTTTGAAGTGGCATATCATCCAGAAGACGACCCATATCCTGAAGAATCGCGGCATCCGCAATCCCAAGATCAAAGGCACTCAAAGTCGCGATTGCCTCAGCCCCTAACCCGGCGTGCAGGTAGGCCTTGGCAAGGCGGGAAATGGCAACTTCCGAAGGCTTGTCAAATTCTCCAACCAAATCCTTTCGAAGGGCGGCAAAGTCCGCGATCTGTCCATTCGCCCCCCCCCAGCCTCGAACGTCCATGTGGCGCGAAGATACGCACGCACCGCCAGAGGTCGTTAAGGGCGTATTCATGCGGGACGATGGCATGTTCCTGTCCATACTGTTTTCCGTCCTCACATTCGGATCAGGTTGCTCCTTTTCAGTGGCTCCATCAGGTTGCGACATCTCAGGCAGGTCACCGGCCGGATCTTGTATGCCTCGCTTTGGCCTTATGGGCACCTCTAAAAATTGCGCCTGATCTGACGGCGGTGTAGACATTGGGCCAGTGTGAGATGGAGGCTGGTTGTC
>NZ_JBGQOJ010000065.1:0-2903 GCF_052119585.1 Pseudogemmobacter sp. W21_MBD1_M6 | reverse complement strand
TTCCTGTCCTCCGGGACGCTTGCCTACTGACGGGGGCCCGTAATGGCAAAATTTGCACAAATCGACGGCACACTGGTCACAAATGTGATCCTCGCCGATGCGGCTCACGTCGCCACTCTGAAGGGCGTCTGGGTGGAAGAAACCGGGTCCACCGGCCTGGCCCGCTCCGGCATGGCCTATGACCCGGACACAGGGGTATTCCAGGCGGACGCCCCCTATACGGAGGCTGACCACCTGCACGACCTGCGAAAAACCATGGTCTGCTCCCGCCTGCAAGGGCGCCTCGTCCTCGGCCCGGACACCTGTGCCGCCCTCGATGCCATGGCCGAGGATCCAGACACGCTCTGGGCGATGCGCGAGACGATCAAGAACGCCGGCGACTGGCGGCGCCTGAGCCCGTCGATGGACGAACTGGGTTACCTGCTGGGATACTCGCACGAGGCGATGGACGCGCTGTTCGAGCAAGCCATGGTGATGCAGGTGTGATCCGCCAATATTGGAATCTCAAGGGTCATTGCGACAGTTTTCGCTATCTCAGTGTCAACCAGTTCCTACCTGAATGCGTCAGCTGGTCTCCGTCATCCCAGGCTCTTTCGAGGCGTGCTGTTCAAATGGTCGCGTATCTTCCCGCTTGATATCATTCGCAAACGCCCTGTAATTTCGATCTTCATGTTTATGTCTTTTGACAAAATTGATTTATTTATGGGCCAATATGCCCACATGTATCTTTAACGCTCTCCGCCAGTATTGAACTGGGTATCGTATAACGACTTGAACTTGCCATCTAATGCCAGCAATTCGGAAATGGTTCCCTGTTCTACAACCAGCCCAGCTTCGAGGTAGCAAATGGAGTCTGCATTCATCACCGTCGACAATCGGTGCGCTATCACGATGGTGGTGACATTTTCGGTGATGCGGGCCAGCGCGTCACGCACAAGTACCTCGGAATGACTATCGAGTGCGCTGGTTGCCTCATCCAACAACAAGATTGGCGCACGGCGTAGCACGGCACGAGCGATCGACAGGCGTTGACGCTGCCCGCCTGACAGGAATGCCCCATTCTCGCCAATCTGGGTCTCATAGCCCTTTGGCAGATTTTCGATGAAATCATGGGCATGAGCAATCTTTGTGGCCTGAATCACCTCCTCCTCGGTGGATTCAGGCCGAGCCAGCCGCAGATTATCCATCACCGTGGCGGAAAACAGAAACGTGTCCTGACCGACAAATGCGATTTTTTTGCGCAGCGAGGCAAATGTAGCCTTGCTGATGTCCTGACCGTCAATCAGAACACTACCCTCGGTCGGATCGTAAAGCCGCAGGATCAGATTCAGAAGTGTTGATTTGCCTCCTCCCGAAGGGCCCACCAGAGCAGTGGTTTTACCTGGAGGAAAGGCCACACTGACCCTGTTTAGAACGGCGGCGTTGCCGCTGTAGGCAAAGCGTACATTTTTCAACTGCACCGCGCCGGGGCCGTCCTCAAGCGGCAAGGCACCCGAAGCTTCCAGCATGGTTTGAGGCGCGTCCAGAAGATCATACATCATCTTGATCCCGACCATGCCGGCTTCAATTGTTATTCGCATGCGCGACAATCGCTTTGCCGGTTCATAAGCCATCAAAAAAGCGGTTACGAAGGACATCAACTGCCCCGGCGTGCCTGGTGCCTGCCCGAAAATATTGACCGCACTCAGAATTACGATCGAGGCGATTGCCAACCCGGTGATCACGTCCAGAAGCGGCATCGTTGCCGCTTCTAGCTGCACCATGCGATTGGCGCGGTTTTCCACCTGGCGCACGGCCACATCCATCCTTCCGGCCATGCGCGGCTCCAGCCCGAAAGCTTTGACTACCCGCACCCCTGTCGAGGTTTCCTGCATCACCTTGATGATTTCACCCAAACCCGCCATTTCCTGTGCCATGACTTCACGAACGCTCTTGAGGATTTTTTGCAAACCATAAAGCGACACAGGTCCGACAATCAGACTTATCAGCGACAGGAATGGCTGCTGATAAAACATTACTGCGAGAAGGCCCACTAGAGTCAGCAGATCGCGGATGAAGCCAGTGATTATCGTGTCGATCACCTGCCGCGCAGCTTGTGCGCTTTGGGTAATTTTCAACAACAGCTCCGAGGACTCGTTGGTATTGAAGAACGCCACACCCTGTTGCAGCAACCTACTGTAGAGCTGCATTTGCTTTTGTGCTACGATCCGGTTGCCCGCTCGTGCCATCAGTACCGCTTGAATATAGAAGGCTATCCCCTTGAAGGTGAAGATCATTGCCACGCCAAGGCCAACCATTAAGACCCGCCGGCGATCATCCGGGGTCGAGAGCGTGTCGATGATTTCGCCCATCATCCAGGCGGATAGCGCTGTCGATACCGCAACAAGCACCATTGCTCCAGAGGCGGCCACATATTTCCAGCGATGTTCCTGAAAGCTTTCCAGCAATAGCCGCATGAGCAGACTGTCTGCAGGTAAGCCTTCCAGCCAACGCTCATTCCAAGGCTTCTTCTGTGTCATTTGTCCGCATCTTTTGGGCATGCTTCCGCAAAATAGATTTTCGAGCTATCAGCTTTTACAGAAAGGGTCGATGTGCAAGTTAGCAGGTCGTTGGCGTGCCCTCCGGACATTCCCCCAATCTGGTGTAGAGCCTACCTACCCAATTTTGAAGGAGCAGACTAATGCGGAAAAGCCATTTGACCGAAGCGCAGATTATCAGGATGATCAAAGAGCAGGAGGATGGTTTGCCGACTGCCGAGGTGTGCCGGAAGCTAATTACTTAATGTCATACGACCATATCAACGAGATGTGGCAAGCAGGCTTAACCTACTTAAGGGCACCTCTAAAAATTGCGCCTGATCTGACGGCGGTGTAGACATTGGGCCAGTGTGAGATGGAGGCTGG
>NZ_JBGQOJ010000064.1:0-3434 GCF_052119585.1 Pseudogemmobacter sp. W21_MBD1_M6 | reverse complement strand
CCATGGGTTCGTTCTCCTGCGCCCTCAAGTGTAAACTTTAGCCAGTCAATTGTCTCACGCTTATTGGCACAGAGGGCGACGAATTGATGCCGGTCGACAATCCGTCGATTCTGGCCGAAATGGCGCGCGACTACCTGTCGTTGGAGGACGTTCGTCCCTATCTCTGCTCGTCGGACGAAATGACCCTTGGCAACCCCGACTGCATGTCATTTTCCGACGCGAGTTTCGCTTATTCATTGGGCGGAGGTCAGCTTGATCCTCCGGGAGACCTGCCGCGAGAATCTGCTTTTCTATGGTGGCGCGGTGCGAACGAGTTCGAACGGCGTCGGAACATTGCAGCATTCATTGCCGCTAACGGGCTGCGCGACCGGATCATTGCGACCGCACCCACAACGCCGGTCCGGCTCGTGTATCCGAGGCAAACCGTCGTGGGAGCCTATGACTTCGCGGCCTCAGCCTTTCCTGTTTTCTCGGGTATGACGGGTGACGGTCCTGCATCGATCAAACCGCCAGGAAGCAGGCCCGTTGCTGTCGACCTCGGTGATCTCGGCCGACCCATCGCGGTTCCGCCAGCAGCAGCAGAAGCCCTGTTGAGTGAATTGCAACGCAATGAAAGCGGCGATCCTGTGATCTACATCGGATTTGCAGTCGACCTGATGCCGGATCAGCCTCGCTTAAGACAGCCGCGCTGGACCGCGCAGCTAATATTTGCGGGATACTTTTTGGATGCGGCTTTGAGCCGGCCGCTCGAAACCGCCGCCGCGTTGTCGGGAGGGGCGCAGTCGCCCACGTCTCAACCGCCGCCTGACGACGCTGCGACCGGCAACGTCGTATCGGACAGCGCGATGCGCGATTTCCAACTCAAACTCGAAGACGGAAGAATCGTCATCGACTACTCCGGTTACCGGGAACCGACTGCCACGGCGCGCGAAGGCGTTATACATATCGTGGCCAGCGCCGCCCGCGCTATCGTGAAATCCGCCGAGGAAGGTGAGAATGGCTACAACCTTCGTCTACTCACGGCAATTTTGAACAACGAAACCAGGGTCCGGTATTTCAATGACAGAAACGGTTTTGCCGGACAGGACGAGTTTGCTGTCCAGCGCAATCGGCAGTCTTTCCGGAGCGAGGTCGCGCCGCGCCTGATCGCGGAAGCACCGGCATTGCCGATTCCGATGCGTCTCTATCTCGCCGCGACTCTGGAGGATTACGACTTCGAAAAGCAGGGGTTTCCTGTCCGTACCTTTCAGGACCCGGGCTATATGGTCAACGGTATTCCATTCAGCTTGAAGTCGTCCTTCGATCTCACGCCAGACTTTTTGCCGATGCCGCCCGACGCTGCCGAAAGGCTTGTCAGCATTCAGACGTCCGACCCCAGGTTGCGTATTGATTTCGAGGTTGTGGCAACAGAACTAGAAGGAATGCATGTCGTTACGACCGCCCGACCGATTGCCGTGGCGCTAGTGACAGGCGAGACGGGCGACACTGTCCATTTTCAGAAGAGCTATGTCGGCGAGAACGCAAACGAGACTGGCGCGCTCACCCAGGCGGCACTCGCCTATCTCGGGCCGGAGCGTGCCTCCTCCGGAATCCCACGGCAACCGACCGCCTTTCCAATCATGGGCGTGGCTCCGGGCATGACGCTTGACGCCGCGCTAAAGGCGCTGTCCGAGGACTTCTCGGCAGGCGAAACCTCCGTCTCTGACGGTATTGTGCGCGCCGAGCATGGCCTCTGCCGTTATGATGGTATCGACAGCGGCAAGATCGAAGATGAACTTGGCACGATTTGCCTGGTGGCCCGTGTGGCAGAGGGCCGTATTTCTCGCGTGATGCTGAGGCAGGTTGTGACGACGGGTCTTGTGTCTGAAACTCTAAACGCGTGGAAAAAATCGTTCGGCGCTGCGGTCAGTCGCAGTGATGGTGCCGCGCCGAGCGGTGCGATCAGGCGCGAGTTCCTTGGGTGGGGTGCGGAACTTCACACGCCCCGCGAAGCCCTTGGCCGCGCCGATATTGAGATGATATCGCACGAGGCAGAGCTTGATGTTACCTACCTATCACCGAGTGCCAGCGTGGTGGTGGCACGAAGTGATTTTGCGACGGAATCGCGAGCAGCGACAATATCTGCCGCCGCGCCGAAACCGGCACCAAACCCGGTGCCCGAGTCAGGTTCGAATGTTGACGCAGAGATCCTGTCGATCCTGGGTATCCGTTTGGGGGCCAGCCGCGATGCCGCACTCCAACTGATCGCTGACTCAGATGAGATCGTCTATCAGGTAGGCTTCACTGCCTCCAAACCAGAGGCAATCGACGAAAACGCGGATGCAATTGCGCTAGCATCTGGTGAATGGTTTGTCCTGCATTACGACACTGCTGCGGACCCGCGAAATGTTATCGGCGTGGTACGGCGAATTCGAGTCGATTCCAGCATTCCAATGGAAGCCATACAGGTGGCCATGACAGATGCCTACGGTGCACCCACATGGGAAGAAGCGAGCGGAGGTAGCTGGACAGAGTGGCACTGGCGCACCGATGGTTCAAAGACGCGTTGCAACCTGATCGACTGGCGGGACGGCACGATGTTCGGCGGTACGCAGGCCGACCAACAGGGCGACATAACACGGGTGCCGATGGCCCAAGGGCGTAGTGGCGGCAACAATAGATCGTTCATTCAGGTGGCAGATTTGGTGACATTCATCGACGCCGCTCTCAAACATAGTGAGTCAAATCAGGCCAAGCTCTCGGCGTGTCCCGCAGCACTTGATGCGACGTTCATGGAATCCATGACGGGCGAGCATACGATCTTGATGCGGCTTGTCGATCCGGTGGCTTTTGACGCCGCAAGCAGGGCGGTATCCGCCAATCAGCCTACGGCATCATTCAATATACAGCTCAAATAATGTCACCCGAGGCGACCAACGCGCGCGCCTGACTGTTGCCCCGCGTCGTCCATCTAAGGAAAGTCGTCAACTTGTGAAGAATGCGACCGAGCAAAGTCCGTTCTTCAAATTCCTGATAATTTCAAGCGCGTCATCGCCAAAAGGCTCGGCAGGCGCGACCTCATCGCGAAAGTGGATGACGGCTACTGAAGGGCATCAGATCACAGTGGGCTGCCTTTATGTCGATGTAGTCCGAAGGCCGATCAAAAACCTGCACCTTGGTGTTCAGCTACCCCCTCCCATGGTTCCTCCTCGGCCTTATCCGTATACGGGGGGGCTTAGCGCGCCATTTCGCTAGCGCGTGGCTTTTTCACCGGGGAATCCACTTTGAAGCCACCTTGGCCGATAGAAAAAATAAACTGATTCAATTACAATGGGTTGGGCGCAAAGAAATAGCTTTTCAGGTGGATTTTACTATTCTAGCAAGAATCCACCCAAGCCAAAATCGAGCCAGTTTAGCCAGCCAGGGAAGCCACCCTCTTTGCGCTCGTTTCGCGG
>NZ_JBGQOJ010000063.1:0-3741 GCF_052119585.1 Pseudogemmobacter sp. W21_MBD1_M6 | reverse complement strand
ACCCACCAAAACCAACCGAAGAAACCCAAGCCTAAATTCCAAAGGCCACTGTCTCAAAGTCGTTGACACGTTCCGCCCGGTCTGGATGAGACCGTCTACAAGCTCCTCGATCACCTCCTGGCCCGCGCCCCCTTCTGGCCGGATGATGCGCCCCTTCCCCTCGCCGTGCGCGCGGAAGAGACGGTGCTGTCCAAGGACGCCCGCAAGTCTGGCGCGGGCCCGGTCGGTCAGCTCGTGTCCATGGTCCGCACGGCGCTGGAGACGCGACGCGCGATTGTCGCGGTGGCGCTGGCGGCCGGGACCCTGCCCTCGGCGCTACGCGCGTTGAAGCCGCAGGTGATGCACCTCGCCCCCCTCGACCGGGCCATGCTGGCCGGGATCCTCACCGACGCCTACCCCGATACGGGGGACCGGATTGATGGTGACACGGCCGCCCTCACCCGCCTGCCGGATGACGCCCTCTGCAAGGGGCTGGGGCCGGACGATCTGGTGCTGGCCCTGCGTAGCCCGACGCGGGATGGTGCCATCGCGGCGCTGGTCGCGGCCACGACGCCCGCCGCCACTGAGGGGCCGGGACTGGCCGATTTCCCGCTGCCGCGGGAGGTGCGCGAACCCGTCGAGCAAATGGTCGCTGACTTGCGGGCTTGGCAGGCCGGGGAGATTCCGTGGAAGGACGTCTCGCGTGGCCTCCTCCTCGCCGGCCCGCCGGGCTGCGGCAAGACGGAAGTTCCACGCCTCATCGCCCGGTCGGCTGGAATCGCGGTGGTTTCCGGCTCGATCGCGGACTGGAGCGCGGAGGGCGGCCGTGGTTCCGAGGTGGTCAAGGCCATGCGCGAGGCTTTCGGCAAAGCCGCCGCCTCGGCGCCGTCGATTTTGTTTATCGATGAGCTCGACGCCGTTGGCGACCGCGACCGCGTGGGGGACACCAATAGGACCTGGACCGAGTATGTGGTGACGGCCCTTCTGGCCGCGATGGACGGTTTCGAGGGGCTCGAGGGCGTCGTCCTCATGGGCGCGACGAATCATGTGGACCGGATCGACCGCGCGATCCGTCGGCCCGGGCGCTTCGACAAGGTTCTAAGCCTTGGATACCCTACCCACGATTTGCTCCCCGCCGCGATCCGGTGGCAGGCGTGGCCCGATCTGGCGGACCAGGACCTGACCAGTCTTGGCAGCAAGGCCACTGGGATGAGCGGGGCAGACATCGCCGCCTGGGTCCGGTCCGCCCGTGCACTGGCCCGGCGCGAGAAGCGCCCGCTTGGCGTGGAGCACCTGGAGACCACCCTGCACGAGTTGCGGCCGCCTGTATCATCGGAACTGCAGTGGCAGATCGCGGTACACGAGGCGGGTCATGCCGTCGTCGGAGCCGCAACGGGTATCGCCCGTCCGCAGATGCTGGCAATTCAGGGGGGCGGAGGGGTAACACAGCAGTTCCTGCTGCGCCGCGGCCAGCGCCGGGCGGAACTCATCGATGCGCTTGCGAACGATTTAGGGGGAAGAGCTGCGGAGATTGCCATCTTCGGTGAGCCATCTGGCGGGGCCGGCGGTGACAGCACCAGCGACCTTGCCCGCGCAAGCCAGACGGCGGCCGGGATGGAGCTGTCATGGGGACTGGGCCAGGACCTCGTCTGGCTGGGCGATCCAGAAACGGTGCTGGCCCGCCTGCGCATCGAGCCCTACCTGCGGGCGCGGGTCGAAGCCCGCCTCCAGGAGGCCCAGGCCCGCGCCCTGCGGATTGTCGAGGCCAACCGCCCCGTGCTGGAAGATATGGCCACGGCGTTGGTCCGGACCGGCGTGCTGACCGGACCCGCGCTGGAGGCGCTGGTTGCACAGGTCGTGCCGGTGCCGATGGCCGGACTGGAGCCTGTGACTGTGGCCCCCTTTGATCAGGACAGCGCCGCAATCTCCTCCGTAGGTCAAGACGGGCGCCGGGGTGCCGCCCTTCTCACCCTCGCGCCGGAACAGCCGCATGCACCGTCGGCGCGCGACCTGCGGACCCGTCAGGACAGGGCCGACAACATCAACGCGGGTCCCGATCCGGACATCATCCAGACGTTCGCAGCCTAAGAAGGCCTGTTCAGTTCTCCGTTCCGCAGCAGCCAAACCTTCGAACTGTTTTGTTCCTAGGCGAGACGCTCGAATAGAGACATCATCGTCCTGAGCCCGCTTGAAACTGTTCATATGATTGCGCCGACGAGGCGCATGGCGTCCCCGATCAAAAGGACGCCCAAATCGGGATCATCCGAAAAAGTAACCAGATTGCAGTACCAGATTGAAATCCGTGCTCGGGTGGCACACTGTGACACCTGACTGTGACACCACCGATCGACCGCTCAAAAATTCTGGTTTAATATCAGATACTTGCTAGACGATAAAATCTGGCTCCGTTCCCTACCGTCGGAGCCAATTAATCTCTTTGAGATCAATAAGCTACACAAGAACCCGCCTCGGCGGGGTTTTTTGTTTTTGGGTCAGGGTAACATCTGGGGTAACAGAATAATAATTTTCTGCGGTCCCAGCCAGACATATCAATCTTCCAGCAAGACCATGAAACTAGGTGGTTTTCTCATGACATGAAGCGCTTCGTTGCCGTAGACAGCTAAATTCTCCGTTTTGTCGAGAACCGAGCATTTTTGCCCGCGTCCAAGATACTGACGGGTCAGACGGCGAACGGCTGTCCGTCACGTCTTCGGCCAAAATACCATTTTCACCATATTGAAGGCCAAGCCTCTATTTTTTGAGGAATGAGATTGGATCTGAACGTCTCATGTCAATATCGAACCAATAGAGTTCTGAAACCTCAGTCACTCCGTCAAATGCAAAACGCGAACAAAGCAGTATTGCTTTACGCACCATATGGAACAGAATTGACTGGTCAGGATTCGGTTTTTTTGGCTCGAAAAGCGACACATAACCAAGCAAGAATTTTCCGCTTGGGCTTTGGACTGGCTGATACCGAATGATGATTCGTTCTTGCCGGGCATTGACTGTGAGAGTAGCGTAGCTGAAGCATTGTTCGACTTCACGCAATAGTTTTTCTTGAGCTTCGGCTTGAGATTGAAGCAACACCGTGAAGGCGACAGTCAAAATTAAGGAACGCATCAAAACTTCCTGTTTGTAGTCATTTTCTCTGCCTCTACTCTGTTTTAGGCAACCCAAACTGAGTGAACTTATCCAAGCAAACTTGGTTCATTAGCGCCCTTTCCTTGTCAGTGAACAACAGCTTTGCGCATGTTTCGTATGCCAAAGAACTGACCAAGGCAGCATTTTTCTTATAATCTTCCTTGAGCTTCGCCCTCCTCATCTCTAATTGGCGCATCTCTTCTGCAATCCGATCTGCTTTATCCCTCTCCGCTTGCCTTGCTCTCTCAGCTTTCAACTCGGCAGCCTTCAGTTTTTCAGCCTCTTCAGCTTCATTGAAAAATTGACCCCGGAAGGCCGAATATACCCACTTCTCTCCGTAACCTTCCGACAAACACTCGCTCGCCGCCATCAAAGCCTTTGTGTCCCATACGTTGCGCCAAGCCCTGATCTCCATCGCCAGCGCTTGAAATCGCTCCGCATCCCCTGCCCTCAATGCCTCAAGGCAAGAGACGCCGGTTTCCTCCAGACCTGAGGCGGATGCCAATCCTCCCGAAACCGTCACCGCAGCGGCCAACGCTGTTGCGGATTTCGGCAAAACCGGACAGCGATTTCACTAAGTCGCGGACAGCCGTTTCATTAAGTCCCGGACAATTGGTT
>NZ_JBGQOJ010000062.1:0-3819 GCF_052119585.1 Pseudogemmobacter sp. W21_MBD1_M6 | reverse complement strand
GGGTTCGGCATCTCCTGCTGCGTCAGCCAGTCTTGAACCGCATCGCGCCGGTAATAAACCTTGCGCCCGGCGCGCACGCAGGGCGGACCAAATCGCAGCCCCTCCCAGCGACGCAGAGTTTCGACTGTCACACCGAGTTCAAGGGCAAGGTCCAGTCGGCTGATCCAGCCGCTCAAGAGCTTTGCTTTGGTAGGACGCATAGCCGTTCTTTGTTGTGTCATCGTCTGTCTCCTGTTTGTCGCCCGAACCGGACGGATTGCAGGCCTCAAGAAACGCAGAGACGAAGGGGCGGCGGGAAGGCACTGACCGGCGGTGATGCGCCAAATGCTTGCCGGTCATTGATCTTATTGAGTTTTATGGAGTTCGGCCGTTTTGGCGCAAGAATCTTGCACCGGAAAATCGGGTGGGCCGGAGGCCTCGCGATGTCATCGCGCGCTGCGTTCGCAACCGATTTACAAGCTTTGGCCCTGTTTCAGGGGGTTTGGCGGCTATCCATCGGCACTGAACCAACAGGCAAGGGGTTCAGACCCTTGCCGGTCATTGATATTAAACAAGATTTACAAAAATCCGGGTCTTAAACGCTGTGGATCGTGCCAAATTGGCCGCTGCGCCTGTCGTTTGGCCGCTCTTAACTTCGGGTCCACCGTGCCCCACAGCGGTGTGTCACATGCGCCCCTCGAAATTCATTAATGATTACAGGGACCGGCAAGCGTTTGGCACATCACCGCCGGTCACCGCCTATGCGCCGGTCAAAGGTCCATGCTTCGCTTGATAGGTCTGCTTATCTACGCATGTGTCTGTGGCAGTAGGAGAAATAAACATGGTTAAACGACTGCGACTGAATGAAAAAACTGTGAGAGACCTGATTGCGCAAGAAGATCGGGATTATCAGGTGTTTGACACCGAGATCCGGGGGCTCTCCATTCGCATCTTACGATCAGGGTCTCGGTCGTTCGTGTTGGATTACCGCTTTGCAGGACGCCAGCGCCGGATGGCAATTGGACGCTGGCCGGAGTGGAGTGCCGCAGCCGCCCGCGAACGCGCGCGGGAGCTACGTCGGGAAATCGACGAGGGGCGTGATCCGCTGGATGATCGTAGCGAACTGCGCGAAGCGCCAAGGTTCAAAGATATGATTGACCGTTATCTTGCTGAGCATGTGCCGCATCTGGCACCGCTGAACGCAGCCGACCAGCGAGCGATGCTGACCAAGCTCGTGGCGCCCCATTGGGCCAACAAGCTGGTGGCGGATATCACGCCGCATGATGTTGCCACATTACTGAACATTATAGCGCAGGGCAGGGCCCGCCCGTCAAAACAAAAACCAAACAACCGTGCACGCAAACTGCAGGGCGCAAAGCCCACGCCGATCCGGGCCAATCGCGTGGGCGAAGTGCTGCGCAAGATGTTCACGCTGGCCATCAGCTGGGGCTGGCGCACGGACAACCCGGCCACGGGGTTCAAAAAGCGTGTCGAGACGGCACGCGAACGCTTCTTGTCGCAAGAAGAGATCGGACGGCTGGCCACCGTACTGGACGCAGCCGAGGATCAGCGGGCAGCGGGTATCATCCGGATCTGCATGCTGACGGGCAGCCGTGTGGGTGAGGTGCGCCAAGCACGGTTTGAACAGTTCAATCTCGAACTGGGCATCTGGTCAAAACCCGCCGCCACCACCAAGCAGCGCAAGATCCACCGGATCCCGATTTCTGCAGATGTCGCAGCCATCGTGCGCCGACGCGCTCTTTTGGTGCCCAAAGATAACCCTTGGCTGTTTCCCGGCGACGTTCCCGGTCAGCCTGTAAAAGAAATCCGGAGGTTTTGGATCAACGTGCAGCGAGAGGCCAACCTGCCCGATGTCCGTATTCATGATTTGCGCCATACGTTTGCTTCCTTGTTGGTTAGTGGTGGCGCATCACTTGAGATGATCGGCAGGCTGCTGGGCCATACGCAAATGCAAACGACCCAGCGTTACGCGCATCTGATGGACTCACCCCTGCGGGCGGGCGTTGATGCGGTGGCTGGCATGTTCCGCCCGCGTCCCAAAATTGTCCATGATGCTGCTGTGAAGCGCGCCTGACGTATTTGATGTTCAGTCATCACCGCGCAGCGCACGCCAGAACGGCCGCAACCTGCGCCGAATGGTGCTTTCGTCGGGCATGTCGGCGCTTTCTGCGACATCGGCAAACCAGTCCTGCATTTCGGCTATCAACTCTGTTTGTGTCCCCGGTAAGCCGTGTTCGTGAACGCGCCGGGTCAAGGCCACGTACATGCCTTCCCAGTCATAGGGTGAAAGCGCGCCTGTGCCGCCACCAACGCGCCGCAATAAATCATGCTCATCCTCAAATCGCAGGACATCCTGGCCGCTGATGAGCAAGTCGGCGATGGAGACTTTGACCCCATCAACGGGCTCTGTGACGTAAGCCCAGTCGTGAGCGCGTTCAGGTTTTACCCGCATCAGCTGGATGGTGGTTGGCCCCGTGCCGCTGCGCCTGAAGAGGGGCAGCATGTCCATTGGTGATATGCTGATCTTGCCGGACACCTTGTCGGGTCCGCATATGGCCAGTGGAATGCCAGTCACGATATCCAGCTTCCCTTCGCTGGCCCAGCCCGCGAGGTCGGCGATGGTACAGCTCCATCGTGTTGCGGTTTCGTGCAATGTGAAGAAGGCTCTCGGTGGTAATGCCATTTTTGTTCCGTTCTCTGTTTTGAGCAGACGCCGCATGCCACCCGGTCCAGGTGTGCGCCGCCTGAGACGCTGGTGAGAGGGAAGAACCGTCTGGGTTGTGCATTGGGGAAGGCATGCCTTTGCATCATCTCCTCATCGGTGATGGCGCTATTCCTCAATCAACAGAACACCATAGAGCGAGTCGCCCTCTAGAGAGAGCTTACTGCAGTTGCTACGTCAGAAGCTGTCGGGGATAAAAGGGGGGTCGCCATGTCATACCGAAAAGCTCAGGAGCTATTGAGGCTGGCGGGCATGTGCGCGTCACGCCATCGGGGTGTCTGCTTGCAAGATATTGTGAACGAGTTCGAGGTGAACCAACGAACAGCCCAGCGCATGGTGCAGGCATTGAAGGAAGTGTTTCCAAGCCTCGCTGCAAACACGCATGGCGGTCGTCAGTATTGGTGGAAGCTGCGTGATACCGCTTTGATCGGCATGCAGGGTATCTATGATGACGAACTGGTGGCCCTTGAGATGAGCGTCCGCCGGGCGGCACGAGAAGGGGCGCACTCGCAAGCCGAGGTACTGCAAAGGTTGCGTGAACGCTTTATCGCAACGCTGCCCGCCGCAACGGCGCGGCGCGCGGAGGTGGATGCGGAAGCGGTTCTTGAGGCGCAGGGTTACGCTTGCCGCCCAGGTCCCAAGGTGAAAACTTCGCCTGAAGTCATGAGCGTCATTGCCGCAGCGTTAAAAGGGCCGTGCCGGCTTATAATCCGCTATCAAGGAAAACATGATCCTGCCCCACGTGAGCGGCGTGTTGAGCCCTATGGTATGCTGCTTGGCACCCGGCATTATTTGGTTGCACGGGATCCGAACAAGGATGACCAGTTCCGCCGGTTCAGGATGGACCGCATTTCTGCGGCTGAGGCCACGCCTGACTGGTTTGTAAGGGACGAGGGGTTCGATCTCGAAACTTACGCCGCACAGGCATTCGGGTCGTTTCATATGGATGCGGAGTTCAGCCGTGTCGTCTGGCGTTTCGACCCGGCAGCGGCAGTGACTGCGCGCGAGTTTGAATTCCACCCAAAGCAGAGGATGATCGACGAGGAGGATGGAAGGTTGATCGTATCATTTGACGCCAGCGGCTTGGTTGAAATGGC
>NZ_JBGQOJ010000061.1:0-3870 GCF_052119585.1 Pseudogemmobacter sp. W21_MBD1_M6 | reverse complement strand
TGTATCGCTGCCATATCCGGTCTCCTTGATGGCGAGTATTGCTCTCAAAAGACCGGAACGAAACCGGTGCAGGTCCATTTCGGGCCAAGGCCACAACGGCCTTCTGGTGGCTGGTGCGCTTTTTCAGAGCCATCGCCCAATCTTTAAGGGGCTGACCCGGACCAGATTTCACCCGACAAAGCAGGCTATTGGCCGCCTCATACAGAACCGTGCGCAACATGCGGTCGCCACGCTTTGATATTCGGCCACCAAAATCGATGTCGCCAGATTGGTAGCGTCTCGATGTCAGGCCGATGTAAGCTCCGACAGATCGTGACCGTTTGAAGCGGTCTGGCGTGTCGATCGTCGCCACAAACGTGACGGCACTGACGGCTCCCACGCCAGGTATTGTAATCAGCCTGCGACAGGCCTCATCACTGCGCGCATGACGGGTCATCTCTTTGGTCAGGACCGCGGCCTGACGAAGCGCTTCTGTCCGCAACTTCAGCAACGGTTCGATGACTCCAGCCAGAACGGTCTGCCCTTCCAGAACTTTCCTGACCCGTTGCTCATAGGTTTGTAGATGCTTGGGCAATCTGATCCCAAAACTGGCCAGTAATCCGCGTATCGTGTTTTCCGTGTTCATGCGCATCTTGATGGCGACCTCGCGGGCGCGCAACAGAGCGCGACGTTCCTGTGCGAGGCGGCTCTTGACCTCAATCTTCTTGTAAAACCCCGTCCGGGCCAGTTCCGAGAGCATGGCCGCGTCATTCTCGTCGGTCTTGTTGTGCATCTGGCTCAGAACTGCATGAGCCTGACGCGCATCAATACAAACCATTGGAAGGCCCCTCTGGCTGAGTTCATCATACAACCAGTTCGCCATCCGGCCCGTCTCGAGGACGACACAGACGATATGTTCCATCTCCGCACCCAAAGCGCGTGCGAGGACATCCGGGTCAGTGGGTTTTTTGAAAGACGTCACGATGTCACCGCGTTCATCCCGCAGGCAAACCGCCGTTGCATCCTTCGATACATCAAGGCCAACAAAATAACGTTTCATCACAGCTCTCCTTTTTCTGATGCGGCAACTATGCACCGCCAGAGAGCGCGGATGATCAATTACTCAGAGTGATATCTGCGCACCAGACCTGGTTTGGACGGTCAATCGCCACGTTCCGTAGCAAGTATGGCCAGATCTTATGCTGCGGGTGTTTTTTGCCGGTGTTGGGCTCTTGGTCGATCGGCACCAACCGCATGAGGCGCATCAAACGGCGGACACGATGCCGCCCGCATGCGTGGTTGTTGCGCTTCATATGACGTGCCATTTGGCGCGATCCGTACCACGGCGTCTCCAGGAACTGCTGGTTCCCTCTCGGCAGATTTGTTTCACAAATCGCCTGCCGGGCAATGGATGATCGCCATAAACCGCAGGTTCTCCGCGCTCTCGCCCTTCGGCTCATAGTACAGATTCGATCGCGCCAATGTCAGCAACGCACACTGCCGACGCACACTCAACTAATTATTCTTGCTCACTATTTTTTGCCTCGCGTCCCGAGCAACTGGTGCGAGGCATCAGCCAAAAAATCCCGCTTCACCACAAGCTGGCCAATCTTGGAATGCAGCTTGTCGACTTCTGCCGCGCTGACCTGTTCTGGGGCTGCACCTCGGCGGGTAAATGCCGTCGCCATGTTCTCTATCGCCGCGCGCTTCCAGGTGCCGATTTGGGTCGGATGAACACCGTATTTCTTGGACAACTCCGCCAGCGTCAGCTCCTCGCGGATCGCTTCAAGCGCAACCTTGGCTTTGAATTCAGGCGAATGGTTCTTTCGTTTCTTCATTCTGGATCACTTCTCTCGTCATGCGATCCACCTTAACAACTGGTCCGAAATTTCGCGACCACCTCTCTGCCAGCTCAGAGAGCTCAAAAAAGAAACGAAAGGAGACATCAGCATTGACGCCATCATGACGCAGAGAACATAACAACTGGGTGGGTCAGATCTCGGTGAAAATGCCGGGTCAATTCTCAGTGGCAATCAACAGGGATGACAGAATGATTGCACCGGATTCGCGCCGCATATGGCGGCTGACACTCGGGGTTCTGCTTGGTGCGATGTTTGGCGCGGGCATGATCATGCTTTTGCTCGGGTCCTACCTGATCCGGGAATACCGGGACATGCAGGTTCAGAATGCCGCGGAATCCGGCGGGTTGTATGTCGAGGGCTTTCTGACGCCGCACGCGCATGAATTCTTCGCGTCGGGCACCCTATCGGATCACAGCAAGGCAAAGCTTGAACTGTTGCTGGCGCGGCTGCCTGTTGCCGGGCATTTCGAAGTGATGAAGATCTGGGACAAGAACATGCAAATGATTTTCAGCACCGACGGTTACGTCGAAGACGAGGATGAATATCCCCTGGACCTGAAAAAGGCGCTGGACGGTGAAATCGTGGTCGAGGTGTTTGCCGACAACGATGACCATGCCGATGCGCCGATTGCGCCGCCCTATCTGGAAATTCATGCACCGATTTATGACGTTACCAACCGCGAGATCATAGCCGTCGGAGAGGTCTATCAGGACGCAACAGGTTTTTTCCGACAGCGCGCCGTGGTGGAAGGGTCGATCTGGCTGGCGCTGGGGCTGTCGTCAGCGATCGGGCTGGCGGGGATTCTGGCGCTTGTTGCGACCCAGCGCCGCACAGACCTGCGCCACCTTGCCGCGGTCAGCGCGATCGCCGGACAGAACCGGATGCTAAGGGAGGAGGCCGATCAGGCAAGGATCGAGGCAAGCCGGACCAACGAGCAGCTTTTGAACCAGATCGGGGCGGAACTGCATGATGGTCCGATCCAGATGCTCAGCCTGATGATGCTGACGCTGGGCAAGGACGCGGCGCAAAACGGGATGGCGCCCCGCCTTACCGCGCGGGAATTGGGCACCCATGTCATGCAGGAGTTACGCGCGATTTCGACCGGCCTTGTGCTGCCCGAAATCCGCGATCTGTCGCTAGAGGAGACACTGCGTCTGGCGGTTAACCGGCACGAGGCATTTACCGGCAATACGGTCGCGGTTGCGCTTGGCGATCTTCCCGAACAGGTCGATCAGGGGCTGAAGATTTGCTGTTTCCGACTGGTTCAGGAAGGGTTGATGAATGCCCATCGCCATGCCGACGGGCTTGGGCAGCGCGTGACTGCCGCCGTATCGGACAACACCCTGTCCGTTACCATCAGCGACGAAGGGCGGGCCGACCGGCAGGCCGCCGAAGATGGGGACGGGCGCGTTGACGGGGTCGGGCTGCGCGGCGTCCGGCAACGTTTGAACGTCTTTCGCGGCACGCTGGACATTCGGCGCAAGACGGCCGGCGGCACGGAACTGACTGCCAGAATTCCGTTGTCATGACAGGCCCAGGGCCTGATGCAGCGGGGCTCTCGTTTCTTAGACGCCTTCCAATCCAAGCTGCTGTGCATTCAGTACGACTTCGACGCGGTTCCGCGCCTTCAGCGTTTTCATGAGCATGCCCATGTAGTGCTTTACGGTCTTGTCGCTCAGCGAAAGCGCTTCGGCAATCTCGAGGTTGGTATTGCCCCGCAACAAAAGGCCCAGAACCTGTTCTTCGCGGGTGCTCAGTCGCAGGGCCGCAGCACTTGCGCGGCGCAAGGACGCGGTGTGCAAACCCGATACGACCTTCGCGGCAAAGTCTGCCGTGATGTAGGTATTGCCCGCGTGAACGGCATGGATTGCCTCGATCAGATCATCCTCTGAACTGCCTTTCAGAACATAGCCCCGCGCGCCCGCTTCAAGCGCGGCAACGGCGTGATCCACCGTATCCGTCCGGTCTGACTGCCCTGCCTGCGTGATGGAGTGGGTGATAGTGTCCACCAAAGAAGTGGACATCTTGA
>NZ_JBGQOJ010000060.1:0-4347 GCF_052119585.1 Pseudogemmobacter sp. W21_MBD1_M6 | reverse complement strand
GGCAAAAGCCCCGTGGCCTTCGAACGAAAGGCCGCTTAACATGAGCACCTGACCGGAACGAAACCGGTGCAGGTCCAGTATGATGCCGATTTGGAAAAGGAATTTCTTATGGCCATATCCCCCCTTACCCCCGATCTTGCGCACCGAGCGCAACTCGCCGGGTTGCTCTACTTCGTCATCATCATCACGGGCCTTGGGGCAGAGCTGGGCCTTCGCGGCCCCTTGATCGACTTTGGCAATGCAGATGGCACCGCCGCCGCGATCCTTGCAGCACCTGGTCAGTTCCGCCTGGCTATTGCCGCTGACCTCGTGATGGCGCTCAGCGATGCGGGGCTGGCCATCTTGCTCTATCTGATCTTTCGCGCTGCCGCGCCCGCTTTGGCCCTGTCTGCGATGGTATTCCGGCTCATCCAAACTGTGCTGATCGCGGCAAATCTACTGGCGATGCAGGCCGCATGGCTGCTTCTCTCGCGCGGCGATGTGCTGGCCGATGCCCCTATGCTGGCGCTGGTGTTCCTCGATCTGCATGGCCACGGCTACGATCTCAGCCTCGTGTTCTTCGGCGTGAACAGCCTTATGATGGGAGTACTCGTCTGGCGTTCGGGTGTCTTTGCGAGGGCCTTCGGTGCGGGACTCGGGATCGCCGGGCTCGTTTACCTTATCGGCAGCGGTTTGCGGTTCTTTGCTCCTGAGGTCTCGCCGATGTTCGCCCCGGCCTACGGGCTGACAATTCTGGCCGAGACCGCTTTCTGTCTTCGGCTGCTCCTTCAGCGGTCTTCGCGCTTACCAGCTTCGGGATTGTGACCCGTCGCGCCAGTCGCCCGAATCCAAAAGCCCTTTTCAAAGAGACTTTCACCATGTCCCCAAAACATCCGACACTACACATCCTCTGTGGAAAAATCGCTTCCGGAAAGTCCACATTGGCCGCCCAACTCACGGCCACGCCTGGGACCGTTCTCGTTGCAGAAGACACCTGGCTCGACGCGCTCTTCGCAGAAGAAATGCATTCGCTGGCAGACTACGTCAGCTACTCAACAAAGTTGCGAAGCGCAATGGGGCCTCATGTGGCTGCGCTCCTCGATGCAGGCGCTTCGGTCGTCCTCGACTTTCCAGCGAACACCGTCACACAACGCGATTGGATGAAGGGTATCCTCAAGAATACCAAAGTCGCCCATAAGCTTCATGTGTTGGATGTCTCTGACGAGATCTGCCTCGCCAGGCTGCGCGCGCGAAATGCGGTCGGAGACCATCCCTTTGCCGTGACAGAAGCTCAGTTCCACCAGTTTTCATGTCACTTCGCCGCGCCGACGCCGGATGAAGGCTTCAATCTCGAGGTTCACGATGACGGTCTTGATACGGTGCTGGAGACCTGATGCAAATGACTGAGGCAGTGCACACCCCTTTCTCCCTTAGGCCTGTGGTTTCGTATGGTGTGGGCAGGACACACCGTCTCTCTGGTTCTTTGCCTTAGGCGGTACGCCACGCAACCAAGTCATTAACAACGCTTGGCGATTTATGCTATTCTTGCGAGTAGGCGATTTTCTGTGGATCGCTCGGCAACCAACCGGGTTTAAGCCAAGTGGACAAGCTTTCCGTCATGCAAGCCTTCCGCCGCATCGTCGAACGCGGCAGCTTCGCCCGTGCAGCGGAGGATCTTGGCGTCTCGCCGGCACTTCTGAGCCGTGAGATCAAACTGCTTGAGGAAAGCCTCGGTAGCACGCTGCTCACCCGCACGACTCGCTCTATGTCGCTCACGGATGCCGGGCGACTCTACTACGACGAGGCGACCGGCATTTTGGATGCCGTGACCCAGGTCGAGACGCGCATCCGCGATGGCGCCGGGGCCGTGCGCGGTCACCTGAAGGTCAACGCCTCCAGCTCGTTCGGGCAGGCGGTGATAGCGCCTATCCTGCCGACGTTTCTCGACTCCTATCCCGATCTGCGTCTGACAGTGTCCATGGACGACCGGGTTGTGGACATGGTTGAGGGCGGGTTCGACGTCTCGATCCGCATTCGACCCGCCATGCCCGACTCGGCGCTGGTGGCGCGCAAAATCGGAACGATGCGGCAACGGATCTTCGCAGCACCCGCCTATCTGGAAAGGGCCGGCTTTCCGCAGGCGCCAAAGGACATTGCGCAGCACCGGGTCATCGGCTTCCTGCTGGCGGACCACCTGACCACTTGGGCCCTGCACGGCCCTGCCGGTTCGACCACCATCGAGCTCGATCCACCGGTCCGAGTGGGCAACAGCCTCGTGCTGCGCGATCTTCTGATTGCAGGTCAGGGCATCGGCACCTTGCCGGACTTCGTCTCGAACGCGCCCGAGGCGCGGGGCGAACTGGTTCGCGTTTTGGCGGACTGGGAGCTTCCCGCACCTGAGATCTTTGCCGTGACAGCCTCGCGGCTGGGCATGGACGGAAAGGTGACCGCCTTTCTTGATCATCTCCGGACAGCTCTGCGTTCCTGACATTCTTCAACCATCGTAAAGAATGAAGTGACAACGAGTCGGTTATTCCGGCGCGGCACATCACCGATCTTCCCAGGCATCGAAACTTCAAGCCTGAGAGGATCCCATGACCCGCATTCTTGTTCTTTACTATTCCAGCTACGGCCATGTTCGTGCGCTGGCGCAAGCCGAGGCCGAGGGCGCACGCACTGTGCCCAACACCCATGTCGATATCCGCCGCGTGCCCGAAACAGTCCCGGACGATATCCAGCGGAAGGCTGGGTTTGCCGAAGATGATACACCTGTAGCGGCACCTGCCGATCTGGAAGCCTACGACGCGATCATCTTCGGCACGCCGACGCTTTTCGGCATGATGGCCGGGCAGATGAAATCCTTCCTTGACCAGGCAGGCGGCCTCTGGGCGCGAAACGCGCTGGTGGGCAAGGTCGCGGCGGTCTTCGCCTCGACCGGCTCGCAGCATGGCGGACACGAGGCGACGCTGCTGTCCACGCAGATCCCGCTCCAGCACTTCGGCATGTTGATCGCGGGCATGCCCTATACCTTCGCTGGACAAACGTCGGCCAATGGGATCGTCGGCGGCGCACCCTACGGTGCGGGCACGATCGCAGGTGCCGACGGGTCGCGCGCGCCCACAGAAACCGACTTTGCCGGCGCGCGGTTTCAAGGCGCGCATGTCGCGCGGATCGCTGCGCGGCTGGCTGGGGCTAATCTGAACGAGGAGGCTGCGTGATGGCCTCGCTCACCATCGACTTTTTTCACGACGTCGTCTGCTGCTGGTGCTTCAACATCTCGTCTCGGATGCGCGACCTCGCAGCGGAGTTCGACCTCGATATCCGGCACCGCACCTTCGTCCTGCAGGCCAGCCGTTCCGAGATGGTCGCGCGCTGGGGCATGCCCGAGGACGCCCGCGCAACTATCCTCGGGCATTGGGCGGTCTGCCGTGAGGTCAGCGACCGACCGGAGCTCGTCAATATCGACGCCATGCGCGCGGCCCTGTTCGACTATCCTCATGGCATGACCGCCGCGCTTGGGTGCAAAGCGGCGGAGCGTCTCGGCGGACAGGCAGCCCACTGGGAAATGTTTGACTGCCTCCAGCGGGAGCATCTAACCGAGGCGCGCAACATCGCCGATCCCGCGACGGTGCTCCACGCGGCACGGGAACTGGGCTTCGAGCCGACAGCCTTTGCCGAGGTCTTTTACGACCCAAAAACCGCGCAAGGCGTTGAAGCCGACAGGCAACACGCCCGCGCACTTCAGGTTCGCTCCATTCCCACCCTCATCGTCCGGGAAACCGGCGCGCGCCTCATCAACGGACCGCGCGAGGATCTGGCCGCGCAACTGCGCGCCGCCCTGCGCCTCGTCGCCTGGAAGGAATACACATGACACTTTCGCTCTTTAACAAAGGTGCCGGCACCAGCGACGCATCCCGCGTGGCGTGGCGCCCCATCTGATGTGGGACATCGGCCTCGATACCCGCCGGCCCGAGCGTCCGCGCCTTCCCTTTTACCCGCTCTGATGCGCCCGTTCTGGAGGCATGATCCATGTCACGCACCACTGATATCCTTCTGACCGCGCTCGCCCCGGCAATCTGGGGTAGCACCTATCTTATCACGACAGAGGCGCTGCCCGCCGGCTATCCCGTGACCCTTGCCGCGCTTCGGGCTCTGCCGGCCGGACTCCTGCTTCTTGCAGTCACGCGCTGCCTGCCGCCCCGCGCCTGGCTCGGCCGCGTATTCCTGCTTGGCAGTTTCAACTTCGCGCTGTTCTGGGTGCTGCTCTTCGTGGCGGCCTACCGGCTTCCCGGCCCTCTGTGCCAATAAGCGTGAGACAATTGACTGGCTAAAGTTTACACTTGAGGGCGCAGGAGAACGAACCCATGG
>NZ_JBGQOJ010000059.1:0-5156 GCF_052119585.1 Pseudogemmobacter sp. W21_MBD1_M6 | reverse complement strand
CAATGCGCCGACCTTCTGCTCCAGCAGAGGCAGATAGTGCATCGGATCGAAGACCATGTCAGCTTTCTCGTAGGACCTGGTGCCGCCCTATGTGCACCGAACCAAGACATTAGAAGCGGCCTTGCCATGGCTTTATCTCAAAGGCATTTCCAGCGGCGAAATGGGAGCGGCCCTGAAGGTTCTTCTTGGCCCGGATGCGGCTGGCTTATCGGCGAATACTGTCTCCCGGCTTAAGCGAGACTGGGCCAAGGAATACGATGGATGGCGCGCGGCGGATTTAGACGACGAGCCAATCGTCTATATCTGGGCTAACGGCGTCCACAGTGGGCTTCGGGGCGGCGATGACAAACTCTGCGCCCTTGTCATTGTCGGGGTGACGGCCCGCGGCAAGAAGCGCTTTCTGGCCATCGAGGACGGGGTGCGCGAGTCAACGCAGAGCTGGCGCGAGGTTCTGCTCAGCCTCAAAAGTCGAGGAATGAATGCCCCCAAGTTGGCCATCGGTGACGGCGCAATGGGGTTTTGGGCGGCAATGGACGAAGTCTATCCCGAGACCCGCCATCAACGCTGTTGGCAACACAAAACGATGAACGTGCTCAACTGTTTGCCCAAGCTGTCGCAGCCAAAGGCCAAAGCCGCGATCCACGATATCTGGCAGGCCGAGACCAAGGACGATGCGAACAAGGCATTCGATTTGTTCACAAAACCTGCGAACCCAAATACCCCAAGGCGGCGCCGTGCCTGCAAAAAGACCGCGAAGAACTCATGGCATTCTTCGACTTCCCAGCCCAGCATTGGCAAAGCATCCGCACCAGCAATCCGATTGAATCCGCCTTCGCCACGATCCGGCACCGCACCGCACCAAGCGAGCAAAGGGCTGCCTTTCACGAGATGGTATGCTGCACATGATGTTCAAGCTCGGCCAATGCGCCGAGCAAAACTGGGGGAAGCTGCGCGGCTTTGACTACCTCGCAAAAGTCATCACAGGGGTCACGTTCAGAGACGGAATTGAAACCACACGAGATAGCCAGATCGCCGCATGACCCAAAATCCTCAAACACCAGATTTGACAATAACTCACATGACATTGATGCTGCATTATGCATCAAGGTCAGCAATGCGCAGGAAGGCGAACTTTGTAAAACTGCAAACTATGGTCGCCCATCAAGACGCGACCGGCCCAAACCGGACCTCCGCAGTCAGTTACGATGCTGCTACGCAGCTTCGCCAGACCGGCCATTCGTACATCGTGCAGCATTTTGAGATGGCGAGTGACGGTAGTGCGGGACAAAGTGGGCTCAGTCTGCGACCGCGCCAATGGCAGCTTTCAACCGCCCAGCTGAGTGCGCATAGCTTGGTAAACAACCGCTGTGGCGACGTTCGCCAAGTTGAGTGATCGAACGCGTGGATCGAGCATAGGCAACCTAAATGTTCGATCGTCCATGCCATCTAATACCGCAATTGGCAGGCCTTTGGATTCACAACCGAAAACCAAATAAGCATCGTTCTGATAGTCAGGCGCGTAAACGCTCTGCGCGCCATGTTCTTCGAAAAAATACATGCTTTCGCGCGGTGGCCTTCGATCATCCAAGAAGCTTTGCCAGCTGTCATATTCGCTGAGGTGAACGTGCTTCCAGTAGTCCGTTCCGGCCCGCCGCACTGCCTTTTCGTCTAGGGAGAACCCGTAGGGTTTGATCAGGATCAGCTGTAGATTTAGTGCCACACAGGTTCGCCCTATAGCACCGGTATTGTACGGAATTTCAGGTGTCACTAATACCAATTTCAGGCACGGATCAGACATAGGATGTGAGGGCTTTCTAGTTTACGGGCGCTGGATCGGCCCGTTGTTGGCATCCTGTTAACCTGACCAAGGGGTCCTTAACAACGCCAACTTGCCGTTCCAATGACAGCAAGCTGCCATCCGTCGCGTTGGGGAAACTCGTCGCCATGGGCTCGAAACGGACACTTGAGATAGCCGTCCATTGACTATTCAGGCGCGGTACAAAAGATAAGAAAACTATTTCTTTTCAAGAAAATGGTAAGCTTCTAGAATAGTCGCGGTCAGCTCATCAAAGAAACCCGGCATGCTGACATCGAGAAGACTTTCGGATGCCTGCGAGTTATCGGCGATAAGGTCATTGGCTGGTTTCACAATAAAAAGGGTGCTTTTGTTGGTAAGCAACTCCCGATAACTCGCGCCTGTTCCATGTTTCAGCACATTGATCGCCAGATAGTGTTGGTGGACCCTATCGGCGAGGTCAGCCTGTCCAGCAGCCAGCAGCATCGCTTTCAATTTACGTGAAAACGGGCCCCGCTTGAAGTGGCGTTGCATCCGCGCTTCAAAAACTGAAAAGATATCGACCGCGTTCAATTCAAGCGCAACAGTCGCTGCGCGAAGGTCTTCAACTTGGGTGTCGGACCCGTTCTGACCGTCCATCGCGTTCCGAATTTCTTCAATGCGATCTTGCGACGTCTTTGCCTTGGCCTGCGCCGTTGCAACCAGTTCCGGCACGCTCAGTGTCTCTTTCATCATTCATTCTCCACAGGGTCCCACTTCCCTTACGCTATGTGGCTGGGAATGACAGTGGCGGAATGGCCTGGTCGGTCTATTGCTCGCCAACGGTAGCTCAGCCGAGAGGCTGTGTGAAAACCATTTGCGATACCAAGAGACGCAGAAAATCGGCAGATATTTGAGATCTCTGATCGAGCCGAGCCATCAATCTGGCGATTGCCGAAAACAAGCGGTGCGAATTCGTGAGGAGGCCCGACTTTTCACACAGCCTGCGGACTTTGTGGCCGTTCGCTCCAATTAGCGCGACATGAACTTCCTTCGTGCCTCGACAGCAATATTGTACCGCTGCTCAAGGTCAGCGATGAGAGCCATCGCCAAACGTTTCTCTTCTTCACTCTTGGCTTCGCGATATGCCTGTCTGGCCGGCTCGAGCAGTTTCTTGATCTTGAACTCTTCGGGCAATGCCCCTGCCTCGGCCATTATCCGAACCGCTACCTGTGTTGCCATATCGGTGAAGGCCTCACCGGCATGGTCCGGCAGTGGCTTCCCTTCGCCTTCCAAGCCCTTGAGCTGTCCCTCGGCGATAGCCTTACTGATTTGTCGTTCGACAAGGTTTCTAAGGGATCGGGACATAACCTGCTGCCTTGGTCTGTCTGATTCTACACCGCTAGCTTACCATGACCTATCAGTTTGTCTGCAGTGGGCTCATCGCCGACCTCGGATGCAGCGCAGCAACATGTGGTATGTTGCGTCGGTCAACGTCGGGTTGTCGTTGTGGGAGGGCGTGGCGGATCGGAGGATCAATCATGCAAACACCAAACTTACCGGCCATTCGCGCGCTTCGCCCCGCCTGGAACAAAGGTCGCATCGTCGGCCAGAAGCGACCGCTCAAGCCCAAGCACGTGTGGGCAATCAGGGTTCGGCTTGAACTGGCCGAGAACCATCGCGACCTAGCGCTGTTCAATCTGGCTATCGATAGCAAGCTGCGTGGCTGTGATCTGGTCAGAATGAAAGTGGTCGATGTCATGGCGTCCGGCCAGATCAAGGAACGGGCGTCAGTCCTGCAAAGCAAGACGCAGAAACCTGTCCGCTTCGAAATCTCTGAAGGCACGCGGGCGTCACTGGAAAGGTGGATGCAAGACCCGCTGATGGTTGGATCTGAATACCTCTGGCCCGGTCGGTTTCACGAACGCCTTCACATCTCGACCCGCCAATATGCGCGGATTGTCCGTGAATGGGTGACGTCGATTGGCCTGGAGACGAGCGCCTACGGCACCCATTCGATGCGTCGGACCAAGGTGACGCAAATCTATAAGAAGACGGGCAACTTGCGTGCGGTCCAGCTGCTGTTGGGCCACACGAAAATGGACAGCACAGTCAGATACCTCGGTGTCGAGCTTGAGGATGCTCTTGCGATTGCAGAGGCCATTGAAATTTAAGGAACCGGGCCGTCTTCACTGACGGCCCAGAGCGGTCACCTGCCTTGACCTCTTCACGATGCGATGCGGCCCGTCATTTCAGACTTTCGCTGCATATGACAAGTGAGGCATACGGTTTTCAATTAACGGGCGCAGATTGCGTCCGCAGTTGGGGATAAGAACATGGACTTTTCGGCCGAATACAAGGGACGTGCCGCGGCCATCGCCGACCTTTTCACAGCGACCTTCACCGCCTCGGAGGGCTCAAACGAAGGCGTGTTGATTGGGGATCTGGCCCGCCGCCTGATGGCGGAGACGCCCACGCAGGATCTTCGGGTCTTCACCGCCTGGAATGGTGGCGAACTGGCTGGCGCGATCCTCTTCTCGCGGCTCAACTACGAGGGCGACAACCGCACGGTGTTCGTCCTCGGCCCTGTAGCTGTGGCGACCGGCCAGCAGCGTCAGGGCATCGGGCAGAGACTGATTTCCCACGGCCTTGAGGAACTTCGGCAGGAAGGCGTCGGACTCGCGGTGACTTACGGCGATCCGGGCTTCTACGGGCGCGCCGGCTTCAAGGTCATCACTGAGAACGACGTGCCTGCGCCTTTTCCCTTGCGGCATCCCGAAGGCTGGCTGGGCCAGTCTCTGAACAATGCGGCGCTGACGCCGTTCAAGGGGCCATCACGCTGCGTCCAGGCCTTCAACGATCCAGCCTTCTGGTAGCCGTCCATCCCGGAAAATCGGCCCAATCCGGACTTTCGATCAACCTTCAAAATGCTGCGACGCAGCGCGCCGAACCTGCCATTCGCTGCATTCGCGAACTACATAGCAAGAAGGCATCACACTTTGCCGACTGAATGTATGCCATATAGTATAGTCACGTGACGGAAGCGCTCGCAGGCAGTTCCCGATCGGCATTTCGACGAGGAGCGGTATGAGCAGGATATTTTCAAACGGCCCAAATAAGGATTTTGTCATCAATCCCTTTACGCACCTGATTGCGGGGTCATCGCGGCTGCATCTGGCAGCACCCTATTTTACGCAGCCCGACCAGCTTTTGGAGGCAGCACGAGAGGGCAAGAGGGTACAGTTGCTCATTGGTCTGAACGAAGCGACCAACCTGAATCGCCCCGAGTTTGCCGGAGACCATCAACTTAAGGGCACCTCGATTTTTACGAGTTTTCAGCTCCACACCTCGGCGCTACCGGTTTGAAGGTGGCCGGAGACCA
>NZ_JBGQOJ010000058.1:0-5331 GCF_052119585.1 Pseudogemmobacter sp. W21_MBD1_M6 | reverse complement strand
CGCCGGGTGGAGTGATGCGTTTCTTCTCAGCCTTCTCAATAACTTAGCCAACCCTTAGGTCAAACGCGATTGCCCTGTCCATCTCACACTGGCCCAATGTCTACACCGCCGTCAGATCAGGCGCAATTTTTAGAGGTGCCCTCAAGGTTTATCGCTAACGCATTCAATATCAATGAAATACCTCAATTCCACTTCAACCGTTCCTCAATCGCATATCGTGCTCCATTAATGAAATCGCGCTCGCTATCATGAAGGATTCTCCAGAATTTAGAGACGCTTTCGATTAGGGATATCACATGAAGAACTCCATCTTGTTGAAAGTGCTGCTGTTCATTCAGTGGCAATTCAAGATCATCTAATCGTTTATTGACTTTTTCACGTATTGGGTTGATGTTTTCCTTCTTTGTTTCTATCGGCATTCTGGGCTCTGTTGCAACAGAGCCCTCTCGGGCGATCAGACCGGGCGCTTAAATGCAAAGCGAGCTTCAAAGTTTTTGAAAGTATCGGAGTGCACCTCGCATGCCTTGTGGTGTAGTTCTGCAAGCATATCGTAATTGTCGTCTTTCAACATGTGGTCGGCCTGATTGAAAATATCTGCCAACTGATAGGCACCTATGACTCCAACCGATCCGGCGGCACGATGAAGATAACCAGATAGGATCGTCGGATCACTATCGGTTATCGCTGTTTTCCATAAACCTAGTGTTGCAGCCGCTTCGCTCCGTGCTCCATTGATGAGTTCAAATGCGTCGCTTTTTCCCAACAGCAAACATAATTCATCGAACAATGTATCTGGGGGGGAATTGGTTCCTTTGCTGCCATCAATAACGGGGCGGCGAGCGGCGAGCGAACAAATGAACACATCTAGTTTCGTCAGATCGATCGGTTTTATCAGAAAGTCGGTAAAACCTGCCTCTGCGAGCATTTCCTTGTCTTCAGGCATGGACATCGCTGTTACGGCAATAATATCCGAAGTCATTGAATAACCATTGGAACGAATATGCTGCAATGCTTCGACACCATTCATTCCAGGCATATTGATATCCATCAGCACTAGGTCGTACTTGCGGCTTGCCGCCATGTTCACAGCTTTTTCGCCGCTATCTACTTCGTCTGGATTATGGCCGAGGTGCTTTAACATTTGCACCATAACAACACGATTTATCCAATTATCGTCGACCACAAGAACATCAAGTGCTTTGGATATTTTCGGCTGAGTTTCCACGATTAAGTGCGCGTCTTCATCTTGCAAGCCTTCGTACGGATGCAGCCTTAGAATAAATCGAAAAATACTACCTTTTCCCAAGACGCTGTCAAGCTCAATCGTCCCGCCCATGAGCTCCACAGCACGCTTCACAATTGACAGACCCAATCCACTTCCCTCGGGCCCGCTTTGCGCATCCATCCCTCCTCTTTCGAAGGCGTTGAAGATCCGCTCACGGTTTTCAGGCGCAATGCCGACGCCAGTATCATGCACTTCAGTGACAAGATCGATATGGCCGTCCAGCCGTTTCACGGCAGCTATACGCACCAGGATACTGCCATGCTTGGTGAACTTGATGGCGTTTCCTATTAAGTTGCTTAGTACGCGTTTGTAGGATCGACACGCCCCCCAGAGGGGTCCGACTCCAATCGCACTGTTAATATCAAGTATCAGGGTATTGGAGTGCAAATGTGCAAGAATCCGAAACTGATCTGTCATTGCGCGACTGACCTCGATGGGGTCCAGGGGACCGAATGGCTCTAGTTTGTCACCGATTCGCGTGAGCTCAAGCACATCATCAATTTGCTCGACTGCGGTTCTTGCTGAAGCCAATGCTAGTTGCAGATTTGCCTGATCGCTTTCCGAAGCAGCCTTGGCATCAATCATTGTCAGAGACGCAATAACACCATGCAACGGCGTTCGCATTTCATGGCTCATCAGCGCAAGAAAGCTACCCTTTGCATTTGCATTAAGGCGCGCCTGTTTAAGGGCTTCTCGCACATCTTTCTTAATAATATGACGATCTGAAATATCACGTAAGAAACTGATGAATATTATGCGGTCATCTATATCTCTATCCATGACGACCGATGCTTCGACAGGAAATTCGCACCCTGACGCATGAACTGCCCGAATCTGTTTGCGGCCTTTACCAATGACTTTACTTTCGCCTGTTTCTATATATGCTCTGATCTCCCTTCGGTGGGCGTCTTGAAAACGTCCCGGTACGATAAGTTCCAGTGAGTTTCGTTGCTGAAGTTTGGTTGTGGAATGACCAAACATTTTCTGCGCAACTTCGTTAAAGTGTATTAGATTACCATTTTGGTCTGCGATCATAACAGCATCTTGCGATGCCTCAATTGTTTTGGACAGGTTAGATGCGACGCGTTCCAGTGACGCTGTTTTCCGAGAAAAAACCAGCGGCAGACGGCTGCTCAGAAAAAGAGCGGCCACCAACAGCACTAAAATGACCAAAGACAGCATTCCCGCCCGTTGTAGCACAGATTGAAAATCAGCTCGTTCTGCCGTTGCATTTTCAACCTGAACCTGTAGCGCAGATAGCGCAAAAGCCCTGATTTCTGGTTGCACTTCATTCGCGGCTGCAAGTAGCGCTAAGATTTCATCCCGCACGGGCTGATCGAGGGCATCGACTATTGCCGTAATTCGTTCACGCGCTGAGTGCAGATTGTCAAGTCCAGATTGGAGCCCAACATTACTATTAGACGACAAAAAGCTCATCGAAATAACGCCCACTCTGCTGTAAAAAATATCGAATTTCTCTTTTAGCTCATCCAGAGCAGCAGCTGCTGGTGCATCATACGAGACAGTCGAAGCTTCATACAGAGAAGTCCTAAACTTTTCGAAATCCACTTCGAGCTGCGCCGCGCCCCATGTCACGTTATCCGATTCGGCTTTGCTCAGGCCCTGTGACTTGCCTGACAGCAATTGGAACTGCCATGCCATAAGGACGATGCCGCAAAGGATCAAAAAAAGTAGTGTGATCATCGCAAGATAAGTTGCGCGCACGCTGAGCGATGTGGTTTGAATGACCTGGAAACCCTTCAATGCATTATTCCGGAAGAACGCTTAGTCCGATCAGCTGCCACACGCTGAACGCATATATGGACTCCGTTCGGTAGCGCTTATTGCTGTCATAAGGAAAGACAAGCCACAACGGCCGTTGGTCACGCATCGAAGAAGGTGCCCCATCAATCCGGTTGGCGATGATTGGTGCATCCGGCGCAACCATTTCGCGGGGTAATCTAATGTCATAATCATTTTCTGCTCGCAGCACTACATCACCGGATCCGGCGCCGGCGTGCGACAAAAGCGTTGCAAGGCACGGCCTCGAGAAACGCAGACTATCGTCTGTCCAAATCGTCGATGTGCTAAATTTGGCCTGCTGAAAATCAGAGATGTCACCATCGCTGAAGTGCACGCTTCTACCCTCTTTTGTGATCTCACCGTCGACAGTGAGAACACGTGATCCACCACTGGCGCTCTGGACCGGGCGCGCAAGCAGGTTAAAGCTAGCTGCGCAAAGGCCGAACCTGACAAAATCTCTGCGACAGAGATGGTCGGAAGTGTCTGCGGAAAAGTTTACTGGTCTCGCCATAACTGTATTGCTTTTACCAAAAATAGGAACAGCACACGCAAGACGTGTATCCTCATAGACTTTCGCACTGACTTCATGGGCTCATCAACATATCTTTAGTATAAAGATCACTGGTAAGTAAAATAATTTTGTTCTTAAGGTGCAGCATGCCGATTGAACCTTTTTTCGACACATCTCTAGTCTATATGATGTAATTATCGGTTCTCATCCATCTTCTGGTGATCCGTAGTATCGTAAGAGTACAGCGCTTGATAAAATAGATTCTAAATGTTTCCAACATACATGAAAACAATAGCTTAGACAGCGATCGAAGGGCTACTTACGGATGCTAGAAATACTTATCGCGGATGATCACGCCCTCATAAGGGATGCGATCGCAAGACTGATAGACAAAGAGCCTGACATGATTGTGTCTACCGCGGGAAATTTTTCCGAAGCCGCTCAACTCTTGCGTGAAAAAGGAAACTTTGATGTGATTCTTCTTGATTTAGACATGCCCGGAATGAAGGGCCTGTCAAGTGTCGAATCAGTAATTAAAATGAGCGGGACCGGAAAAGTAGTGCTTTTTTCTGGCTTCCAATCCAACATTTTCATCTCGAAAGCCATCGAGTGTGGCGCAGGCGGTTACATCCCCAAGACGCTTCCGCTCAGATCCCTTCCAAGCGCTATAAGGCTGGTATCATCGGGAGAAACCTTCATTCCTCTCGCGCGACGTGGGGAAAGTGGGCAAGTATTTGATGATGCGCAGCAGCTCCTTTCAGAGCGTGAGAAATATATTTTGAAAGCGACGGCAGACGGCCTAACTAACAAAGAAATTGCATTTGAATTGAAATTGTCCGAAGTCACAATTAAAATGTGCATGCGAACAATCTGTTCGAAACTTCACGCAAAGAATAGAACGCACGCATCCATAATTGCGATGCGCGACGAACTTATATAGGGCGCCTCGATTTTTCATCTGTTCCGGGCCGGTTTGGCGGGTTGAAACGCGTATGATGCGGACGATCGACGGGGCGCGCTGTGGCGTAGCGGGTCCTGCGGGTGGCATTTGTCATATTCGGGCCCTTGCGGCTAGGTTTCGTGGCCCGGGGTCACGCCGGGCAACGGACGGCACGGGCATGAAGGTCGAGGGAGAAGGAAATCCTCGCTGCCGGACCAACTGGGCGGCCGACGGTTCCGAGGAAAGACACAAAATCAATCCGAGTGTGAGTCACACCACAGCCAAGTGCCCTGCAGCACCAGTGACGATAATGATCAATCGCTGTGAGGGTCAGGTCGCCTTCGCCAAACTGGCAAAAATACACTTGCTATCCGAGTGGCGTTGTTGCGCAATTCACGCTTGAGGCATGACAGCCCCTTTCCCCGTTAGAGTCAGGCCACGCGAACGATTTCGGCGGCGCCGAGTGTGTTGAAGCGATTGATGAGTGCGACACGGATCTGGATTTCGGCGGTTTGGCGGTCTGGGTCTCTTGCGCTGATGCGTTCCCCAAAGGCTTTGAGGCAGCGCATCTTCGCCTCGATCCTGCTTCGGGCGTGGTATCCGGACGAACGCTTCCAGAACGCACGACCATAATGTCGGGTGGCGCGCAGGGTTTCGTTTCTGGCGATCGCAGCCGGGCAATCCTCTTTCCCAGGTCGACCGTTCTTGCGGATTGGAGAGGTGGCTCGGTTTGTTTGAACAGGTTCCGTGGGTTCCTTAAGTGGATTTCCGCCTTGGTTACGCTGCCACCAA
>NZ_JBGQOJ010000057.1:0-5383 GCF_052119585.1 Pseudogemmobacter sp. W21_MBD1_M6 | reverse complement strand
CGGTGTCGAAGTGACCAACGACACCGAAAACCGCGCCGCCTGATGATGCGCGTCACCCAAATTCAAGCATAGCTCGACGGCGGCGATGGCGGCCTCTGTCCGCGCAATGATTTCCGGGTGCATCTTGCGCAGCCGCTTGTTCAGCGCAATCCGCTCCTGATCCCGGTCTGATCGATAGCCAATCATCTCATAGGCGCGGGTCAGTGATCCGAAACGCGTCCGGTAGGTGGAGGCGCCCGGCATGTCGGCTGCTTGATCGATCAGTACGCCCGACAACTCGCCCGCATCGGCATAGAGACGCTGGAGGTGCTCGAGCAGCTCTTCATCCGACAGCCGGGCCGAGCGCGCCGTGATGATTTCCTGCGCAGTCAGAAAAAACTCCAGCGGCACAATGCCGTCGAAGGCGCCTTCCTTGCGCACCCACATGTCGGGTGGGTTATCGACATGCAGCTTTTTGAGCTTGAATGAACTGCGGTTGTAGACGTTGTTGCCGATGTATTTCTCGTTGGTCAGAACCGTGCGCACCGTGCCTGAGGTCCATGGTCGATCATGGTCGGTGGCAATGCCCGCCTCGTTGAGCCGGTCGGCAATCTCGCGAAAGCTCAGGTCCTCCTCGATCAGCCAACGATACATCTTGTTGACCCACGCCACCTCTTCCTCGGGCCCGGGCATCAGGATGACGCGGTCGGTCTGCAGCGATTTGTGCTCGCCGCGTTTCAGCTCGGCCTTGATGGTGCCGCGCTCGTCGACCAGCACCCGGCGCAAACCAAAGCCTGCCGTTCCACCCTGACGGAACCCCAGCTCGATCAGGCGGCATTGGCCCGTGAAGACCTTGACTGACAACTCTCGGCTGTATTCGCCCGCCATGGCGCGTTTAACGCCCTTTACGATGGTCGAGACAGGAGAGCCGTCATTCTCGAATTGCTCGGCGCAGTACGCAATATCTATGCCAGCGCGCTTGCAGATATATTCGTAATAGGCCGACTCGTCCGCGTCCTGAAACCGGCCCCAGCGACTGATGTCATAGACCAAAATGACGTTGAAATCGGCCGCACCGGATTGGACATCCGCAAGCAACCGCTGAAGGGCAGCGCGCCCTTCGATCGACAGCCCGCTTTTGCCATCATCCGCATAGGTCTTGACGATTTCGATGCCGCGCTTCTCGGCATACTCGAGGATCTTGTCGGCCTGGTTGTTGGTCGAATACTGCTGATGCTCGGTCGACATGCGCACATATTGCGCCGCCCGAAACACTGCCACTTTGCCGCTTCCGCCGTCCAACTCACCGCCTCCATATTCTCAAGAAGTCGGGGGACGTTTGCGTAGCTTTGCTGGGCTATCAAGACGGAAGAGACTTTTACCTCACGTTTTCAATGAGTTTGCGCAATGGCGCGGAGAGTTCATTGATGCCTTTCGCAAGCGGAGGCAGTTGGAGGTTGAATGGGGCGCTCTAAAATTGCACAGTCCGCTTAAAATTGAACATCGGAATCTGAATGAGCTATCACGACAGCGGAACGACCTGGTTTCTGGCGCAGTTCAAACCCAACAGCCACAGGATCGCCGAACGCAATCTGGTCCGGCAGGGGTTCAGAACATTTCTGCCGCTTCATGAAGAGACCACGCGTGCCCAGTGCAAGTTCACAGTTCAGATGCGACCACTGTTCCCGGGCTATCTTTTTGTGGCCCTTGATCTGCTGCAGGAGCGTTGGAGCGCAGTCAACTCCACCTATGGCGTGACGCGGATCGTCAGCTTTGGCAAGGAGCCAACACCTGTCCCGCTTGATCTGATCAGCCAGCTGATGCTGCGCTGCGATCAGGAGGGCAAGCTGCTGCCGCCGAAGCTTCTCAAACCCGGCGACAAGGTAACGGTGGCCAAGGGCCCATTTGCGGATGTAATTGCCACAATTGAGTCCGTGGCGCCGGACCGGCGCGTCTGGGTGCTGATGGACATCATGGGCGGAGAGACACGCGTTGCTGTTCAAGCCGACCAGCTGCGCGCGGTGTAGCGGCGTGACCGTTCACCGTCCGGTCAGTCGATAAGCAAGCTGGCCAACGTGCTCGCGGATCGCGGTAGTCAGGACTGACAGGTTGCCCTTGAGATCCCAGCCCATGCCGTCGCCAAACCCTGACGTGCGATAATCGACGGGCCAGGCGACAAGGCTCTGCCAACCTGCCGCCGCAAAGCTGCGCATGGCGCGCGGCATGTGGAAGGCGCTGGTGACCAGAACCCAGGTTTCATCCGCGGCGGGATCGGCGAGCGTCAGGCTGAGACGGGCGTTCTCAGTTGTGTTGCGAGACTGACCCTCAAGCAGAAGGCGTTCAGGCGCTATGCCTTGGTCGAGAAAGAAACCCTCGGCAATCGACGCCTCCGAGGTGGCGGCACCAGCGACGTCGCGAAGCGCGCCGCTGCCACCGGTGAACAGGACCTTTGCTTGTGGAAACCGTCGAGCGAGGGCGAGCGCGGCCGTGTAGCGCTCTGCGCCTTCATTGAGCTGCATCTGGTCCCAATAAGCGCTGGCGCGTGCGTCCTCGCCACCGCCGAGCACGATGATGCCGTCGACAGCGACAAGGCTTAGGTTGGCTGGGAAGCGCCGCTCGATGGGCTGCAGGAGAAGATCCCCAAGGGGTAAAGCGCTCAGCGCGACAAGCACCCCCAGCGTGATGCTGCTAACCCAAAGCGCGATATGCCTGCGTTGTAGGATCAACGCAAGCACGATGCCCGCCAAGGCGATGACGATCCAGGTGTCCGGGCGCAGAAGCGCTCCGATCAGCTTTGACGCAATGAAGAACACGGTGTCCATTGGTGCTATCTCTTATGATTGCCGGAAAGGACATCAAGGGCCTCGCGGTAGGCTGCTACGACCAGTGCCTGATCAAATTCACGTTCCATTTTTGTGCGCCCGGCCTGTCCCATCTCGGTGCGGGCTTCCGGAGAGAGCGCAAGAAATCGCTCCATTGCCGCAGCCAGGCTGTCGGCATTCTGCACCTCGCAAAGAAAGCCCGAAACGTCGTGATCGACCACGGCGCGACAACCGGGCACGTCGGTGGCAATGAGCGGCCGTGCCATGGCAGCCGCCTCGATCAGCGTGCGCGGCGCGCCTTCCCTGTAGGAGGGCAGCACAACGCAGGTGGCCGCGGCAATCGCCGCGCGCACATCGTTGGTGGTCCCGAGATATTCCACCACGCCCTCGGCCACCCAGGCATCGACGGTTTTGGTGTCGATGGCGGTGCGGTTTTCTGAACCGGCTGCCCCCAGCAACTGGAAGCGTGCGTTCGGATGGCGCGCCTTGATCTGCCGTGCCGCCTCGATGAATTCGATGACACCTTTGTCGCGCAGGAGCCGGGCAATCATCAGAAATACAGGCGGCGCGTCGGCAGACGGCATCTCCGCTTGGGCAAAGCGGACCAGATCAATGCCGGAGCCGGGCAACAACCGCACCTGATCCGCACGCACAAGCTTGCGATCAAGAAACAGATCCCGGTCATCTTCGTTCTGGAAAAAGACGATCGGCAATTTGCCAAAGGCGCGCCGGTAAAGCTGCTCGGCGATGGTCTGCAACAGGCCGCCCGACAGAAAGGCTGTGCCAAGCCCTGTGACGTTCGGAACGAAAGGCACACCAGCCGTCTGTGCAGCCCACGCCCCGAAGATATTGTTCTTGATCGTGAAGCTCAGGATGGCGTCCGGTTGTTCCTCCTGGAAAATTCGCTTCAGCCTGCGCTGCAGTTTCAGGTCTTCAACCGGGTTAAGGCCCTTCACGCTCATCTCGAGAGGTAGGAAACGACATCCCATCTGCTCGAGGTGAGCCACAGAATCGTCGGGCGGTGCCAGAACGGTGACCCGGTGACCACCAGCAGTCAGGGCTTCTACCAGCGGCCGCCGAAAATTCCATATGTTCCAGGCGGCGTTCACCGTCATCAGAATATGCATGGCTCCGCCTTTCCGGACCGCGCAACGTTGCCCTTGTCCCGGCCAGCATGATCACGAACGCCCCAGAGGAGTTCGAAATCCAGCGAAATGACAAACTGACCAGACATCGCCGAACCTCACATGCCAAATTATCAGTCTTCGGATAACGCGATCGGACAGCAACAGCAACGCATGATGACGCGGGGCTAACCGTGGATAGACTCGTCACCACCTTTCAAGAAGATGCGCGGTTTCGCGTCTTGCGCCTGATCGAGGAAGACGGCGACCTTAGCCAACGCAGATCGCCTATGCGCTGGAGCTAAGCTAAGCCTCGTGGCAGTGAATTACTGGCTGAAGGGGCTGGCCGAAAAGGGCGCGATCAAAGTCCAGAACTTCCGCACGAGCACCTCGAAAATGCGCTATGCCTTTGTGCTGATCCCGTCCGGCATTGCCGAACGCGCCAGTCTGACGGCGCACTACCTGAAACGCCACCTGAAGGAATACCAGGTTCTTTGGGAAGAGATCGAGAGTCTGGACAAGGAGCGGGCGTCACCGGACACACGCACTGACGGCGCGCGAATTTAAGCGGGCCATGGCACCGTGATCTTTGGAGGGTATTATAGGGCATTTTCCTGAAAAATGTAAAAATCAGGAGATCAAAGACGAAAACCAGCCCTGAGCCTGATCCAGAGAAGCTGATCGTCGTGACTACATATGAAACCAACCTGCCCGCGCGAGGGAAATCGCGGCACCCGGCCTTGCAACCTCGACGATTGCCACTAGAAATAATAAAATCGAAAACTAAAGTTGGAGAAATTAAGATGAAACCCCTTTATGCTAGTCTTTATGCCGCCCTCCTGTGCCTCTCGTTCGCCGCTCCTGCCCTGGCAAAAGACGCCATTCGCGTCACCGACACCATCGGCGTTTTCGCCTGCCCCGATGGTTTTTCTTTGCGTCAGGTCGCCTCGGTCAACGAGCTGAAGCCGTTTGACTTCGATCGCGACGGCAATGTCTGCGTCGACGAGACCATGGTCAACCGCACCGTCCGGATCCGCCCACAAGGCGGTTTGGGCAATGGGGCGGCCATCGGGCTTGGCAGCCTTCTTCTGTTGGGCGCACTTGCGGGTGCGGGCGGCGGCGGCAGCACAAGCGGCACCAACTGATCGCTGTGGTGCCGCTTGTGGCCCTCGAGTGACCGGGTCTAAGATTCCACAGAATATTCCCCTGTCTGGAACGCACTTGTCCGACAGAATTCAGAACAGAGTGGAGGGTTCCAAACGCAAAAAGCCCCCTGGGTTTCAGGGGGACTTGCAAAACGTTGACTCAGCGTTGACTCGTTTGCGTGGGGTTCATACACAAGCAAAACAGTCAGGTTCTAAGTATTTGAAAACATTGGCGTTTTTGGTTGCGGGAGTCAGATTTGAACTGACGACCTTCAGGTTATGAGCCTGACGAGCTACCGGGCTGCTCCATCCC
>NZ_JBGQOJ010000056.1:0-2500 GCF_052119585.1 Pseudogemmobacter sp. W21_MBD1_M6 | reverse complement strand
GGCGAATGAGTTCGTGGGATCAGACCCGAAACCGAGTGATCTAGGCATGACCAGGATGAAGGTTGGGTAACACCAACTGGAGGTCCGAACCCACACCTGTTGAAAAAGGTCGGGATGAGTTGTGCCTAGGGGTGAAAGGCCAATCAAACTCGGAGATAGCTGGTTCTCTGCGAAATCTATTTAGGTAGAGCGTCATCCGAATACCCTCGGGGGTAGAGCACTGGATGGGTAATGGGGCCTCACCGGCTTACTGATCCTAACCAAACTCCGAATACCGAGGAGTACTAGATGGCAGACACACATCGGGTGCTAACGTCCGGTGTGAAGAGGGAAACAACCCTGACCTACAGCTAAGGCCCCCAATTCATGGCTAAGTGGGAAAGCATGTGGGACGACCAAAACAACCAGGAGGTTGGCTTAGAAGCAGCCATCCTTTAAAGATAGCGTAACAGCTCACTGGTCTAGATAAGTTGTCCTGCGGCGAAGATGTAACGGGGCTCAAGCCATGAGCCGAAGCTTAGGATGCACATAGTGCATGGTAGCAGAGCGTTCTGTGATATAACTCCGCGTCTTTTCTATGCCCTCGGGTATAGCGAAGACATGGAGTTTACTGTGAAGCCGGGCCGTAAGGCATCCGGTGGAGTGATCAGAAGCGAGAATGATGACATGAGTAGCGACAAACAGGGTGAGAGACCCTGTCGCCGAAAGTCCAAGGGTTCCTGCTTAAAGCTAATCTGAGCAGGGTAAGCCGACCCCTAAGGCGAGGCCGAAAGGCGTAGTCGATGGGAACCAGGTTAATATTCCTGGGCCAGGAAGTAGTGACGGATCTGAAACGTAGTTCATCCTTATCGGATTGGATGGGCTGCCTACAGGTTCCTGGAAATAGCTCTTCCGCTAGATCGTACCCTAAACCGACACAGGTGGACTGGTAGAGAATACCAAGGCGCTTGAGAGAACGATGTTGAAGGAACTCGGCAAAATACCTCCGTAAGTTCGCGAGAAGGAGGCCCCGTCAGGACGCAAGTCTTGGGGGGGGGCACAAACCAGGGGGTGGCGACTGTTTACTAAAAACACAGGGCTCTGCGAAGTCGTAAGACGACGTATAGGGTCTGACGCCTGCCCGGTGCTGGAAGGTTAAAAGGAGAGGTGCAAGCTTTGAATTGAAGCCCCAGTAAACGGCGGCCGTAACTATAACGGTCCTAAGGTAGCGAAATTCCTTGTCGGGTAAGTTCCGACCTGCACGAATGGCGTAACGACTTCCCCGCTGTCTCCAACATCGACTCAGCGAAATTGAATTGTCTGTCAAGATGCAGACTTCCCGCGGTTAGACGGAAAGACCCCGTGCACCTTTACTACAGCTTCACACTGGCATCAGGCCAAGCATGTGCAGGATAGGTGGTGGGCTTTGAAGCAGGGACGCTAGTCCTTGTGGAGCCTCCCTTGAGATACCACCCTTGCTTTGCTTGATGTCTAACTGCGGACCGTTATCCGGTTCCAGGACCCTGTGTGGCGGGTAGTTTGACTGGGGCGGTCGCCTCCTAAAGAGTAACGGAGGCGCGCGAAGGTTGGCTCAGACCGGTCGGAAATCGGTCGTTGAGTGCAATGGCAGAAGCCAGCCTGACTGCGAGACTGACAAGTCGAGCAGAGACGAAAGTCGGCCATAGTGATCCGGTGGTCCCGAGTGGAAGGGCCATCGCTCAACGGATAAAAGGTACGCCGGGGATAACAGGCTGATGGTGCCCAAGAGTCCATATCGACGGCACCGTTTGGCACCTCGATGTCGGCTCATCTCATCCTGGGGCTGGAGCAGGTCCCAAGGGTACGGCTGTTCGCCGTTTAAAGAGGTACGTGAGCTGGGTTTAGAACGTCGTGAGACAGTTCGGTCCCTATCTGCCGTGGGTGTAGGAGATTTGAGAAGAGTTGCCCCTAGTACGAGAGGACCGGGGTGAACGATCCACTGGTGGACCAGTTGTTATGCCAATAGCAGTGCTGGGTAGCTATGATCGGACAGGATAACCGCTGAAGGCATCTAAGCGGGAAGCCCCCTTCAAAACAAGATCTCCCTGAGAGCCGAGGTAGACCACCTCGTCGATAGGCCAGAGATGTAAGTGCAGTAATGCATTCAGTTGACTGGTACTAATTGCTCGATAGGCTTGATTTGATCCAGTAGAAGCAAGACTTCTTTGGACAAAAGTAATCTTCGAAAAATAAACGGCAAACAATACGCCGGCTGATGTGTTCCTTTCTCGGTTTGGTGGTAATAGCGCGAGCAAAACACCCGATCCCATCCCGAACTCGGCAGTTAAGTGCCGCCGCGCCAATGGTACTGCGTCTTAAGACGTGGGAGAGTAGGTCACCGCCAAACCTAGTAAGGAACACAAACGTATCTCTCTTCGATCTCATATCAATACTTACTCCCTGTCGCGGGATGGAGCAGCCCGGTAGCTCGTCAGGCTCATAACCTGAAGGTCGTCAGTTCAAATCTGACTCCCGCAACCAA
>NZ_JBGQOJ010000055.1:0-5760 GCF_052119585.1 Pseudogemmobacter sp. W21_MBD1_M6 | reverse complement strand
ATCAGTGGCCGGATAAAATCGGAATGGGTGGCCGGATACTTTCGGAATCGCTGGCCGGATCGCTCCGGAATACGCAGGCAATCTTCTCGTCAAATTTACTTTGCCAAAATATTCCTTCCTTTGCGCGCAGTGAAGTTTCAAGTCCTGCCGCGTCAATACGCGGATTTCTAAGCTGAAAATCAAAGAAGGCGTCCAATCCCAAACAAACTGTCGTCCAGCCTTCCATACCGCGGCAGGAACTATACTGGATGGCGCGCAACTGTCCGTCTCTCAACGGGTAAGTTCGCCGGTCCTCCTCTTCAAATCCGCGCCAGCTATCACGTGCATTGACTTCAGTGGCTTCGTCAAAGAGAGCAGCGAAGTTGATCCCCTTCGCCATTTTTGCGGAGGGCAGGCAAATAAGATTGTCAACTGCTTTGATCGTGCTTTCCTGACGCTGGTCGTTTTCCAATATATCAAGTCCGCGCTCGACAGCACGCCGCGCGTCTGGTTCAATCATGACAGTGAAACGCCCGCCATGGGTGTCTGGGTCTGGTACAAGATCCCAATCAGAAAGACCTAATTCACGCGCTATCTCAGCTACAGTTTGGCAGGTCGCTGCCTTTGTACGGCGCGATGCACGCAACCCGTGGCGGCGGTTAATGGGAATGTCGCCTTGGTCCCAATTGCAGCGATCCTGCCCTACGAACTGATCTACACCGTCTGCGACCACTACATGCTCGGGACCGACAAGACGGAACATAAGATCGCGCTGCTTTTCCTCCCAGTCTTGGCCCTCATCAACCAAAACAAAATCATACTCGTGCTCTATTGGATTTTCATAGTTCATTAGATCGAAAAGGCGACGCTCCTCGCGCGCGCCAATATCCGGTATTGTTTTGACAGCCTCCTCGGCCGCCATGCCAAAAGTCTGTGTGAAAATATCCTGCACAAAAGCATAGCGAGTTTTCAACTTCGGCAATGGGTTCAACGTTAGGTCTTTTTTTTCGATAAAGCGAAGAGCGCGATTGATGTCGGCAATTAATCCGTGATTATACGTTAACATCATGGTGCGCTTTCCTTGCCTGGCAAGGTGCAATGCAACCTGGACTAATGCAAAAGTCTTACCTGTTCCACCGCGCCCGCGCAGAATTAGAAGCCCGTTTCCTAGATTTTGGATATATGCCGTCTTGTCTGCGTCAAAGCGGGTTTGCGTAAGAGCGTTTACGCGCCGCAGATCCAATCTTGTCGGACTTACCTTGTGTGTCAAAAGCGCGCGCAACGTCTCGATACTGTGATGTGTCGGATGATCAAAATGATCGACTAGCGTGCGTACGCTGCCCCTATTGGTGACGAAACCATCGACCAGCCCGTTCCAGTTGAGATCGGCGAAATGCACGGGCACGCTGCTCTTGGCTGGGATGCCGTCAAAGGCAGACTCTTGCGCGCGCGGGAACCAGATCGCTCGCTGCACAAATGTGGACTGGCGGCGATTTTTACCCTTATAGGTGGATTTCTGATAACGCTTCAGAGCCCAAGTTTGCTCGTCACATTGATATGTGGCATCACTCCACAGTTGATCATAGCGCACAAGAACTCTGGGGCCTTCGAAGCGGATCAAGTCAGGCGAATGCTGCTTTACCTCGATCACCAACACAAAAGAGTGGATCGGCGTACCTTCCGGCGTTTTGAGATGAAGTCTCTCATCCCGCGCGTCGTGATAGAGCAACACAAGGTCTATCTCACGACCAGGTAAGGAAAGGCTGCACAAGATGTCCGCGGTGATGTCTGGATGATCTAAGCGCGGTTCGCTTGCTATAAGTGCGTCCCTCAACAGCTCTGCATTGCGCGTTTCTCTATTGGGCGTCCCCGACAATATCCGTAACGTCATTTTGCCAAATAGCCCCTTTGTTTTGTACGTTATCACTTCTCAGTAAGTGGCACAAGTGCTTGGCAAAAAAGGAGAAGTTGCGACGGCTCTAGCTCTTACGGCTATATGGCAATCAGCAAGTCGCGGAACCGACAGTATCCTTTCTGCAATATCCAACTGAGCGTTGAGAGAAGTCCCAATGCCCGCTCACCAGGCAATCGCGCTCGGGGCGTCGAACACGATCTGCTATCAAAGTCGGCGACATGGCCGAATCTTATGCGCCCCCTTGGCACCAGTGTTTTGGCAGGTCATGACATTCCCGCGCAGATCGACGGCGATGGTGTCTTCGCAGTCCATTCCACATTTCTCGCCGAGGGCTTTAGGCGGCTGGCGGCTGGCGGCTGGCGGCTTTGCAGACTGCGCAAGAATTAGTCACTGTCTATCGCTACCGTCTCCAGTCTCCTTGATGGCGAGTATTGCTCTCAAATGACCGGAACGAAAACCCGCTAGGTCCAATCTGGTCAGTCCAAAACTATTAGCGCATCACACCTGCATCGCCATGGCTTGCCCGAACAGCGCGTCCATGGCCTCGTGCGAGTATCCCAGCAGGTAACCCAATTCGTCCATGGACGGGCTCAGGCGCCGCCAGTCGCCCGCGTTCTTGATCGTCTCGCGCATCGCCCAGAGCGTGTCGGGATCCTCGGCCATTGCATCGAGGGCGGCACAGGTGTCCGGGCCGAGCACGAGGCGCCCTTGCAGGCGGGAGCAGACCATGGTTTTTCGCAAGTCGTGCAGGTGGTCCGCCTCCATATAGGGGGCGTCCGCCTGGAATGTCCCTGTGTCCGGGGCATAGGCCATGCCGACGCGGGCCAGGCCGGTGGACCCGGTTTCTTCCACCCAGACGCCCTTCAGAGTGGCGACGTGCGCGGCATCGGCGAGGATCACATTTGTAACCAGTGTGCCGTCGATTTGTGCAAATTTTGCCATTACGGGCCCCCGTCAGTAGGCAAGCGTCCCGGAGGACAGGAATGTGTGGATCGTGTAGCCGCCGACTTCGGTGATCGTGCCGCCCGTCAGGGTGGGAGGACCGGGGTAGCGCGCAATGACCACGCCACTGCCACCGGACCCGGAATCATCATCGTTGCGCTGTCCGCCACCGCCACCACCGAACCCGTCGACGCCACTTGTTGCAGCCCCTGCAGGACTGTACCCGCCGGTGCCCGCGTTGTCCCCCGCAAGGCCGGGAAGTGTGGAGGTGTAGGACGCGCCACCACCGCCGGACCCATAGACCTGGGGGGTGCCGGAGATGTCCGAGGTAAACCCGGCGCCCCCCGTGCCGCCTCGACCGGCAGAGCTGGCACCGCCCGCGACAGTTGCGCCGCCTCCACCGCCGCCGCCCGAGTTGTTTGCCCCGATTGACCCGTTTTTGCCCTGTCCGGCGATCCCCGCACCAAAGCTACCGGCGGAATACTGGTAGAGAGAGCCGCCGCCGCCCGACCCGCCGCTTGCGGGCGCTGCCCCGGTGTAAGAGCCACCATAGCCGCCCCCGGTGGCAACCACTGTGGCGAGGCTGGAGTTCCCGCCACGGGTCCCGACGCCGCCCAAGGGCAGAGGGGCCGCGCCACCCGCGCCGACCACGGCGGAGAGGGCCTCCCCCGCGAGCAGGGTGAGTGATCCTGCAAGCACCCCACCGCCACCGCCGCCCCCTGCATAGTAGGCGCCGCCGCCCGACCCGCCGCCCGCCACGACCAGATATTCGATCACCACGGGGGGCGGGCTGAACGTGAAGATCGCCTGCTTTACCCGCTGGGCCGTCATGACCTTGATGGTGTCGGTGCCTGCTTCGGCTTCGGCCTGGGTCGCCGCTGCCCGCGTGATCTCGACAATGGCGTCAGTGCCATCGTTTTTCTTCATATAGAGCTTGCCGTCATAGGTGTTGACGGCAAGCTCGCCGAGCTCGATCTGGGCGGTGGTCGGCACCTTGGCCGGCACGGCCGAGCGCTTCATCCTGATAGCCATATGGCCTCCTGTTCATGGGCTCATCTGAGCGGGACTGTTGGAGATGAGACGGGTTGACCGATCTCAACGGCGCGGGATCGGAGTGGGCCGCCATCAAGGGCGCTATTGATAGTGGGTCTGGATGGCAGGCCCCTCAACCAGGGTCACGGCTTACGGCCGCCACCCGCAGATCCGCGCGCCGGTTTCGTTATGGGCGAGGATCTGGCGCGCGGTGCCGGGGCTCAGCACATCATCGCGCGACGGCCGGATTGGATCGGCCCAATCACAGTCACTTGGAAGCTGGCGGAGGCCCGTCGCGCATCCAGCGGTCAAGACGGCGATCGAGATCAGCATCGCTTGTGGTGTCCACCTCATGGCGGGTTTCCTTTGCTATGATCATGTTGCGGATGCGGGCCTCGGTGCGGCGCGCGGCATAGGCCGACGCGCCCGCCGCCCGACCGCTGCGCCACAGGGTGTAGAGCGCGACGATCGCCGCAAGCAGGAGCGCGCCCGCGAGGGCAAGGCGCCGGCCGAACGCCGGGATCAGCGATAGACAAAACGCGACCATCTTACTGACCCCCCGCCCGAACCCGGGCTGCGACCGGTCCGGTAATCCTCGATCCGCGCTGCTCGCGCCCGCACCGCATAAATTATTACACCGACAAACAGCGCCGCCCCGATCCAGGGCAAGAGGGCGGGTAGCGCGCCCTCAAGGCCGAACAGGACCAGCGCGCGGGCGGCAATGCCCTGTGCCGCCTCGATCTGGTCCAGCGCCGGCGTGATCTGACCGGCAACGGATCCCGCGACGCCGATCGCCCCGAGGCCGATCTGGGCATTGGCCGCCGTTACGATCCGCGAGCCCTCGGGCATGCCTGCGGCCCGCTCGGGCGACACGGCGCGGCGCGGGGCGCGGGCCAGCGCGTCTACAAGTGCCGCGTCAATGATTGGCACCAGCGGCAGGTCATGATCGGCGCGGAAGGCCAGGATCGCGCCGCGGGTGCGGCTGCCCAGGATGCCGTCCGCGTGGCCGACCTCGTGATAGCCCAGCCCGTCGAGCGCCGTCTGCACCTGCGCTGTGCTCATCGTCACGCGGGGGGCGACAGTCCCGGCCCGGCGCACACCGAGCAGTTTTGACGCCGCATAGCGCTTGATATTGACCGCGTCGCCCTGATTGCCGCCCAGCACCTCGATCATCTGGCCGGATTGCGCGACAAAGAAGCCGACATGGCCCTGCCAGGACGAGCTGCCCCGCCGGAACACGACGATGTCGCCCTCTTGCGCCTCCGCCAGTTCCAGCGGCACGCCCCACTCCAGATAGGACCGCGCCGTCAGTTTCCGCGTCGAGCGGAGGCCGGCCTGCTCGAGGCAATGCCCGACAAAGGCCGCGCACCAGGCCACATCATCATGTTCGACCCGGTCCTGACCGATGGTGGCATACATCTCGAGGATCTTCGGATTGTCCGTAGGGCCCGGGCCTTCGGTCGTGCCGATATAGGTGCGGGCGGTATCATAGGGCGTCATGTGGCTCTCCCATGCCAAAGGAACCGCCGCCCGGGATAGGCGGCGTGTGTGATCTCGTTCGAATTGATGCGGGGTTACTTCTTGCGCCCGAGCCAGCTGCAGATCAGCGCCTCGGCTCCGCGCGGTCCAAGGTAGGCCAGCGTGGCCACAAGCCCGGTGCTGACCTGCTGGCCCAGCCCGAGGTAATTCGCCGCCGCCTCGCCGATGACCGCCATGCCGATGGCAACGGGGATCTCCCACAAGAGCTCCTTGCCAAAGAACCGCCGCCGGCCCAGCTTGACCTCGCCCGAGTGATACATCAGCCGGCCGGTAAATGCCCCGATCAGCGTGGTGACCGCCCCGCCGAACAGCGCATTGATGGTCTCGATGAAGCTGTTGTCGCCGCCCATGCC
>NZ_JBGQOJ010000054.1:0-5896 GCF_052119585.1 Pseudogemmobacter sp. W21_MBD1_M6 | reverse complement strand
GTTCTGGCCGGCTTTGACACCCGCCACGATACGCCGCCCTTCAAATCACGCCATCACCCAAATTCCCGCATAGCTCGGAATGGCATCACCCCGGATATGAATATCTGAGCGACGATTATCAGTTGTTTGCTCTGCATCTGTGCTCCGCGCACTGAAAAGGGCAGCTGCAGCTTATCAAAGCGCGCCACAGCACCCCCCGGTTAGGGTGATCATGCTGCGGGTTCGAAAAATCGACTAAATCCCGCCGAAGCGGGGACCGGGATAACCAACCGGCCTGACATTTTCAGCCCTTGGGGGGTATGCGGTCGCGGATCATCCGACACCATGCGGCCCCCCGTTTCGCGCGACGCAATGTCCCCTACCGTAATCGGGGCGTCTGGAACAAATGCACCTTCAACCCGCCATGCGAGACCGGCGGGCCGGGCGGCGCAAAGGGCAACAATGATGCTTTCGCAAGCGACTTGTCACTGGTCACCATGCCCACACGCCATCCCGAAAACCGGGTCAAAAGCGTTTTGCCAAGGGCCCCGTAAACCGAAAACAGCAGCCGCTTGTCGCCGATCCGCGCGCCGTAGGGCGGGTTCACGATCACCAGACCGGGGGGGCCGCTTGGCGGCTCCAGATCGCTGACCGCATGGTGTTGGAAGTTGGTGAACGCCTCGACACCGGCGCGGGCGGCATTGGCGCCGCTCATCTTGATCGCGCCCGCGTCGCGGTCGCTGCCGAAGAACCGCAAGGATGGCGGCGTCAGCCCCCGTGGCGCACGCATCTGCTGCCAGACGGCGGCGTCGAATGTCGCCAATTGTTCAAAGGCAAACGCCCGTGTCCGACCGGGGTGAAGGCCCGCCGCCATCTCTGCCGCCTCGATCACAAAGGTGCCGGAGCCGCACATCGGATCAACCACGGGTTCGCGCCCGTCATAGCCGCATTGACGCAGGAACAAAAAGGCAAGCGTTTCGCGCATCGGGGCTTTGCCCACCGCCTCTTTGTGGCCGCGTTTGTGCAGCGACTCGCCCGAGGTATCGACGCTGATCGTGCACAGATCGTCGTCGATGCGCACCTTGACGGCGATGGCGGCATCAGGGGCGATGGTTGCGCCCAGCTCCTCGCGGATCGCGGTTTCGATCCGCTGCGACGCGGCTCCTGCATGGTAGATCTTTGACGACTTGCACGTCACCTCGACCCGCACCGGCACATCCTTGCGCAGCACGCGGCCCCAGTCGAATTTGCGAGAGCGTTTATCAAGCTGCGCAAGGTGGAACACCCTGAACGCGCCGATCCGCGCCAGAACCCGGCTGGCCCCGCGCAGTTCAAGGTTTGCGCGCCAGACCTCTGGCCAGCCGCCCTGCACGTTGACGCCGCCGGGAACCTGCGTGGCGCCCGCGAACCCCTTCGCCTGCGCCTCTTCGCACAGCACGGCCTCCAGCCCCGGAGAGGCCACAAGAAAAATCTCGAATGTATCATCTATATTCATCCGCCGTGCTTATCCGCAAACATCGCGGGCTTCGATATGTTTTTTTGTTGTGGTGGGGCGCGGGGTTTCCTGTCTGGTTCAGGGGCGGGCGGAAACAGCGCAAATGCGTGATCCTGCGCAATGAAATGCCGCCCCCCCGTGCAAACGCTGCTGCGATGGCTTAGGTATGGGCGATGAAATTCCTAACGAAAAAGTGTGCCCTATGAAAGATTCCATCCCCTACACACCCCCAAAGGTCTGGACATGGCAGGCCGAAAACGGCGGCGAGTTTGCCAAGATCAACCGCCCTGTTGCCGGTGCGACCCACGACAAGACCCTGTCGGTGGGCCAGCATCCGATCCAGCTTTACTCGCTGGCGACGCCGAACGGCGTCAAGGTGACGGTCATGCTGGAGGAACTTCTGGCGCGCGGGATCACAGGGGCCGAGTATGACGCCTGGCTGATCCGCATCAACGAGGGCGACCAGTTCGGCAGCGGCTTTGTCGAGGTCAACCCGAACTCTAAAATTCCGGCGATGGTCGATCACAGCACCACCCCCCCGACGCGCGTCTTCGAATCCGGGTCTATCCTGTTGTATCTGGCGGAAAAATTCGGGGCCTTTGTGCCTACCGATCCGGCTGCACGCACCGAATGCCTGTCATGGCTGTTCTGGCAAATGGGCAGCGCACCCTATCTGGGCGGTGGCTTTGGCCATTTCTACAGCTATGCGCCGACCAAGATCGAATATTGCATCGACCGCTTCACGATGGAGGTCAAGCGCCAGCTGGACGTTCTGGACCGGCATCTGGCCGACAAGGATTTCATCGCGGGGGACGAGTACAGCATCGCCGATATGGCGATCTGGGCATGGTATGGCCAGCTTGTTCTGGGCCGGCTTTATGGCGCGGCGGAGTTTCTGGACGTGGCGTCCTATACCCATGTTGTCCGCTGGGCGCAGGCCATCGACGCGCGCCCCGCGGTGCAGCGTGGCCGCATGGTCAATCGCGCTTTCGGCGATCTGGAAACGCAACTGCACGAGCGGCATGACGCCAGCGACTTTGACACAAAGACGCAGGATAAGGTTGCGACCGAAATCTAGGCCGGCACAAAAAACAAGGGCGGCGTCCACAGACACCGCCCTTTCACCGCCTTCTGCATTTCGTCCGGATGACCGCGCCCTAGTCGGCCCAGTCCGTCAGCAACCGCTCGCCGGTTTCGTCGCGGACCCAAGTGGGCAGCCCCATCTTGTCCAGCAACCCAAGGAACGGGCGCGGCGGCAGTTCTTCAATGTTGGCCATTTTGGCCACGTCCCAATCGCCCCGCGCCACCAGCATTGCAGCGGCCACGGCGGGCACGCCCGCAGTGTAGGAAATGCCCTGACTGCCGACCTCGGCAAAGGCCTGTTCGTGGTCGGCGATGTTATAGATGAACACCTCTCGGGGGTGGCCGTCTTTCGTGCCCTTCACCACATCACCTATGCAGGTTTTGCCGGTGTAATCGGGCGCCAGCGAGGCGGGGTCAGGCAGCACGGCCTTGACCACCTTCAGCGGCACCACCTCTAGCCCCTCGGCGGTTCTGACCGGCTTTTCAGACAAAAGCCCGAGGTTTTTCAGGACGGTGAACACGGTGATATACCGTTCGCCAAAACCCATCCAGAACCGCACGTTCGGGATGCCCAGATTCTGGCTGATCGAGTGGACCTCGTCGTGGCCGGTCATGTAGGCGCGTTGGGTGCCGACGACGGGCAGATCCCAGTCGTGGCCGACCTCGAACATCTGGTTCGAAACCCATTTGGAATTCTGCCAGGACCAGACCTCGCCGGTGAATTCGCGGAAATTGATTTCCGGGTCGAAATTGGTCGCGAACCAGCGCCCGTGCGATCCGGCGTTGATATCCACGATGTCGATGTCGGTGATTTCGTCGAAATACGCGTCTTTCGCCAGACGGGCATAGGCGTTCACAACCCCCGGATCAAATCCCGCGCCCAGAATGGCGGTGACACCGGCGGCGGCACATTCATCGCGGCGCTTCCATTCGTAGTTGGCATACCACGGCGGTGCCTCGCATATCTTGGCGGGGTCTTCGTGAATCGCGGTGTCGATATAGGCGGCACCCGTTTCGATGCAGGCGGACATCACCGACATGTTCAGAAACGACGACCCGACATTGATGACGATCTGCGCGCCGGTCTTGCGGATCAGATCGGCAGTTGCCGCCACATCCATCGCATCCAGCGCGTGGGCCATGAACACGCCCTTGACCTTCATCGCGCCCTTGTCATGGACCGAGGCGATGACATCTTCGCATTTCGACAGGGTTCGGGACGCGATATGCAGATCACCCAAAAGGTCGTTGTTCTGCGCGGCTTTATGCGCGACCACGCGGGCCACGCCGCCTGCGCCGATGATGAGGACATTCCGTTTCATGATGAAGCGTCTCCTGAGTTGAGATAGGCAAATGAAGGTCAATGGGCCAACGGTTTACGACAGCGCCTGTTTGAAATCGTCAAACCCGAACTGGCGGACAAGGCGCAACGTGCCATCGGTTTCCTTGATGACGATCGAGGGCATCCGCACCCCGTTGAACCAGTTTTTCTTGACCATTGTGTAACCGGCGGCGTCCTGAATCGAAATTCGGTCACCCACCTTCAACGGCTCGGCAAAATTGAATTCGCCGAAAATATCACCCGCCAGACAGGATTTCCCGCACACCATATAGCGGTGCGGGCCTTCGTCGGGGGCGATCCGCGCGGCATAGCGGTAGATCAGCAGATCCAGCATATGCGCCTCGATCGAACTGTCGACTATCGCCAGATCCTTGCCGTTGTTCAACGTGTCCAGCACGCTGACCTCCAGCGTCGCCGATCCGGTGATCGCGGCCTCGCCCGGCTCCAGATAGACCTGAACGCCGAATGTTCCGGCAAAGGATTTCAGTCGTGCGGCAAGTTTTTCCAGCGGGTACCCCTCGCCTGTGAAATGGATGCCGCCGCCAAGACTGACCCAGTCCACCCGCGACAACAGCCCGCCAAAGTCGGTTTCGATCTGTGTCAGCAGCGCGTCGAACAGGTCGAAATCGGCATTTTCACAGTTGAAGTGGATCATGAAGCCGCTGATCCGGTCGATCACGGTTTCGATCCGCGCCGGGTCCCATTCGCCAAGGCGGCTGAACGGGCGGGCCGGATCAGCCAGATCAAAGCTGGACGAGCTGATGCGCGGGTTCAGCCGCAAACCGCGGGCGATGCCCTGTGCCTGCCCCTCAAACCGCTCCAGCTGGCTGATCGAGTTGAAGATGATCTTGTCCGCATGGCTGACCACCTCGTCGATTTCGTCGTCGCCGTAGGCCACGCTATAGGCGTGGGTTTCGCCGCCGAACTCTTCGCGGCCCAGCCGGACCTCGTACAAGGACGAGGACGTCGTGCCGTCCATATAGGGGCGCATGGTGTCAAAGACCGACCATGTGGCGAAGCATTTCAACGCCAAAAGCGCCTTGGCCCCGGACAGCTCGCGCAGGCGGGCAACGGTTTGCATGTTGCGCAGCACCTTCGACGTATCGATCAGGTAATAGGGCGTCTGGATCTGTTGCACGGGCTGGACCTCGGAAGGGTTAAGAAGCCTGCCGTATAGTGAAAACGGCATAGGGGTTCAAGCCGAACGCCCCCCTGACATGAAACTGTCATACCCCTGTTACACAGCACGCACGCCGTCAGGACACCAGCTTTCGCTCTGTCGCGAAGGGACTGAGGCCCAGCCATTGCTGCATGGTGCCGGCGATGTCCCTTGGGCCCTCGAAGTCGATCATATCCAGCGAGGACGACACCGTTCTAAGCCCCATCCAGATCGCCGTCATGGTGCGCAAATCGGTGGAGACATAAAGATCCACCTCGAACCCCGGATCGGCGGAACACAGGTCGACCTCGCCCGTTTCCTCGACCACCAGCCACCATTCGCGCCGCGAGGGTTGCAGTTCGGGATAGCGGAACTGGATCACCGTGCGTTTGTTGGGCAGCGGTGCGGGATCAAGGTTGCGCCGCATGTCCCACATCAAAAGCGAGGGGTCGAGGTTCTTGAGCGAGATGTCGGATTCGACCCATTTCTGCCCCCAGCGCCCGAAGGCCTCGACCACGGGCAAAAGATCCCTGCCCGCCGCCGTCAGGTGATATTCAAAGACGCCGTGTTTGGGCATACGGTCCACCACGCCCGCCTCCTCCAGCTCTTTCAGGCGCTGGGACAGCAATGTTGGCGACATGCGCGGAACCCCGCGCCGCAGGTCGTTGAAACGGGTTGATCCCGCGACAAGCTCGCGGACAAGCACCATGGTCCATCTTGTGCACAGCATCTCTGCGGCCATGGCAACGGGGCAAAACTGGCTATAGGGCACCTCTAAAAATTGCGCCTGATCTGACGGCGGTGTAGACATTGGGCCAGTGTGAGATGGAGGCTGGTT
>NZ_JBGQOJ010000053.1:0-6028 GCF_052119585.1 Pseudogemmobacter sp. W21_MBD1_M6 | reverse complement strand
CTAACCCATTCCGATACCCACCACAGGCTGACGCACTTACTTCATAATCGCGAAATAAGTCAAAAATCGAGGTGCCCTAGAGATAGAAGAACATGCCTGCCACCGGCCCGGGCATCCACGTGATGTCCCAGGTCCAGACCTCACATGGCGCACTGGCCAGATAGCTGGTCGGTGGTTTGCGCCGGACTGGGGGCTTGGCTCGGCCACGGTGATGCTGCTGACCATCCGCGCGCAGGATGCGGTAGAAGCTGGACTCGGATGCCAGATACCATCGACGCGTCCAGAGTTCTGGCAGGCGAAGTTCGATGCGAATGTGATCCGAGACGCCGCCATACGGGACCAGTTGATAGAGGCAGGATGGCGGGTGGCAACGGTGTGGGAGTGTTCACTGCGCAAGACCGACCAATTGGCGACAACGGTTGAGCTTCTCAGAGCCTGGCGGCTCTCGGACAGCAGGCAGCTTGAAGTTGGCGAAATGGACATCAAACATTCCGAGTGACCGATATTCTGCAGATCGGTCTGAAGACCAGGAAGCGAACCCGATTCTATCTGCAGCTGCGCACTTGCTCCCGCAACACCGCATAGTCCGCCATCATCTCGACGACGGCCGATCTGTCCGGCAGCAGAGCGAGTTCCTCCGCCGCCCTCGCCTGAAACTCCTGACTGTAGTCCACGACCGGCGGACATGCCCCCACGCCGTTCGCTTCAAAATCCGCCGTCGCGCAGCCGCTCAACCAGCTCGTTGCGATCCCGAGGACGGCGAGCCGCTGCTACCAGCATCCGTCGTTGGATTTCACTGGTTTTCTCCGTGTGTTGAGACGTTCAGTAAGCCGACAGCGCGCGCCGCCGCTTCGAACGTCGCCGGATCGTGGCTCGTGATGGTAATGTCGAAGGTCGCACCGTCCATGTGCTTCGAGCGGTTCGCGCCTCCGACGGCACGATTATGCTCGGGGCTGCGATAGGCCGATCGGTCGATCAGCGGCTTGCCCAGCCGGTCGCGCAGGGCCTGCTGCCTGTCCAGCGCGGGATCGTTTTTCAGCAGTTTGCCGGTGCCGCAGCAGGCGAATTCGGCGGGCGAGAAATTTGAGCAGCGCCAATTGCCTTCCGGCACCTCGCGCCAGTGGTTGAAGAAAGTCGTGGTCATGGTGTCCTCCGGAAACAAAGGAGCCCGCCTGAAGTGCGGGTTCGGTTGGGCTGACGGATTGGGGCGCTGCGCGGCTATCTATGCTATGGTCAATCATAGCCTCGGACCCTATCCGGAGCAGGTCAAATCAAAAAGACGCCCCCGCCGAAGGCGTAGTGCGAACGAGAGCGAACGTAATTTGCGCCGCGTGTTCAGTCGGCCATAAACTACCTCGGCACAGCTAAAATAGTGCCGGGTTCCAGAAAGCTTGCCCCGGAGCAAAACCCGCCAATTCAGTCGTTTCCAATCATGCGTTCCAAAAATATTCGCGGATCACACCTGCATCGCCATGGCTTGTTTGAACAGCGCGTCCATGGCCTCGTGCGAGTATCCCAGCAGGTAACCCAGTTCGTCCATCGACGGGCTTAGGCGCCGCCAGTCGCCGGCGTTCTTGATCGTCTCGCGCATCGCCCAGAGCGTGTCTGGATCCTCGGCCATTGCATCGAGGGCGGCACAGGTGTCCGGGCCAAGGACGAGGCGCCCTTGCAGGCGGGAGCAGACCATGGTTTTTCGCAGGTCGTGCAGGTGGTCCGCCTCCGTATAGGGAGCGTCCGCCTGGAATACCCCTGTGTCCGGGTCATAGGCCATGCCGGAGCGGGCCAGGCCGGTAGACCCGGTTTCTTCCACCCAGACGCCCTTCAGAGTGGCGACGTGCGCGGCATCGGCGAGGATCACATTTGTAACCAGTGTGCCGTCGATTTGTGCAAATTTTGCCATTACGGACCCCCGTCAGTAGGCAAGCGTCCCGGAGGACAGGAATGTGTGGATCGTGTAGCCGCCGACTTCGGTGATCGTGCCGCCCGTCAGGATGGGGGGACCGGGGTAGCGGGCAATGACCACGCCACTGCCACCGGACCCGGAATCATCGTCGTTGCGCTGACCGCCACCGCCACCACCGAACCCGTCGACGCCACTTGTTGCAGCCCCCGCGGGACTGTACCCGCCAGTGCCTGCGTTGTCCCCCGCAAGGCCGGGAAGTGTGGAGGTGTAGGACGCGCCACCGCCGCCGGACCCATAGACCTGCGGGGTGCCGGAGATGTCCGAGGTAAACCCGGCGCCCCCCGTGCCGCCCCGACCGGCAGAGCTGGGACCGCCAGAAACAGTTGCGCCGCCGCCACCGCCGCCGCCCGAGTTGTTTGCCCCGATTGACCCGTTTTTACCCTGTCCGGCGATCCCCGCACCAAAGCTACCGGCGGAATACTGGTAGAGAGAGCCGCCGCCGCCCGACCCGCCGCTTGCGGGCGCTGCCCCGGTGTAAGAGCCACCATAGCCGCCCCCGGTGGCAACCACTGTGGCGAGGCTGGAGTTCCCGCCACGGGTCCCGACGCCGCCCAAGGGCAGAGGGGCCGAACCACCCGCGCCGACCGTAACAACCGCCGCCTCCCCGGATAGCAACGTCATCGCGCCTGCAAGCACCCCACCGCCACCGCCGCCGCCTGCATAGTAGGCGCCGCCGCCTGACCCGCCGCCCGCCACGACCAGATATTCGATCACCACGGGGGGCGGGCTGAACGTGTAGATCGCCTGTTTCACCCGCTGGGCCGTCATGACCTTGATGGTGTCGGTGCCTGCCTCCGCTTCGGCTTGGGTCGCCGCTGCCCGCGTGATTTCGACAATGGCGTCAGTGCCGTTGTTCTTCTTCATATAGAGCTTGCCGTCATAGGTGTTGACGGCAAGCTCGCCGAGCTCGATCTGGGCGGTGGTCGGCACCTTGGCCGGCACGGCCGAGCGTTTCATCCTGATAGCCATATGGCCTCCTGTTCATGGGCTCATCCGAGCCAGGGGGGAATGGGTGGTTGCAGCGGTCAGAAGGTCCCGCCATCAAAACTTATGCCGGTAATGCTGCCGCCGGTGATCGCGACATTGCTGGCGGCCTGTGTCGCCAGGCTGCCCAGCCCGAGGTTGCCCCGGGCGGTGGCCGCATTGGTCAGATCGGCCAGGTTGCTGGCCGCGCCGAGCTTGCCGGCGAGGCCATTCGTCACCGTGGTGGCAAAGTTCGGATCATCGCCAAGGGCTGCGGCCAGCTCGTTCAGGGTGTCGAGCGCACCGGGGGCACCGGAGATCAGACCGGACACCACCGCCTGCACGAATGCGGTTGTGGCCAGCTGCGTGGTATTGGTCGCGGATACGGCCGTGGGTGCGGTGGGCGTGCCGGTCAGCGCCGGCGAGGCCAGCGGGGCTTTGGCCGCAAGGGCGGCATCGAGCCCCGTCACCTGGCTGGTCGGATGGCTGTGGGTCGCAGGGGGGAAGGTTGACGGCTTGCCGGTGATCCCCGTCCAGGGAGCTGCGTCTGCCACCTCGGCCACATCGACCTTGCCGCCCAGCACCTCGATCATCTGGCCGGATTGCGCGACAAAGAACCCGACATGGCCCTGCCAGGACGAGCTGCCGCGCCGGAACACGACAATGTCGCCCTCTTGCGCCTCCGCCAGCTCCACCGGCACGCCCCACTCCAAATAGGACCGCGCCGTCAGTTTCCGCGTCGAGCGCAGACCGGCCTGCTCGAGGCAATGCCCGACAAAGGCCGCGCACCAGGCCACATCATCATGTTCGACCCAGTCCTGACCGATGGTGGCATACATCTCGAGGATCTTCGGATTGTCCGCAGGGCCCGGGCCTTCGGTCGTGCCGATATAGGTGCGGGCGATATCATAGGGCGTCATAGAGAACTCATTCAGGCCCGCGCATCGCTGATGCCGGGGTATGTGGTGTTTGTGAGGGGAATGTTGGCCTGTGCGTTCCGCTTACGGGTTCACAATGGCAAGGACAGGCCGTGAAGGTGAGCGCCCCGGCACATCGATCAGATCATGTGCCAGGCAAGATGTGCAGGCGCTGACGGCCGCAGAAAAAACGCCGGGACCATGCAATTGGTCCCGGCGGTCAAGATTTTCGGTTTATATGAACAGTCAGTCTGTATGAACAGATTGCAGGCGGTAGGGTCCTGCAGTTCGGCCTGCCTGTGGTGCCTTATGTCGGTGGCAGAGTTGTTACCTTGACCGGCGTGTCGAACTCCCCGATCGAGTGGATGCCGATATAGCCGTCCAGCTGGCCGGAAGAGCCGATGTCTGCCCCGCCCGACAAATAGTTGATATTCACACCGACCACACCGAACCAGGACAGATCCCCGAGATTATACCCCAGACCAATCTCTGCCTGCGCATCTGTTTTGCCGAACAGACCCGTGAGCTTGACCTTGCCGGGAGCAAAGTCGTTCGACAGATTGAAGTGAACGGCCGCCTTTGCCCCTTTCATCTCACCCGAACTGTCCACATTGCCGTGCGCCACGCCGATCACCGCTTCCGGGCCCGAGGCCTTCGATCCAAAAGTCCAGTTCAGGCCGATAAATCCCTTGGTCGTGCTCGTGGTTGCGTCCGAAGCCGGAGGCCGGTGCGGCTCTGCCGAAGCAGTCCCGGCCAAAGCAACCGTTGCGGCCAGTCCAAGGGCAAATACGTTGAATTTCATTCCAGTCTCCAGTTATGGTTATTTAGTTACAACGTCTTTCTTCACATTTTTCACCTCTCCGCGCAGACACGAGCACGGGACAACAGGCTGACGTTTTGACCGGCAAGTTGTGGTGGTGCTGTAAACACCCGTCAAGAATGGCGAAAGGCGTTCACGATGTATCTTTGGCATGTGTCGCCAGACCGATCCTACTTCTTGCGCCCGAGCCAGCTGCAGATCAGCGCCTCGGCGCCGCGCGGGCCAAGGTAGGCCAGAGTGGCCACAAGCCCGGTGCTGACCGGCTGGCCCAGCCCGAGGTAATTCGCCGCCGCCTCGCCGATGATCGCCATGCCGATGGCAACCGGGATCTCCCACAAGAGCTCCTTGCCGAAGAACCGCCGCCGGCCCAGCTTGACCTCGCCCGAGTGATACATCAGCCGGCCGGTGAATGCCCCGATCAGCGTGGTGAGTGCGCCGCCGAACAGCGTATTGATGGTCTCGATGAAGCTGTTTTCGGTCATGGTGTCCCCTTCGGGGTTTGGGATACATGCTTGCAGCTCTTGTAAAAGAGCTATATTAAGTACTAAATAAAAGCCCAATCGACCCAGCGCCGGAGAACCCCATGCAACGGATGGAAGCCAACAGAACCGTCAGTGTGTCGGACCTTAAAAGAAGCCCCACGGCCGTGATCAATCAGGCCGCAGATGAAGCTGTTGCCGTGCTCAACCACAACCGGGTGATGGCCTATATGGTCCCGGTGGCCATGTACGAGCAGATGATGGAACAGCTCGACGATCTCGCGCTGATCCGCACCGCGCGCGCGCGGATGAACGAACGCCCCGTTCCGGTCGCTCTGGATGAGCTTTGATCTTCAGTTTCTGCCCAGTGCCCTCAAGGAATGGGGCAAGCTGGGTGAGACGGTGCGCCAACAGTTCAAGAAAAAGCTCGCGCAACGTCTGGAGCAACCTCTTGTGCCGGCGGACGCGCTGCACGGCCTGGATCAGCACTACAAGATCAAACTCAGATCCGCTGGGTACAGGCTGGTCTACCGTGTCGAGCAGGACGCGGTCATCGTGACTGTCGTGGCCGTCGGCAAACGGGAACGTGGGGCGGTTTACAAAAAGGCCTCGGCCCGATCCCAAGATTAGAGGTCGCACGGCCAAAGCTGACGCCTCAATATTCACCGCCGTCGAGGAGCGCGTCCCAGCCGTCGTCGCCGGCATTGCGGATGCGCAGTACCGGCGGGCTGGTGCTGGTGTCGAACCAGATCATGCCGGGCTGCGTCGCGGTCGGCGGCGTGGCTCCGGCATTGGCCGACTGGATCGCCGCCAGAACCTCGTTGAGGCGGGTTCGCACCGCGAGACCCGCATCGTTCTCGATCACATAGCTGTTCGTTTGCACCAT
>NZ_JBGQOJ010000052.1:0-6212 GCF_052119585.1 Pseudogemmobacter sp. W21_MBD1_M6 | reverse complement strand
GGCGAGTCGAAGTTGCTGAAGGAATGCACCCTGCCGCTGACCGGCAAGGCGGTCGTTGACCGGATCATCACCAACCTTGGCGTTCTGGACGTGGTCGAAGGCGGCCTGCGCATTGTCGAGATCGCCGACGGCGTGACCGAAGCCGAACTGCGCGCCGCGACAGAGGCGACAGTTCTGGGTTGACCCCGAAACAATCACAGGCATCGGGGCGGGGCCAATGGCCTCGCCCTTTTCATTTATGGCAAACCCCGGCAGACCGCATGTCATTATGGCAAAATAACTGTTACCAATATCGAAACAGCTTCATATTGTTGCCCCAATTTGTCGCTAATCGGCGTAGTAATGACAAGCAGCAGCACACATATCCCTTTGCCCCCGGCGCCCGAGCGTCGCCTTCGCGATCTGGCGTTGTTGGCTGCGCTGTTCGGGCTGATGCTGGTCGGCCTGATCGGGCTGGCCGCCGCGACGGGCTGGCAGGAAACGTTGGACCACATCGCAAGACTGTCGCCCCTGCAAATTGCCGGGCTTTTGGCGCTGTCCCTTGTCAATTACGGGTTTCGCGGCTTGCGCTGGCATATTTTCACCCGCAGCCTTGGCCTGCGCACGGCCCTGATCCAGAACTATCGGCATTTCCTTGGCGGCTTCGCCATGAGCGTGACCCCCGGCCGCGTTGGCGAACTGGTCCGTCTGCGTTGGCTGCGCCGCGAAACCGGATGGAACTTTGACCGCACCGCGCCTTTGGTGCTAGCCGACCGCGCCTCTGACCTTGCGGCGATCGCGCTGATCCTTGGCGGCGCGGTCTCGCTGTCTACGGGCGGCATCACCGGGGCCGTTCCGGTCACGCTGGCCGCCCTCGCCGCCGCGTTCATCGCGACGCGCCCCACGCTTTTGTCCGCCATCGTCAGCCTGACCTACCGCGCCACTGGCCTTGCACCACGGCTGTTCGCCCGCCTGCGCGGCGCGGCAAAATCGCTGCGGCACGTCTCGAACGGACCGGTTTTGGTGGCTGCATTGGCGCTTGGCCTGATTGGCTGGCTTGCCGAGGGTTACGCCTTTTACCTTTTGATGATGTGGATGGGCGCCGATGTGCCCCTAGCCATGGCCATCGGTATTTTCGTCTTTTCGACCCTTGTCGGTGGCCTGACCGGCGCGCCCGGTGGCATTGGCGGGGCCGAAGGCACAATGATCGCGCTTCTGGCGTTGCAGGGCATCCCGTTCGAGGTCAGCCTGCCCGCCACACTTGTTATCCGGGTCACGACACTGTGGTTTGCCATCGGCATCGGCTTTGTCGTCTTCCCTTTCGCTGAACGCATTTCAAAAAGAGAGAGCCATGCGCTGGAAAACCGCTGACTACGAAGGCTGGGGCCGCGCCCATAAGGCCCGGGGCGAACTGGCCCGACCAGAGCGCCTGTCGACCCTGAAAACTCTCATCGCCGAAGAACCGGCCCCCGCCATCGGCAACTGCCGGTCCTATGGCGACGCGTCGCTGTGCAACAATGGCCGTGCCATCGACATGACGCGTCTTGACCGGATGCTGTCCTTCGATGCTTTGACCGGCGTGCTCGAAGTTGAAGCCGGCATTCGCGTCGGTGAAATCGCCCGCCTGTTTGCCCCCAAAGGTTGGCTGCCCGCCGTCATGCCCGGCACCGGATTTGCCACGATCGGCGGCTGCATCGCAAATGACGTGCACGGCAAGAACCACCACGGCGCGGGTTCATTCGGCCAGCATGTCATCAGCCTGACCCTGTTGCAGGGCGGCAAACTGGCTGTGGTCAGCCCTAAAAAAGCACCCGACCTGTTCAAGGCGACCATTGGTGGCCTAGGTCAGACCGGCGTCATCGTATCCGCAAAACTGCAACTGATCCCCTGCAAGGGCGATGTTATTATGGTGACCGAACGCCGCGCCGAGGATTTCGAGGAGTTTCTCGCGCTGCTCGACGCATCGACCGCCACCTATACCGTCGGCTGGATCGACGCGACAGCCAAGGGCCTGTCGCTGGGCCGCGGCATATTGGAAGAGGCCGAAACCGGCGCGGGCCTTGTGCCCCCCGCGAAAAAGCCCAAATCGGTGCCGTTCAACGCGCCAGCCTTTGCCCTGTCGCCGCCTGTGGTGAAATTGTTCAACGCCGCGTATTTCCGCCGCGTGCCGGAACGGGGTCGCACGCTGGTCAAGCCGATCTCGGATTTCTTCTTTCCGCTCGACCGGATTTACAGCTGGAACAGGCTTTACGGCAAAAAGGGCTTTCACCAGTTTCAATGCGTCGTGCCGATCAAATCCGCCCCCGCCCTTCAGGAAATGTTGGAAAAAATCGCCCATTCGGGTCTTGCGTCCCCCCTCGCCGTGCTCAAACGCATGGGATCGGGGCGCGCAGGCTATATGTCCTTTCCGATGGAGGGATATACGCTGGCCGTCGATTTTCCGAACCGGGGCCGCGCCGAGGCGCTGATCACGCGGCTGGAGGAAATGACGCTGACCGCTGGCGGGCGTATCTATCTGGCAAAAGACGCGCTGACAACGGGTGCAAGGATCAAGGCGATGTATCCCGACCACGCAAAATGGGCCGCTGCCGTGGCCAAAGCTGACCCCGAGGGATCCTATGTCACCGACCTGATCCGCCGCACTAACCTAAGGACCGCATAATGAGCGATACATGGATTATTCTCGGCGCGACCTCTGCCATGGCGCGGGCCTTTGCGCGGGCAGTTGCGGATCGCGGTGATGCGGTCTTTCTGGCGGGCCGCGATATGGACGACCTGTCCCATGCCGCCGCCGATCTGGCGCTGCGCGGCGCCAGACTGGCCGAGGCAATGGCCTTTGACGCGCGTAAGCCCGCTGGTTTCGACGCGATCATCGACCGCGCCGCCTCCGAAGAAGGCACAATCAATGTCGCGGTTTTCGTGGGCTCGATGCCAGCGCAATCCGAAATCGATGCAGATCCACGTCTGGTGGATGGCACCGTAACGGACAGCTTTACCGGCCCCGCGCGTTTTCTGCAGACCATCGCCCCCTTGATGGAACAGCGCGGTGGCGGCACGGTTGTCGGCGTCGGATCGGTTGCGGGCGACCGGGGGCGCATCGGAAACTATGTCTATGGCGCGGCTAAAGCCGGCTTTCACACCTATCTGTCCGGCCTGCGCAACCGCCTGACCCGCGCGGGCGGTCATGTGGTGACGGTAAAACCCGGCTTTGTCGATACCGCCATGACATGGGGCCTGCCCGGCATGTTCCTTGTCGCCACCCCCGATATGGTGGCCCGCGACATCCTGACTGCGGTCGAGAAAAAGCGGAACGTGATCTACACGCCGTTCTTCTGGCGCTACATCATGCTGATCATCCGGTCGATACCGGAACCGATCTTCAAAAAGCTCTCGGTCTGATCGGTCCCTTTGCCATTCTTCTCGGCCCAAATACTCCCGCGCGGAGCGCGTAAAGGCCTTGTTCGAGGGTCTATGCCTTCGGCGGGGATATTTTCAGACGTAAGGAAGCCAAAGAAAGATCAGAATCCGAACCATTGCTGCCAGATGCCTGCGGCGTAAAACATCAGCGACAAGGTTATCATCAGAATTCCGATCCCCATCTTGTCTTTCATCGCAAAAACGATGGGGTCGTAATCCTGCTTGCCGGTGTAGCCCAGCCAGACCATCCGCGTCAGCCAGATCGCCATCGGGATCATCGCCACCCAAAGCAGCCATTGCGAGGGGTAAAGCATCCGGGCTTGCGCGCTGAACGTATAAAGAAAGAAGATCAACAAGGCCCCGACAATCCCCAGGCCAGCAACGTTCAGCAAATCGCTACGGTCGGGCCGCCCGTATCCGCGCCCCGGCAGGCGTTCATCAGAGGTCGCAAGTGTCAGTTCGGTCAGCCGCTTCACGCAACCAAGTGCGATAAACACTGGAAAAATGAAGATCAGCATGAAAACCGAGGCAGAGACAGACCCCGCAGCCGCGCCCGCAACAACGCGCAGGGTGTAAAGCATCGCAAGGGTCGCGATATCGACCCAGCGCATCCGCTTCAGCTTTAGCGAATAGGCCAGTGACAGCATCATATAGATCAGCACAACGCCCAGAAATGCCGGATTAAGCCAGGCGGCAACGCCCAGCGCGAAAAATCCAAGCCCTGCACAGGCAGCCATTCCCACCCCAAGGGGCACCGCACCGCTGGCAAAGGGGCGATTGCGTTTGGTCGAATGCAGGCGGTCCGCCTCGAGGTCGACCAGATCGTTGATAAGATAGATACAGGACGCGGCGGCGGAAAAGGCCATAATGCCCTGAATGACCGTCAAAAGCGTCGACATCTGAAAATTATGCGCCGCGATCATCGGCATCAATAGCAAGATGTTTTTCACCCATTGGTGCGGGCGGATCGCGCGGATCAGATCGCGCATTTTCCAGCCACCGGCGAATTCCGTCACCGATTTTCCCTTGGCTGTCAGATCTCTGGCAATGGCATCGTGCCGGCCAACGATCAGCACGTTTTCCGCATGCTCCCACACCGCGCGGTCTACGGGGGCGTTGCCCGCATAGTCAAACCCGTTTTCGCCATAGGCGGCGACAAGCGCGTCGGCTTTGGCCCCCCCTTTCAGGTTCGTCACACCGTCGGATGCGAACACCCGCCCGCCGAGATGGTGATCGGCGGCCAGTTGTTTCACCACCGACACATCGGACGCAGAGGCCAGCACCACATCGCGCCCCGCCGCACGGCTTCGATCGGCCAGCGCCTTTATCTCAGGGTTCACCGGCAACAGGTCGGTGCGCAGCGGTGCAATCTGCGCCAACCGCGCCTTCAGCCGCTCGGGATGCAGAAGATAACGGGCCGAGGCGGACACAACCGCAACCGGATCTTTGCCCATTCCCGACCAGAAGCATTCCAGCAGAATATCCGTCTTCAGGAATGTGCCATCCACATCCAGCACAAGCGGTTTGATATTACCCATTCGTAGAAAGCCCCTGAACCACAAAGACGCAGCCGTCTGTCACCAGTTCCGGCGGGGTCTTGCACAGCCCCCGCGCAACAGTCCAGGCGGCCAGCACCTTGGGCACATAGGCCCTCGTTTCCGAATAGGGCGGAACGCCCTCGTGTTTTTTAACTGCATTCTCGCCCGCGTTATAGCTGGCAAGGACCATGACAGGATCGCGGTCGAATTCTTTCATCAACCAATCCAGATAGGCCACACCGCCCTTGATGCTGTCCGCCCCGATGGTCCGGTCAGTAACACCGAACCGCTCGGCGGTGGCGGGCATTAACTGCATCAGACCCGTAGCCCCTGCCGTGCTGACCGCATCGGCCTTTCCCGCAGATTCGATGCCGATCACGGCCAGAACCAGCGCGGGAGAGACCTCTGTGCCGATCGTGGCTTTCAGGATTTCGACCCCGTATGTCTTTGCGATCTCCTGCATATCCTGCAAGCGCGGGGTCGGAACGCCCTTGCCAGACGGGGCCTTTGTCAGGAATGCCACAGCTGTCGCCAACCGGCCAGGGCCGGATTCCGACAGCTTGGGCGACACGCCATCCCAATACCACTCCAGACCATAAGGTGCAGGTGCTGCCGCGACAGTAGTGTCCAATGCGGGAGGGGATGGCAGGCCGACAGCGGCGGCACGGGCCGTTGCGCGCGCACGCGCAGCGGCGGGATCAATTTGAACCGTTATACGTTTTGCGCCGCCGCCTCCGGGCGGTTTGGCGCGTTTGAATGTGAAATCGCCATGAGAGTTCAACCCCTCGGCCAAACCCACACCCGCACACAGCATGGCGGATAGCACCAATCCCGATACAAATGTCCGTTTCATGCGGTTCCTGCTCTGCCGCTTTATTATTATCCCCACTTGTCGCAAAAAAATGCGCACAAAGCCAGTATTTCCCGGGTCAAAGATATGGCAATCCGGCCACAATCGCTGGATTTGCCGGGATTTTAATGAAAAAGAACCGAACGTTAAAATATTTTATTGTTATATTTCAGATAGATATAACAAATTAACGCCTTGTTCTCATTTGGTCCAAAAATGCCGATTCAAGGTCAAATTCTCGCCCAATTCGAACGGCTATATAGGGTCATACCAACGAGGCAAATGAGCGAAGATGTTCACGAGCAGATCTCAGCGGTCAGTAGAAATTGAAACATCACCTGAGGGACTAACATCATGAACTTCTTCAAACTCTATAAATCCTTCCAGAACGACGAAGATGGCGCAGTCACGGTTGACTGGGTTGTGTT
>NZ_JBGQOJ010000051.1:0-6247 GCF_052119585.1 Pseudogemmobacter sp. W21_MBD1_M6 | reverse complement strand
CCCAGAAACCGAAATCAGCGTCCCTGAAATCAGAGACGCCGCATGAAATCGGCGGACAACACCTTTGACAAACACCGGGCTCGGGAAGACCCACTACCTTGGCACATTAAATGCCGCCGGGGGGCGTCCACCCCATCGGATCCGAAGATAGCGAATTTACCCAATTTGCTGACGAACTTCGGTACCCCACTCTCGGCTGACAACTTTTTACCGCCCTGTCAACTTTCGGTCATAACTCTCACGCGACGAACCGATAGCCGTCAGGCACTGCAATTCGCCGCATGAGATCGTTGATCAGGATGAACTTCTTAAGCACTTGACTTTTTTCACCACAATTGTGGCGTCAACAGTTGGCCCTCATTGTGTGATTGTGACTGCGCCACCCGAAGCTATATTCAAGGTACCCAAATATCTCGCGTTTGCGCTCGATTGTGTCAATGTGAACGCCCCGCCGTCATCAGCATTAATGGTCACATCTGCAAAACTGTTAGCTCCAGTTTGTGTCGTAGTAACAGCAAACGCAGCAGCACCGGCTTTAATAATGTCAAATTGTAGTTCTGAATCGGAGCCACCTTGAGTGTTTGTACCCGTAATTAAGCTACCACTAGCTGCCACATCCATAATGCCCACGGTGGCATTCGAAGTAACAGTCCATGTGTTAGAATCCCCAGTAAGAGCAACGCCAACAGTTTGATCACCTTTTGCGCCTGCAAGGGTAGCGGTCAAACCGTTCGTAGAGCCTTGAATATTGTAATTAAATGCAACATTGCCAACGGCACCAATTGTTGTAACGACGGTGTTGTCATCACCAGTTACAATCCCGCCAAACTGTAATGTTTCACCATCGAGACCATTTGTGAAACTGTGCGTTAAACTGTTTCCGTCGCCGGTTACTGCAATATCAACATTTATATCATTGTATCCAGCAGCTGTAATTGCAGCACCAATATCGAAGTCGATTGTGTTGTTATCTCCATCAAAGGTAGCGCTAAAAGTTTTCCATTTATCTCTTATCGGCAGAATTGAATTTCCTGCCCCATCGGACGCCGCATCTGTAAATGCTGTCAGCGACGTAGCTGTGGTATTCGCAAAAATATCGACGTTGGCTATGTTGCCTGATGATGTGGTAGTTCCACTTTGCTTGATAACAACAGATGTCATGTCACCTTTTATATTTAGGTTAATCAAGTCGCCACCATCTAGTGTTTGTTCAAGGATAAGCTCGTTTATAGCCATGGTGCCTTGGTCGAAGTTGATTGAGTCTGCAAACGCAACTGTACCTGACAACGAGATGATTGCCGTTGTCGCCATGATAATATTTTTCATATTTACTCTATTCCATTATATGCTCAAACGATTGAAGGGAAAAAACGAGCTCTCTTTATCCCAATTGCATTATGCAAAACTAAGTTACTGGTCGTTTTTTCGGACTTTCATCCACGCGCCACCATCCACGCGCCAAACCACGAACATACAGTTCGCGTACAGCGGCAGAGATTGCAGTTCTTACGGCAACTGACACCGGCTCGTTTGAAACTAATCCGGCCTCAACTGCCAGCGTTGAACTATTGACGATTTTCAGAACATTTACACCGTTCATCTGGCTAAGGACTTCTTTGGACACATAGACGCTTTCCAAAACTTCACCAGTCTGGACCGAAACGGCGCGCAGCGCGATACTTACCCTGTCTGAATAGATTTCATTCCGGCCATTTATCGATGCAAAACCTAATCCCAGAAATCTCTGGCTCACTTTTCTGTCGTACGAAATTGCTCCGCCAGTGATCAAAATGCCTGGTAATAGTAACGGTTGAAGTGGTTTTTCCACATCGGGCCCCAAGGCGGCCACAACAACCTTACGCTCGTTCAGAATGGTCGAAATTGTTTCCCGCTCGACAACCCTAAACCACTTCCCATCACCAGAAGTTAGCAACTCTTGCACCAACATCGACGACAATCCTTGCGGGATAGCAGACGACATCTCTGAAGTTGGGCGATCAAGCACAGCCCTCTGGCCAGTTTGGTCAGTAAAGTTATACACTCCAACGATAATAGGTGGCGACACGGGTATTTTTAGATCTGTGTCTTGTGCTAAAAGGGACTCGTTTTCCAACTGGGCGCTGACTATGGGCACTGAATTCAGATCACCACACCCAAAAAGTGCGGCGTTGATTATTATCACATAAAGGAAGGCCTTACCAATCATCAGCGCTCTGCCAGATCAATGCCAAATTGCGTTGCGGCTCCAGAATCGTCGATAATGTCAATCGTTAAATAGCCGTCAATACGGCTATAGGTAATCGTTGTATCCCCTATCTGAATTGAAACAGGCACATCCGTGTCAACAGTATTAAATATCTGATCTGCGTAAGAATGAGCCAACCTGACTTGCAGGGCAGCCTCAAGCGACGAAATCAACCTGTCTGTCGATGTTGTAACTGCCTTGGGTGGAGCCATGGCATTTTCGAGCGCCAAAGCGTCTGCTTCCTTTTTTGCATCAGCGGCACTTTGCAATTGAAGATCAAACTGAAGGACCGTCAGAGCCTGACCATTAGTGCCACCAAACTGGGGCAATACTGGGCTATAGGACATTTCTGCAGCCGCCGGATGCCCAAATAACTCAGCGAACGTGGCCATTACCAAAAATATTATTACTTTATTCACAGTAAGTACCAACAACTATCAAACACGCATTTGAACACCGCGAAGGCGGTGACGAGACGTCCAGCAGATATTTCATCGGATACAACTCTGACTTGATCACCGTAAGTGTCACACTCAGGCGTGTCGCATGGCTGTTAGTTGAACAGTTGCGAGCTTCTCTTGCACGATTTTTTCATGGTTTGCAAGGGGGGTGCTGCCCAAGGCTGACTGGGGAATCTGCTGGTTGTAGAGCCAGAGGTATCGATGCAGCGTGGCCTCCAGTTTTTCGCCTTACCGGAAGTGCTGGCTTTGCAGGACTTCCCCGATGCGCCCGTTGAATCGCTCAACCATGCCATTGGTTTGGGTTGTTTTCGACAGGATGAGGGTGAGCACTGCTCTTGGATTCCTTTTTTGTTCCAAGAATGAGTGACAGTAACCGTTTGCGTTAACCTTGATCCAGCGCAAGCTATGGACAGATTGTCTCCTTTAACGCTGGTTTCTGACCCTGACCCTGACCCTACACTACCGGGTTGGTGAGCTTGATCGATACTTGGCGGTATTTCTTGATACCTATGTGGGATCGGGCGTGCAGGACGGCCTTATTCCGGTCCTGATACGGTGATGGGACCGAAGGCATCGACCCCACCACCACATTATCCAGCTTTCTTTTCTTGGCCGGCCGGATAAGTAAGTGGCCACGCGACATAGAAGGCGCTCCCTACACCTGGGGCGGTTTCAAGCGCGATGGCCCCTCCAGTCTCGCGCACGATCTCCGCGATGACCGGAAGTCCCAGCCCCGTCCCCATGTTCCCCTTCGTGGTGAAATGTGGTTCCCACAGCCGAGCCCTGACCTCCGGCGTGATGCCGGTTCCAGTGTCACTGATCCTGAAGAGCGCATAGGGTTTATCTGGAAACTCACCCATCTCAAGGGCGGCAGTCTGCGGGACGGTATCACTGAGTGACAATGATAGGGCAATCTCTTGCTCTCCGTCGCCCAAGGCGTCCCGGCCGTTCAGTGCAAGATTCAGAAAAACCTGCATCAGCTTGAGCGGATCAACCGTTGCGATGATCGGCTCGTCAGGGAGATCGACCGTGATCTTGAGGTTATGGGCTGCGCCGAGTTTCAGAATGCCCGCAGCCTCACTGAGGAGTTCCGCAAGGTCGGTCTCTTCGGTCTCCCGCTTTCCAGTACCAAGAGAACGGAGCGGTTCCAGTAGGGAAACCGCTTGTCGCGCGGTCGCATGAATATTTTTCAAGGCTTGGGGAAGTTGGACCCCCGCTTCTTCAAGGGCGGGATCGGAGAAGTGCAAAATGATCGCAATCAAGTTGCTCAGATCATGCGTCAGCCCTGCGGCCAGAAGGTTAAGGATTTCCTGGCGCTGCGCCAATTCGATCCGGTCGCGGATCTGAAGTTGCTCGCGCGCGAACGCGTTGCGCGCGCTCACGTCCCTGTTGAGGCAGACGATCTTTCCATCGGGCATCTCGGTCAGGCTGAGCTCTTGCTCAAACGTCCCCCCGTCCGCACGGAGAGCCTCGACCTGCCCGGTCCAGTACCCTTTCGCTCTGAGCGCGGGGAAGGCTTTCGCCGCCAACCCTGCCGCCGCCTGAGATGAATAGAGACTATGCCAGGACTGGCCAGCCAGGGAGAGATGATCGTCATGGCCGAACATCGCCGCATGCGCCGGGTTCGTGTAGAGGATGGTCCCGGCCTCATCGGTAATCGTGATCCCGTCCTCGGTCGCGGCAATCGCGGCGGACTGCATCGCGAGCTTTGCCTCCAGCCGCTTCTGACGAGAAATGTCCAGAAGGACGCCCGAGATCCCGGAAGGGCGTCCGTCCGCATGATGATCCGACACCCCGCCCCGACCCATCACCCAAACCCAGTGACCAAGTCGATGACGCAAACGGTACTCGACCTCAAACGCGTCGGCCGAACCGTCTGCACATTGCAGAAACCCCGCCTCGGCCGCAGCAGCATCGTCCGGATGCACAAGCGAAAGCCACCCCTCGAACCCGAGGGATGCAACGGCCTGCCGATCCAGGCCCAGCATCTCGATCCAGCGATCATTCACATCGCTTTCACCGGTCTCGAGATTGACGGACCAAGCGGCAGCCTGCGCACCGGATATCACCTGTTGCAGGGCAACCTGTGCGGTTTTGATGTCGGTGATATCGACGAGCATATGCACGAGCGACCCGACCGCGGTGGAGCGCTCCGTGACACGAAACCAACGCCCGTCGCGAAACCGCATCTCCCGTTCGAACGTCTGGCGTTCTCTCTGAGCAAGGCGGTCGCGAAGCCACTGCTCGTGCTGGTCTGCCGGTATCCCAAGAAGACCGCTTCGAAGATTGCGGCGCACGATCTCTTCGAACCGTATACCTGCGATAACTTCACCTTCGCTGCTGTCCTGCAGCCGGGCATAGGCCTGATTAAAGTGAACGAGACAGTCATGTTTGTCATAATAGGCAAAAGGGTCCTGAACCGCGTCCAAGGCATCGGCCAAATGCTTGCGAACCTGTGTCAGTTCCAATCGTTGAGCGGACACGCCCGGCTCGTAACTGATGACCAGTTCCTCGGTCTTCCCGCCTCCCGTCGTTCGAAGCATGATCCGGCGCAGGTAACCGTCACCCCCTGAAGGGTTGATTTCTCGCCGTACAGCCGGCCCGCCTCGCAGCGCTGCACGACAATCAAGAGAGAGTCCCGGGTCAACCTCCATCAGACCCTCGGCGACCTCGATTGGCTGGTCTAGATGGGCAGGATGCGGTCGGAACGATGCAGTCGCATCCGGAGAGATGAAGCGTAGGTCGAGGTCTTTCGACAGGATAAGGGTCAGCACTGCTCTTGGGTTTCCTTTTTTGGTTCTAAGGATGAGTGACAGTAACTGTTTGCGTTAACCTTGTTCTAGCTCAAGTTGCTTCACCGGTAAGTGGCGGGGTTTCGTGATCGCAATGTGGCGGCCGACTGGCGCTGGAGGGTTCTGTGACGGTCGGCCGTGAGACTGAGAAGACCTCGGCAAGGTCGCTGACGGAATAGTCGCCGGTGTCGTACATGCGGCGGAGCTCTCGGGACTGGCGGTCGGAGAGCTTGGGCTGCTTGCCGCGCAGCTTGCCCTTGGCGCGGGCTATAGCCATGCCTTCGCGGGTGCGCATTCGGATTAGGTCAGACTCGAACTCCGCGAAGGTGGCGAGGATGTTGAAGAACATTTTGCCCATGGGGCCGCCAGGATCATAGACCGACGCGCCGAGCGCCAGATTGACGCCTCTTGCCTTCAACTGGTCGGCAATGTCGCGGGCATCGGGGACGGAGCGCGCCAGCCGGTCGAGCTTCGGCATGACAAGAGTGTCTCCTTCGCGCACGGCGGCTAGAGCCTGATCCAGACCTGGGCGTGCCCGGTTCGTGCCAGTCAGCCCGTGCTCAGTATAGATCCGATCCGGGGAGACACCGAGATTTTCGAGCGCCTGTATCTGCGCCGACAGGTCCTGCCGGTCGGTCGAGCAACGCGCGTATCCGATTTTTGTTGAAACCATAGGGCACCTCGATTTTTGACTTATTTCGCGATTATGAAGTAAGTGCGTCAGCCTGTGGTGGGTATCGGAATGGGTT
>NZ_JBGQOJ010000050.1:0-7397 GCF_052119585.1 Pseudogemmobacter sp. W21_MBD1_M6 | reverse complement strand
AACCAGCCTCCATCTCACACTGGCCCAATGTCTACACCGCCGTCAGATCAGGCGCAATTTTTAGAGGTGCCCTTAAGTAAGGATGATGGTTATGACAAAAAGCAAAATGGCAAATCGCTACTCGCCAGAGGTCCGCGCGCGGGCGGTCCGGATGGTGTTCGAGCATCAAGGCTCATATGAAACGCAGGCGGGCGCGATAGCGGCCATCGCACCCAAGATCGGCTGTATTCCCCAGACCTTGAGCGGATGGGTCAAGCAGGCCGAGAAAGACAGTGGCATGCGAGATGGTGTGACCACTGAGGAACGGGATCGGATCAAGGCCCTGGAACGTGAAGTTCGCGAGCTGCGCCAGGCGAACGAGATACTCCGCAAAGCATCAGCTTATTTTGCGCAGGCGGAACTCGACCGCCCACTGAAGCGATGATCGGCTTCATTGAAGATCAGCGCGTTGTTTACGGCGTCGAGTCGATCTGCAGGGTTCTGCCGATCGCGCCGTCGACATATTACCACCGCCTGGCGTGCCTCGCTGATCCTTCCAAAGCTTCGGCGCGGCATCAGCGTGACACGGAGCTGCGCCCTGAGATTAAACGTGTCTGGGATGAGAATTACCAGGTCTACGGGGTCCGCAAGGCGTGGCATCAGTTGAAGCGCGAGGGCTTTGAGCTGGCGCGCTGCACGGTGGAGCGCCTGATGAAACAGATCGGCATCCGTGGGGCTGTGCGCGGCAAGGTGGTCAAAACAACCGTCCCTGACACGTCAGCGCCTTGTCCGCGTGACAAGGTGAACCGCGTGTTCCGAGCACCAGCCCCGAACCTTCTCTGGGTCAGTGATTTTACCTACGTGTCGACATGGCAGGGTTTTGTCTATGTGGCCTTTGTCATTGATACATTCGCTGACCGCATCGTCGGATGGCGGGTCTCGCGGTCTGCCAAGACTGACTTTGTGCTCGATGCCTTGGAGCAGGCCCTGCATGACCGACGGCCTGTTCAGAAAGGGGGATTGATCCATCACTCGGATCGCGGCGGGCAATATTTGTCCATTCGATACACTGAGCGTCTGGCCGAAGCCGGCATCGAACCATCGGTCGGCAGCGTTGGGGACTCTTATGACAACGCCCTCGCTGAGACGATTAACGGTCTCTACAAAACCGAGCTGGTCCACCGCCAGGGTCCATGGCGCAACATGCAAGATCTGGAAATGGCCACCCTCGGATGGGTCGATTGGTTCAACCACAGACGCCTGCTTGGCCCCATCGGGAACATCCCGCCAGCAGAGGCTGAAGAGAACTTCTATGCACAGCGCGACGTGCTCGATATGGTCGCGTGAAATGAAGCTATGGGTCTCCGGTGAAACCGGGGCGATTCAATACATGATGTCGGCTCACGGCACGGCAGAGCGCAGCATTCGTCACCGGAGAGCCTGGCTTTGCCTCAAATATGTATCCACCACGCGGAGCCGTCCTGCGATCTTGCAGCCGATCAAGTTCCGCCCTTGCACTATCTAGCACTTCAAGCGCCGTCCCAGTCAGGTAAACTTCGTGAGCTGTTTGGGTCTTGCCCCGACGCTCCGCGGGGATGGTCCAGATTCGCCCCGCAATCTCGCTATCGTGCATCCCGGCCACTTCCCCCGGCCGCTGTCCTGTCACAAGCACGAGCTTCAGGGCAAATGCGGTCAGTTTATGCAGGCCGCAAGTTTCGACACCGCACCAAAACGCCCGGATTTCCTCCTCGTCAAGCACGCGGGCGCGGGTCACCGGTTTCAGCGGATCCCGTTTCCCCTTCACCTTGATCGCTGAGGGCTTCAGGCCCGCCAGCGGGTTCGCTGGCAGGTAATCTCGGTCCGTAGCGTAATCGAACATGAGCCGGGCATAGAGCAGCAGCTGGGCAGCCGCCCGTGGTGTGCGTTCCGCCTTGGCCTCGACCACCTCGATTACATCGCGCCGCCGAACATCACTTACCTTTAGGCGACCGATCGCCGGGACCAAGTCGTTTTCGATATAACCGCGAATGGCCTTCTCGCTCTTCAGGCCGGTGGCATGCATATCGAGCCAATCCGCGGCCAAGTCCCGGACCAGGGGTTCCGCTTTGCGCCGACGTGCATCCTCAAGCGGGTCAGCGCCGGAACTGATCTTTAAAACGAGATCCCTGGCTTCAAGGCGCGCAGCCTCCAAGCTCCAAGTCGGCCACTCGCCGATGGTCTTGCGCCGCTTTCTACCGTCGATGGTATAACTCAGGATGAATGCTTTGCCGCCAGCAGCGGTGACGCGCAGCCCAAACCCACGTGGGGCATCCCGGTGCTCATCATAGAGGAATCGCTGTCCGCGTTCTGGGGACGGTGCCCCGGCGATGATCCCGTTTCTTCCGTCCGTCAATTTAGCCATGTCGTCTCCACCCCAGCCCCTGTTTCTTTCAGCATAGGACAGCGCGCCCCAACACTCCGACGTCGTCCGTCCGGTCTGCCAAGCGCTTCATCCTTTGCGCAGGTTCGGACGGAGGATCGAATTATTTGTCACCGGATTTGTCACCATCTGTAACGGCTACCAGCGTCGGCGACTGACTGCGACTGTCACTTTTGTAACTTCATATGTCGCTGTAATCATTTCACTATATAGGATATTCTCAGGAACTCTCCACAAAATCAAGACCTTGAAAAAGGGTAAAAAATCGCCTGTTAATCAATTGGTCGTAGGTTCGATCCCTACCGCCGGAGCCAATATATTCCTAAGTATCTGATCTCCTTAGCGTTCCCCTTCGGGGGTCCGTTACTGTGACACCAGACTGTGACACCGCTGCGGCGGTGAAAGGCGCGTCGGTCTCCAATTCGGAGCCCGTAATGACTGCCCTGCCTCACCTCACCCGCCGCGGCGACGTCTACTACTGGCGGCGCAAGGTCCATCCTCTATCCACATCTATCTGCGACCTGAGGGTGTCTTTGCGCACCACAGACCGCATCAGGGCGACTATATTATCCCGTGTGTTAAGCGCGGAGAGTGAGCCGATGATGGCAGCCCTAGAACAGGACAGGATCACGCTGGAGGAAGCCCGGCGGTATTTGCAGCACGTGGTAAAGAGCCACGTGACGGCCGATCACGATCTCCGCCGGGATCTGCGCTTCAGATACGGCAAGCCACCCGGTGAGATGGAACGGCAGATCGTCACTGGGATGAACGAGGCCTGGGACATTCTGGCGGATCAAGGAGTCGGCGCGACCATCTCGGGCGAGGCCGCAGACCAGATGATCGCAGCGGGTCGCAGTCTTCAAGAGGTGGCCATGCTACGGCTGGTCCTTGACGGACACTTCCGGCCCTTCTTGCAGAGCCATGTCGGCGCAGATCGCCGCGCCGCGGTATTTGAAGAGGTGAACGGTCGTCGGATCAACGGACCCCGTGAGGAGGCCCAGCTGCTCGAACTTCACATTGAGGGAATGCGCGCGGCCAAGGCCGCAGTGACAACGCCGCCCGCCCGGGCACTGGCGGCCGAAGTTTTGAGCCAGTTCGACCCGGCCCGGGGGGTATTTTCCTCGGATGTTGAGCGACCGGACGCCCAGACGCCGGAGATTTCTGCCGTGTTCGCACCCACGACCGCTGCACCACGCATCGCGGCTTTCGCCCCAGTTGAAGAGGTCCAACCGACAGAACCCGCGGCATCTGATCTTGACCCGTCCATCACCGCGGTCATTGAGCGGATGATCGAATTCAAGCGACACGCCGATGAAGGCCTGGAGGACAAGACGGCGCGTCAGTACCAGGCTTTCGGCACGCTCCTTCAACGGGTCATCGGAAAAACAGATATCAGGTCCCTCCTGCAATCGGATCTGGTGAAGTTCAGGGCGACCTTGCTGAAGTTGCCAAAATCGTTCGGAAAATCGCCCTCAGATCACACCCTGCCGTTAGAAACGATTCTCGCAAGGGCCGCGACACTTCCGAAGGAGAAGGTCGGCATGGCTGTCGGCACGGTCAATCGCTACGTCGACCATGCCAGCGCGCTTGTTTCCACGGCCAAGGCCGAGGGCTATGAACTGCACCCCCGGCTAGATCCCAGCCTCCTCCGGCGAAAGGAGAAGGGACGTCAACGTGACAAGAAGCGGACCTTCACTCGGGATGAACTCGAAACCCTGTTCCAGCACCGGTACTGGACTGATCCCCAGCCGGGGCCTAGGCTTCCCCCGCTTGCCGAACGGCGCAAGAGCGGGCTTTACTGGGTCCCTTTGATCGCGGCCTATAGTGCTCTGCGGCGCGAGGAAATCTCCGGCATCGGCGTGGATTACATCAGGGAAGAGGGTGGGGTCACCTATTTTGATGTGATCACGACCACCGACCGCCGGATCAAGAACGCGTCTTCGAGACGAAAGGTCCCGGTTCACGACGACCTGATACGCCTGGGCTTACTGGACCTTGTTCGCGACGCTCGAAAGGCTGGATATGTTCTTCTTTTCCCTGACCTTAAGGAACCGGCCTCAAAAATTATGGGCCGCAAGGTCGGCCGCAAGGTCGAAAAATTTGTCGCGGAAATCTGGGGAACTGCAGGTGATGGCCTGTCGCTTCAGAGCGCCCGCCATTACGTCCAGCACATCCTCGATCTCGACAAAGAAGTGCCCGCCAAAGTCGCCCGAGACATCATGGGTCACGAGGGTCAGGACGTGCATGAATCGGTATATGGCGACCAGTCACCCCTCCCAGCGCTCAAAGCCGCGATAGATCGCCTGCCGTCGTTGACCGGGGTGAGAGATTTGCCGCGCTAGATTATCATACTGAAGCGAGCAGCGGGACCAGACGGAAAATTTTGGTACCGGCCATTCATAGGTCCGGGCCAGTTGTGTGCTCAGGGTCCTCCATCGGTTGGTCCTCTTCGTGAAACGACGGTCCGCCGGTCGAAATGATCTCAACTGTCATCTGCGGTCCACCGGAAGCCGGAACCGGAACGACCCTGAGTCCCAGGTCGTCAGCGAGCTTTTGCATATCGTCCGAAAAGTCCGGCGCCAATATCTCCGCACCCCTGTTCGGCCAGTATCGCAAAAAAGGCATCTGAGCACCAGAAATCACAAACCCTCCGCCCTCCTCAAGCCGGAGGCTGAGGGTGATCAGCCATTTTTCAGTCAGGCGCGCCAGGGTGCCGACGATTGCAGCGAGGGTTAGCGGACGTGGTTCGTCAAGGGCGAGTGTATCTCGCGCAACATCTTTTCCATCCGTTCCATCCGATCGACCTGCGCGGACTGGTCCGACCTGATCGCCGCGATTGTCTCTTGGATCATGTTGACCTTTGTTAATGTGTCCGTGGTGATCTGTTGCAAGCTCGAGAGGTACTCGAACAGCTTCTTGAGAAGTACGTTCGCCTCGCCCGGGACTTGCGCCAGTTCCTGAGCCAGCGGATCCAGCCGACCAGCGATCTCCTCCAACCGATGGACCAGCTGCCAGATAGCTTCCACGGCCTCCTCGGCGCTGCCCGTCAAGTCGATAGTCTTTTCTTCGTTGCTCATTGAGTTCCTTCCATAGGTCCAGCTGCGCCCCGGTCGAGTCGGGCGCGTTCCCAAAAAGTTTCATCACTGCAACCTGAGATGGGAGTTCATTCAGATATCGCAGGAGATCCAGGCGCCGAAGTATACCCTTCAGCGTGAATTGCGATCCAACACGACCACCGGGAATCCATACTGGTGGACGGAATTCCCGGAGAGTTTTGGGTTTTGGTTGGTCTATTGCATAGGCCAGCCCGTCTGTTCCATTCTGATAGTGCCGCACCTGTAGGCAAACCCCATGGCGCGCAACAGCTTCCACGAAGCTGGAATACGTGTCCGGACGTTCGACAGCCAGTGCCTCGTTGACCCGGTGACCGACCACGCCCATATCTGAAATCCCTTCATGCTTCCCTTTGTTGATTAACCGGACCGGGGCATGGATCATCGTTGGCCCGGACTTGACATCGGGAAACGGCGTCGGAAGTCGCAAACGGCGGGAAAGTCGGTTTCCTAGCTCATACATATCGGGAGTCTTGGCCAGCGCAACAGCTGCGCCATGGATGGTGTAGCGGCTGAACAGCAAATGAATATGGTCCGTCGCTGCCCGAAGGTGCCGATAGGCGACCCAGACCAGCTGGTGAAGCGGCGCGCCGAGGTCGCGTAATGTCGACGCAAAGACCACCCGCCACGCGCGCGGGGTCAGCCTGATCCCGCGTGGAGCCGATATAGTAAGATGCATCATCGACGCGTCATCCGTCTTCCGGAAACGAAAATGGTGCGCCTCGAACGCCTTGAGCATGCTCGAGGGCTTGTCGGCTAGGATGCTGCCTCCGAGACAGGCCCCGCCCCGATGTGGACAACCGGGGACTATGTCTTCAACCTTAAGCAACGCACCGAACGCGGCGCGACCGGGCGCGGCCCCTATGCTGCCACCGATTTCGACATCCTTGCGATGGTCATCCTTGCGGAGGGGGTGGTGCGTTTCACAGCCGACTGGCACAGCCGTCATGTCGTGCACGTCTCCGAGATCACGGAGTTGCGCCGGAACCCGCGGGCGTCGCTTGATGCGGCCCTCGCGCGACTTGGTCACACCGACGCCATCCCTGGCGGATGGGGCCACGATCTCGACCTCGCCGCATAATCCGGGGCCGCCTAGTCCCCGGTGCCGCCTACATTGGGGCTGGCTGACCCGAACCGCTTGATCGGGTCGGCCTAAACCGGGGCCAACTGACCGGGCGTGCCTCGATCGGCGCCATCGGCAACACCCGACCACCCCGTATCCAGATCTGGTTCCCGGCCCGCCCTTGGGCCGAGCCGCTTCCCCTTTTTTTTCCTACAACTAACGGAGGCTTCCCATGACGCAGCCCATGACCCCGACCCTCCCGCTCACGTCCACCAGCGGCACGGCAGCCCCGGCTGACTGGTGCGATTTCGCCGCAGCGATCCGCGAGAGCTTGCTTCTTGAACATCCCGGATGGGCGACCATCAGCGGTGTCATCACGACCCACCCGCCTTACGTTGCGCCGACCGATATACCCGTCTCCGCGGTTGTGCCGCAGTGTCAGGCGAAGCCCGCCACGTCCCCGGCCTCAACCCCGGCCCGGTCGGTGGGCACCTCCAGCACGTTGCCCCGGACCGATCTGGACGATATTCTTGATTTTGTTGAGGCAGAAGCGGAAGCGGCCGCCGCGCTGATGGCGGACGCTCTGCCGCCTGTCCCTGACGGGACGATCAAGGAGCCGGTGGTCTACAGCCTGCGCCCTGCCGTGGCCTTGGCGGCGACCCGGTTGGCCGCGACCTTTCCCAGCCCGGCGGCGCTCTATGAAGCGCTGAGCGCGCCCGGGTCGATGACGGTGCTCGCGGTGAACAGCCCCCCCTCTGTGCCAATAAGCGTGAGACAATTGACTGGCTAAAGTTTACACTTGAGGGCGCAGGAGAACGAACCC
>NZ_JBGQOJ010000049.1:0-7407 GCF_052119585.1 Pseudogemmobacter sp. W21_MBD1_M6 | reverse complement strand
CCACGTCATTGTCCTATCCCGCCCACCTGAAAATTAGAGAAAAATAGAGCGGCGGACAACTACGCTGACACAGGGGGATATCACCGGCATCTAGGTTTTGGCCGATTGCCGGAAGCGGGGCGTTTGCAAAAAAGCATATGAATATAATTTGTCGAAATGTCATAGCTTTGTATCCCCAATGATCGACGGTTAAACCGGACGTCCGGCGTCGGAGGCACGAGGATACAAGCAACCAACGCGCTTCACTTGGATTGTCGAGAAATAACATAATCTACCGATTCAATCAATCTGTCAGAGAGCCAGCCATTGAGCACGTGCCAGATAAATGCTGACATTGGCATCTAATCCAGCTGTCTCATCTGCGGCGATACATGGGGGACTGGCATGTCCTACGGAGCAGCCCAAGTCTTGTATTACAGCGAAATCAGCGCCGTTAGAGCGAACGCAAGATGTGTTGTACTACAACACATCTTGAACACATCTTGGCAAGGGGGCTCGCTGCGCGTCCCCGTTGCGTCCCCCACCAGAAGAAACCCATGCGTCCAAGCCTCATCCAGCCCATTCGGCGGTTCCATGAACACGGGCGGCAGCGGGGGGTGTTCGCGGCCCGTCATGGCGTCTTTGGAAGGTATGGTCATGAAAACCTCGATTCAGAAATGTACGGGTGCGTTGAGGATCACTTATGCGCTGCAATATGTCTTGTGGGGCAGTTTGGCCTGCATTTCGGCCCACAAGCTAGTTTGAGGTGCATAAGTGATCCTCAAAACGCAGCCCGCCCTTCGCAAATGTTCAATAGATCGGGGAAGGCCAAAACTGCTGGACGTCTGCCGCTGGACGGTTTGATCTCGCGCAGCAGCCCGTTGTCGCGCACTAGGCGCAGGATGCGCTTGGCCGTCGGTTCGGGAATATCGGCCTGCGTCACGAAATCGGACGCCACAAAGATCGGGCGGCTGAAGAACCAGTCCAGTGCGCGCACCCCGTATTGCGACCGCGTGGCCTCGACCATCCAGTCCTTGCGCGCGGTGTAAAGCGAGTGGATCGCCTGCGCCTTGGTCTGGTTCGTGCCCGCCTGTTCTATGATCGCACGCAGGAAGAACCCGCACCATCCGGTCCAGTCGCCATCCCGTGACACGGCCAGCAGGCGGTCGTAGTATTCGTCGCGGTGGCTTTCCAGATACTCCGACAGATAAAAGTTCGGGGCCGACAGCAGGCCCTTGGATTTCAGGAACAGCGGGATGATCAGGCGCCCCAACCGCCCGTTCCCATCAAGGAAGGGGTGGATAGCCTCAAACTCGGCATGCAGCACTGCAAGCTGGATCAGCGCGTCAGGGGCCGGTGCGTGGATATAGGCCTCCCACGCGCTCATCGCATCAGGCAGCGCCTCGGCGGAACAGGGTATGAAACGGGCCTGCTCAACGGTGCAACCTTCAGGGCCGATCCAGTTGGGTATGCGGCGATACTCGCCCGGGTCTTTGTTGCGGCCGCGCACACCTTGCATCAGGCGTTCGTGGGTCAGGCGGATCAGGCGTTGCGACAGCGGCAACTCGTCCAGCAGGCGCGATGCCTCTGCCAGTGCCGCGCGATAGTTTAGCACCTCGTGGATATCAGCTTTTTTTGGCGTGCTTTCGTCGCCCGGTTCGCCTTCGGCCTCGAATTCCAGCACCTCGCCAAGCGTGGCCTGCGTGCCTTCGATCCGGCTGGATAGCACGGCTTCCTGCGAGGTCAGTGGCGACAACAGCACATTGGGGTTGGGGATGCCGTGCAACACGCCCTCGTATCGCGCGACGGCGGCATTGGCGGGGCCAATCAACGGTAAAAGCTGCAACCAGTCGAGGGCATTAGGCGGAAAGCGGCCCTGATGATAGGCAACGGCCATCACGCCACCTCCTGTGCGATCTGCGGCGCCTTGGCCACCCGCAATTCTCCCAACATCAGGCGCGGCAGCAGCAGGTCGCGGGTCTGGGCGAGGATGCGCGCAAACAATGGAGCCACATTCGCCTCGAAAATAGCGCGGAAACTATCTGGGCCGACGACAAGAGATACCCAGAAGACGTTGTCGGCGAGATACGCGTCCGGGTCCTGAGCATCCTCGGGATACTCGGCCAGCAGCGCCTGACGCTTCAGTTCGAACCCAACTGAAATATGCTTTAGGAAGATTAGGCCAAGGGCGACGTGCTTATAATCCGACGGCTTCATATTGCCGCGCAACTTGTCGGCGGTCTTAAACAGGCTGGCTTCAATGTCGAGGTCAGAGCCGTTTTCGGTTGATGCCATTGATTAATTTGCCCTCTAAAACTTCTTTCCAGACCGTATTTCAGCCAGAAGCTGAAATCCAGACATTAAGCGGTATTCAAACGCTTTGCCCATCATCGACGTTGCCAAGGGCGCACTTTCGGCATCAGCGCCGTCAACTTAACCTCGCGCAACATGCCTCCCGCCAAGAGCCCATCGCGCACGCAATCCAGCGCCTGCCACCAGTCGTCATAGCCGCGCCGGGCGGATGCGATCTGCTCGGTATGCGGCCGCCAGGTCACGGGGCAGGCCAGCATCTCGATTGTGCGCCATTTGCCGCGGGAGAGAACCCGCTCTGTGCCGACGACCTCGGTGACCGCCCGCACGCCGTGCTGGTTCTCGCGTGTGTCCCGCGGCACGCAGCGCGGCACGACACCGGGCAACCAGTCCGGCGTCAGCCCGGCGCGGGCCAGTTCCGCCACGCGGACCGCCATGCGGATGCCGCCGCAGCTGTCAGGCATGCCGGCGACGGTGGCGGCGATGACTTCGGCGTCCTCGTGGACATAGCCGCCCATCTTGTGTCGTCCGCCATCTACCTTGCAGCCCAGGGCGGCGCGTTGCATCAGAACATACTCCAGCCCGAAGCCGCGACTTTCCTCACTGGCGTCCTGTCGCGGGGGTAGTTCCAACTGTGCCTTCTCGACCCGAAACGCCCATTCGAGGGCTGCCTGCACGCCCAGCGCGCGTTTGGTCTTGCCGCCTGCGCCGGGCTTCGCCCGCATGCCGGGCAGTCTGCGATCAAACTGGCTCATAGCACACCCCGCAGACGCAGCTGTTCCGGCGTGACCAGCTTGCGTGCAAGCATCAATCCGCACATGGCGCTGCTGATCGCGTTGGCGGGCAGGAAGCGATCAGAATTGACCATATCGGCGTAGAATGCCGCCAGTCGGTCATCGCTGGGACGGGGGCCGGCATCGCGCTTGCGTTGTCGCCTGGCTGCTCGGTCGCTGGCTGTGGCATGGTTTGCCGCCTCGGCGTCACGCCTTGCAGCGCGTTCCATCGCCCGATCAAGCGCCTTGGGCCCATCGGGCGGGGCAGGGTGCGTGTGGCGTGTCTCTCGGGCAACCTCGATGACCTGATCCTCGGACAGCCCGAGGTTCTCGATCCAGCGCTGCACATGCAGCCGAGCCGGCCAGCCCTGCCACCAGGCGGGCAATGCCCCGTCGGCATCGAAGCCCAGCGCTTGCAGCAGCTCGCCAAAAAAATCATCAAAGGCGATTTCGCGCCCTCGCGCGTCCTCCTCCTCCTTTACTGGTTCTCTTAAAGGTTCCCTTACAAGGTTAGTGTCCCATTTTGAGACACGGGAATCGCCATTTTTGAGACACGGGTTTGCATCAAAATGAGACACGGACCCGTGTCCCAAATCGAGACACGGCTCTGGTGGGATTGGCGCAGACAAGTCATTGCCAGTCCATGTTTTTTCTGGCCTATCCCCGTGTCTCATATCGGGACACGGGGGCTCGGGGTCATCCGCGTCGCGTGGCGCGTTGTCATCGCCCTCTGGCTCTCCGGGGCCGGACGGTGTGAAGCCTGGCTCAAAGCCGAGCAGGTAGCGGGTAGGCCGCTGCTGACCGGTCCTGGCATCGACATTTCGAATGCGGCGGATGAGCCCGTGGGCTTCCAGATCATCGAGATGGCGGTTGAGGGTGGCGCGCCCGATCTCGCAATCATGCGCCAGCCGCTCCTGCGACGGGAAACAGCCGTAATCGGGATTGAAGCGATCACACAGATGCCAGAGTACGATCTTGGTGGTGGGCTTGAGCCCGCGGCGCTGGATCGCCCAGTTGGTGGCGGCGTGGCTCATGAGGTGGCCCTCCGCGCCGAGGGACCGGCGCCATCGTGCCGGGCCCCTGCATCGTGCTGGGCTTCCGATGTACCGGTTTGCACGACCCGCGTGGTGAACCCGTGATCTGCCAGCGCGCCCAGCGCATCGTCGAGGCTGCGCACCAGCGCCCAGCCAAATCCCAGCGCCTGTACCGCATCGCGAAACGTCGCTTGCGCGGGACTGAGTCGTCCCTTCAGAGACTTCAGCTCCAGAAACAGCACGCGCCCGCCGCAGAGCACAATTAGATCGGCAAAGCCGGGATGCACCCCCATGCCGACCAGGATCGCCTGGCGTTTGGCACCGGGTGGTCCGGCCTCGGTCACCTCATTGGCGCAGTGATGGATGATTACCCCCTTGGGCAGGACAAAGCGCAGGGTGATAACAACCGTCCGCTGCAGATCTGCCTCCGGTGTCCCACGACGCTTCATCGCTCTACCTCCGGATCCAATTGTTGAAGGTGCCGCTGACGCAGTGGCATCCGTGCGTCGATCACAAACAGCAGGGCTCGGGCATCGCGGCGTTCGACTTCGGTCTCGCCATGGGCGACCAGAACATCGCACGCCAACCGCACTAGGTGGTCGGAGTGATGCACAACATCGGCGATGACAGCGCGGGCTTCGCGCCGCCGCTCCTCAATCCAGTCCTGGCGGACCCGGTCGCGTGCGCTGCGCTTGCGGAAGGGAAGGGGAATACTCATCGGCGCCCCCTCTTCTGACGTGGGGGCACGCTTTCCTCTTGGGCAAGCAACCACTGCTCCACGCTGGCGCGCCGGTAATACACCTTGCGTCCGATCCGTGTGGGGACCGGCCCAATGCGTTGCGTATTCCAACGACACAGTGTTTCGGTTGTAAGCTGCAGCTCGGCGGCAAGCTCTGAGCGGCTGATCAAATCCGACAGGATCGGCGTGATCCGGTCGGCCTCCAATACCAGTTCAGTCATCTGCGATTCCTTTTACGCTCGGGGCACATCCCCGAACGCCGCAAAGAAAGCAGGTCGACCCATCCGGAATTCAGGAACAAACCGGAATTTAAGCGGCACACGGCATTCCGAGTGTTTAAAAACAATAACTTAGCCAGCTTTTGTGTCCATTCGTAGGGTGCATGCGGCGCGCTCGCGCCCTGCGCGCCTGAGCAGTGAATCGCCAAAATGGTTTTTGGTCGCCATCTGATGCGCATTCTTGCGTTCCAAAGCGCGGTTTTGCGTTTGGCACGACCGGCATTGGTTTTGAGTGTTTCCGGCTTCTCGCCCTTAGCGTTAACTGTGACATCACCGATGCCGCAGTGGTTGTGTTATTATTGTTACAATTTCAACAGAGGCTTGGAGTCTGACCTAGGGTACCCCTCTGGTTCATTCTGCACAAAGCTGACGGTCACCCATCCTGCAGCTGCGCTGCAGAACCCAAGGGGCTTCTGGCGTCGGGCCGGAGCCGCAGTCTGCGCTCCGGCACTGCAATGCCGCAGCGTCTAATGACAGGAAAGCGATAGCGCTGCGGTTTCAAGGAAAACCAATATGCTAAAAATTAGAAAGGCGTTCTTCCGCCTGATCGACCTGCCGTCACGTTGGGGCTATAGCCTTGCCGATATCGGGGGCTGGGCGATTGCTGGCCGTCTTCAGATCGTACTGCCAATAGGTCCGGTTAAATGCGGCAAAGAGATCATCGCTGGGGTGGTCACGGTAAGCGCCACCGATGTGGCGCGCCTCCTTTACGGAGGCGACAGCCCGGAGCGAACTTGCTTGGTCCAGCGCATCCTGCCCCAGGAGACGTTCAATTGGCAATTCATCACCGAACCGGCGCAGGGCATCGAAGTGCGGCTCGCGGATTTAATCCTGCCTGTCAATGAGGTGGAGGAATTCGAGCATGTAAATGAACTTCTGGCCTTTGGCGGCAAGCCAGCGCGCCGTGTTGGGCGCCGCACCAACTATGACTGGGAGCACATGTTGGTGGATGTCCTGATCGAGGTGATCACCGAAGGGCTTCCACGCACCCAAGAGGACTTCTTTAAGTTAATGCTCGACTGGTTCGTCGAGCGAAGCCCGGATGGCGATATCCCCGATGCCAGCACCGTGCGCAAGCGTTTCGCTCGCGTCTGGTGGTGGCTGCAGGAAAAACTCTGACTTTAAATCAACGAGGACTGCCCTCAGGCAGTCCTCCCTGTGGCTTGGCTGGAATGCACAAGCCTCGGCCGCGCGCGCATGATTTCTGCGACCGAGTTGACCCCTTCACGCAGGGGGGTGTCCATCAGATGCGCATAGCGCTGCGTGGTGGACATCTGCGTATGGCCAAGCAAACGGCCAATCATCTCGAGAGAGGCGCCGCCGCTGACTAGGAGGGACGCGAAAGTATGGCGCAAGTCGTGAATTCGAACGCCCTCGACCTGTGCCTCTCTCTGCATCCTGATCCAGAAGCGGCGGATTTCTTGCACAGGCTGCCCGGGCGTATCGCCAGGAAAGAGCCACGGACTTCCCCGCGGCACGACCAGCCGCCGTTGCCGCACCAAGGTGGCCACATCTGCAGAAATCGGGATACGGTGGATCTTGCGCTGCTTGGTTGTGGCCGCCGGCTTGGACCAGCTGCCGAATTCGAGGTTGAAATCCTCGAAACGCGCCGTGCGCACCTCGCCCACGCGGGCACCGGTCAACATGCACATGCGGATAATGCCCGCGGCGCGTTGATCTTCGGCATGATCGAGTGCAGCCGCCAGCCGCTCTATTTCCTCCATGCACAAAAACCGCTCACGGCTGTTTTCCAGCCGCTGGTAAAATCCCTGAAAAGGATTGTTAATCCGCCATTCCCAATCAATGGCCAAGTTGAACATCTTGCGCATGACCTGCCCCATGCGGTTCGCGCGGATTGGGGTGGGCTTGCTTCCCTGAAGTTTGCGCGCACGCCTGTTGGGCTTCAGCTTGTGGGGCCGGGGGCGGCCCTTCGCCACCTCATTGAGAAAGCGCGATGCATCCTGCTTGGTGATCTCGGTTACAAGGCGGTCTCCCCAGTCCGGCAGGACCAGTTTGCGCAGCATGGAAATCTGATCCCCTTGCGACCGGGGCGCAAGCCGCGGCACGTGCTCCATGATATAGCGTTCGATCAAGTCAGAGACTGTGGGCGCTGTGCGTAATTGCTCGCGCTCGGCCCGGGGGTCGATTTCGGCGTCGACCAGCCGCCGCAGCTCTTTGGCCCGCTCTCTCGCAGCCGTTGTCGACCACTCCGGCCAGGCGGAACGTGTCAACGACTTTGAGACAGTGGCCTTTGGAATTTAGGCTTGGGTTTCTTCGGTTGGTTTTGGTGGGTT
>NZ_JBGQOJ010000048.1:0-7537 GCF_052119585.1 Pseudogemmobacter sp. W21_MBD1_M6 | reverse complement strand
GTCATCGAACCACCTGCGCTGCGGGAATTGGTGGCGGGCTGGCAGAACGATCGCATCAGCGTGTTGCCGTGAGCCAGCCTAACGGTGACTTGTGTGGCCGTCGTCGGCTCGACCTGATCTGCTGCGCGGCACTCCGTGACCCTGTCAGCCGGGCCGGATTCTGCGAAACTGGTCGTCCCAAAAGCGAATGGCAATCCGTTCTGCCAAGCAACAGAGCCTTACCCCCCCAGTAAGTGAGTTCTATTTCCGTTTCGGGTTTGTCAGGAGACTGGAGATGCCGTAGACGGCGGCTTAAACTGAAAGATCCTCCATGACACATCCCGTGATGACCAAACCAACGCCAGTGGTTTCCGTTGTCATTCCACTCTATCAAAAAGCGCGCCACATAGCCGCTGCGATCTGTGTGGCCTACATGTCCTGCCGCCTGGCAGACGTCGCTTTTGAACTCCTCGTGGTCGATGATGGCTCCACGGATGGCTCGAGCGATGTGTTACGAGACTGGGCGTCACAGGATCCTGATCACGCAAGTGTCCTTCATCTCATCAGACAGGAAAACCAAGGCGCCGCGGCTGCCCGCAACGCAGGTTGGAAAGCTGCGCGTGGGGAAGTCATCCTGTTTCTGGATGCAGATGATACTTGGGCGGACCATCACGTTTCAGAGTTGCTGGTTCTGATGACAGAATTCCCGGAAGCCGTGCTCTACGCAGATGCATGGGGCGAGATTTCGCTGGAACGTAAGGCAAAACAGCACGGTTTCGGAATCGGATCCGACCGTCGCGGACCGCTTCCTTGCTTCTTCGAGGCCATGAGTTCCGGGCCCATGATCGTCTCGTCGAGCACGGCCGGAACATGGAAAAGGTGCCTGGTGGAGAGCCAGGGATTTCCCGAAGGGGTCCGATTTGGCGAAGACAAAATAGGCTGGGGCCGTCTGGCCCTTCTGGGTGATGTTGTCTGGTCGCCTCGTATTGGTGCCACCTGGGACAAATCCGCAGACAACCGGAGCGAAAAGGTTGCAGGCTCACCACCCCGCACCGCCTGGCGCGATTTCCTGATCGAAGCGCTGGATGACCTGGAGATCTCAACGGCGACGCGGCGGAATATCCGGACTGCCGTCGCAGTTGAAAATGCCTGCCTCAGTGGCGAGATCACAATCTTCGGCCACGAAACGCCTGCGCTTTTCGCCGAAACCAGATAAAGGCCCTGGCGCGGTTGCGTCGTATTCCTATTTGCGTCGAAAGCGAAGTCAGACTGTCTAGACAGGAACAGCGTTCGCGGCCCCAAATTCCGGTCGCTGGGCGAAATGGCAAATCTACGGTCGGCGAATTGCGTGGTGGTCCGGACGTGCCGGCAGCCATCTGGTTCCTGCCGTGTCAGCTAACGCACCCGGACCATAGGCCGCGCGGTAAATGCAATGGTTGTGAGTTTGCCGCAATTGGCAACCTGACAGCACATATGGCGATCTCGTGATCGTCACGCCTTCACCAATTGCTCAAGAAGCTGCGGGATCTGCTGTTTTACCTTGAAGAACCCGGCGGTGGAGTGGGGCCAGATTGCGCAGTCCCAGTCGCGGTGCCATTCGCGCAGCGTGATGCCTCGCGCCGCCAGAGCGGGTGCAGACTCCTCCAACCAATCGCGCATCGGCCCGCGGGTAACATAAGCCGTGGCGATCTGCGTGGCGCCTGCCGATGCGGCCCATTCTACGAAGTCGTCGGGGGCATCCGCATACAGTTCTAGCGGGGAAACGCCGACCCTCGTCGCCGTATCCACCAGCGCCGCAGCCTCAAACTTTGACACGCAGTCTGCGATCGGCAAGGGGGAGCGAAGGTGGCTGGTTGTCAGAGTGGCGGACGTGCGGATGTCGAAGGCGGCAAGGCCGAAATCTTCGATCCGGCAATCCTCACCCGTGATAAGTAAGGCTGTCGGTACACCCGGTAGTGGTGGCATGAACGGGCGCAGCGGCAGAACAAATGGCAGGCCATCAGGTTCGGTCGCCTCCAGCCCTTGTGTCACCTTTGCCAGATCGTCCGAGCGCGGAGTAAACCGACCTGACGTAAAGGTCGCGATGTTGGCAGCCTCTGCCGGATAGGGCTTGCCGCGTGTATGAAGCCCGGCGACCCAGCGCCACCCCAGCGTGTTCGACGCCGCATCGCCATCGAGCAGATGCCGATAAAAGAAATCCGCCCCCAACCGCCATGGCAGGCCAAGCGTGAAGATCCAGATCGAGGCAAACCACATCCGGGCATGGTTGTGCAAATAGCCTGTCGCTACCAATTCCTCGGCCCAGGCATCGAAACAAGTAAGACCAGTTTGGCCATTCATCGCCAAGTCGACATCCCTGCGCAGACGACGGTCGCGGTCCACCGCTGCAAGATCTGCTTGCACCCCATGCACATAGCTGGTCCAGATCTGCGGACGACGTTCCAGCCAGCCTTTGAAATAGCCGCGCCAGATCACCTCTTGCACAAACTTTTCCGCATCCTGTGGCCCGTGCGATGCAAGTGCTGCCGCCACAACGTCAGATTCCAGCACAAGCCTTCGCTGGATGTATGGTGACAATACAGATACGGCTTTGTGCCCGGTTGGCCCGTGATCTGTGTTGCGACCGTTGGCATAACAGCGCCCCATACGCGGCGCAAAGGCCGCAAGCCGTTTTTCGCCCTCGGCACGGGTCGCTGTCCAGTCGGTCATGGGTCCACCTTTTTCACCTTCGCCGCCTAAGGTGGCGCAGCCCAACGCGATTTCAACAGGGAGCCGTGTCCGTGTTGAAATAGGGCTCTATCATCGGGCGTAAGGCGACACGCGCCCGAAGTTTTGCCGCCATCAGATACATGCCGCCGATCTTGCGGTGCAAAAACAGCGTTGCAGCGGGCGGCACATGGGCAAGCTCGCGGTCATTGCCGACGGCAAGACCCATATCACGCAACCGTTCCAGCAGATCACTGCGGCCAAAGTCAAACGGGGCGTCTTGACGCAGTGGAGCCATCGCCATCTGGAACATCGACGTGATCAAATCCTGATGGTGCGGGGCGGTATTGGGACCAAAATACCCGATGCGCAGCATCGCTTCCCGCGTCTCGTCGGGGGTTCCATCCAAGGCCACCCGCGCAAGGGCGCGGAAATTCGCGGCAAGGTCGTGCGCGATGGGCTGCACCGCACCAAAATCCAGCAACACGATGCGCCCGGTTTTCGGATCATACCGGTAATTGGCAAGGTTGGGGTCAGTCTGTATCGCCCCGAAGACGAACAATTCGCGCAATAGAAGGTCGATCAAGGCTGCGGCCACTTGATCGCGCATGGCCTGCGGCGCCTCAATCAGGCTTTCAAGCGGCGCACTGTCTAGATAGGTCATGGCGAGGACCTGCGTTGTGCAAAGGTCCGAATGGAGGTCTGGCAGAACGAAGGTGTCAGACTCCGCCAGCAACGCACCAAAGCGGGTCAGATGCTGCGCTTCGGCGAGATAATCGGCTTCGGCGTGCAATTGGCGCTTGGCCTCGGCCATCAGGGGGGCAAGGTCCATCCCGCGCGGCGTGACGCCCGGCAGACGCATCAGTGCGGCCATGTTGTCCACATCACTGTCGATGCTGCGCCGCACACCGGGATATTGCACCTTGATCGCCAAGTCGCGGCCATCGTGCGTAAGGGCGCGATGGACTTGCCCGATCGAGGCCGCCGCAAAGGGGCGCACGTCAAACCGGGCAAAGCGTTTGTGCCAGCCTGCGCCCCATTCGGCATTTAGTACGGTTTGAAGCTGTTTCGGTGGCATATGGCGGGCATCGTCGCGCGTCCGGGCAAGGATCGCCGTCAGTTCGTCGGGCAGGGCCAGCCCGGTATCCATCGACAGCATCTGTCCAAGTTTCAGCGCCGCACCGCGTAGTTGCGAAAGCCCGTCGGTCAAACGAAATGTGTTAGCCGGAGTCATCAAAAGCTGCGCCATGTCGGGCCGCCTGCCTTGTGCCAGCGCGCGCAAGCCCCCCGCAGCGACGCCGCCCGCAATCCCTGAGGCGATTCCTCCAAACCGCAGGAACCTCACCACGCGGCCAGTTGGCACAGGTGCACATTTGTCATCATGGTCTTGTGGCAAGTCGTCCCCCGATCTCAGTCAGAAACAGCGGCGGTTTGCTTGCGCAACCGGCGCAAATGCCAGCGGTAAATGACGGGAGCCAATACATAGTCGTAAACCGCCGAAGCGATTTGCCTGATGCCTGGCAGACCTATGGTTCCGGCCAACCACCTGTACCTTGGCATTTGCGCCCAAAGCACTAGAAACGCAGGTATCCCCGACGTCAGCCTGCCCTCATGCAGCACATAAAGCCGTCGGGCGGCCGTGTCGGCATCAAGCCTCCATTGCAGCCGCGCGTCCGAGTTCAGATCGTCGAACCGGATAGGCAAGCCATTGCGATCCGCATATTGCACGTAGTGCCTGATCTCAAAGTTACAGACCGGGCAGCTAGCATTGTAAAGGACGCAGGTTGACGGGTTATTTTCCATGGTCGACAGTTAGACCGCTGCAAAAGTAATTCAACACCCACTTTTTCGCGAAGGGATGGGTAAGGACGCGAGTGCGCGCCACGGTGCGGTTACGTAGCTTTTTCTCCGCATTGCGGCTATACGGCCTTAGCGAAGCGAGTAGCCATTTTCCGCCCAACGTGTCGAATGCTGCACCAGCAGGGATCGGGGCTGGGAATGCTATTTTGGGCTGACGGCGGCCCGTTACAGCGTCACTTGCGAACTGCCGGTTCGGGTAGGGTGTTGCGACGGTTTGACCAAGTGATCAGGGGACAAATGCTAAGTTGGAAAGCGATTAACTTGCAGTTAATGCCAAATGTTCATGTCAACGCCATGTCAACGCGCGTACGTCTTTTTCCGGCGGGTTTTGAGGGCTAAAACGCGCAAATATAGTTCAATGTCCGGTTCACAAATTTGTAAAATCAAAGGCTTATCGGCTAAGTGCCTGTTTTTGCTAACCTATTGGAATCGTGGGATTATAGGCTCATAACCTGAAGGTCGTCAGTTCAAATCTGACTCCCGCAACCAATTTATGCAAATAAAACAAATACTTAGAATACGACCTAAACAGTCGGGATTTCGCTTGTCAAATCCATGTCAACGCTATGTCAACGTTTAACGAGTCGCCCTGCAAGTGAACCGTGAGCGTCGGCTGTTGGCCATTGGTTTTGCTGTTGCGGCGAGGCGGGCTACCGGTCCGACTATGCGGCGTGAGCTCGCTGGGGAGCCCCTGACGAGGTCAATTTGAGGGAATGAGGCGCTGCGCGTGGAGCCACGGCATCAGTGCGCCGATGTCCTTGGCCGAGTGGCAATTGGCGATGCTGATGAACAGGTCGCGCATGTACCCCAGATAAAGTTCGCTGGAGTAAGCGCCAAGCAACGCAAAAAAAACGGCAACCGTGCCACTTCGGTGTATGCGCTGCCTGCGTCACATTGAGATTTTCGGAGTGCATATGTTGACAGGCATTTGGCTGTCGCGTGCGCGTGGTCGTCAGGGAGTCCCGGGCGAGCTCATTTGTGATGAGGTAGCGGCGGCATATGCCCATGGCATCAAAGCGTCGATGTCCTTTTCGAGATGCCCGCTGGCCAGCTTTGTGTACAGATCGTGCAGGTAGGCATAGGGATCGACGCCATTGATGCGACATGTTCCGATCAGGCTAGCGAACCTTGCCCAACAACGGGCTCCGTCATCGTGCCCGGCAAAAAGTGTGTTGCGGCGTGTCATGGCGGGGCTTCTGATCGCATTTTCGACCAGGTTGGAATCCATGTCGACATGGCCATCGTCCAAGAACAGACGGAAGCCCTCCTGACGTCGCAGCATGTAGGCCAGAGCTTTTCCCAATTCGGACTTGCGCGAGACACGGCCGGCCTGAGCGTTCAGCCAAACAAAGAATTTATCGACCAGCGGGCGGGATTTCTCCTGCCGGACCGCACGCCTTTGCGCGGTCGGCAGCCCACGGATCTCGGCCTCGATCTTGTAGATGGCCGCGATCTGCAGCAGAGCCTCGACGACGATTGGTGAGCCCGCTTTGGGCTGCGCCTTGATCAAGGCGCGCCTCCCATGCGACCAGCAATAGGCCAGCTTCAAGGGTGCGCCACCCACCCGCTTGGAAGTGCCCAAGGCGGTGTAGCCTCCATAGGCATCCACCTGGATTGTGCCATCAAAGCCTTTGAGGATTTCTTCGGCATATTTGCCATTTCGTCCGGGGCGATAATGGAACACGACGCCAGGTGGCGATGGTCCGTTCCAGCCGCGATCATCCCGCATAACAGCCCAGAAGTACCCTGTCTTGGTTTTGCCTCGTCCGGGATCGAGCACGGGCGCTGTTGTTTCATCGACATAAAGCCGTGTGCTGCCTTTCAGAAGTTGCATGGCCATGTGATCGACCACGGGGGCAATCAGTGCGCCTGTGCGGCCCATCCAGTCCGACAGGACTGCACGATCGATCGGCGCGCCGTTGCGGGCCATGGCCACGGATTGCCGGTTCAAAGGATTGAAATCGCAAAATTTGGCCACAGTGATCTGCGCCAGCAGGGCTTCGGTCGGCCAGCTGTTTTCCAGAAGATGCGCCGGTGCCTTGGCTTGGATCACGCCTGCGCGGCCTTTGGGGCAGGCGTATTTTGGGCGCACAGTAACGATGACTTGGTATTGCGCAGGAATGACATCCAGCCGCTCCGAACGATCCTCACCGATCTTGACCATATCGCCACAGCCACAGGGGCAAACGATGTTTTCGGGATTGATGACCCGCTCGACGCGCGGCAGCCCCTCTGGAAGGGTCCGAGGCTTGCGCGGTTTGCGGGGCTTTTTGTCCTTTGCAGTCTTGTCGAGCTGGTCGATCTTGTTTTGAACGGCGTCGATTTTTTGCTGCGTCTCGGCGATGGCGGTCTCTTGATCTTCGAGTGCCAGTTCCAGCTGATCAGGGCTCAGCTTTTCCGACTTGGGTCCGAACTTGGTTCGCCGATGATCGGCCACCTGACTTTCTAGCTTCTCGACCAGCGCTTTCAGTTCGGTGATGAAGACGTCCTTCTCAGCGCCGACAGCCTGTTCATGTTGCCGCGCCGCGCGCTCTACAGCCAGCTCGAACCGCTGCGCTTCAAAGGCCCTCACGACCTCGGGCGGCAGGCCCGGAAACTGGCTAATATCGAACGGCTGTGACATGCGCTTTTCTACCATGAACCAGTAGAAAAGCCCAATAAAACAACGCTTAAATCTGGCCCTGAGTCACCCTGCCGCAGCAGGCGCCACAACCGGTTTTGCCACCATCCGCCGCCAATCCAAGCCTTCGAACAACGCCTCATACTGGGCCCGAGAAAGCTGCATGACACCGTCCTCGATCTTGGGCCACACAAAATTGGAAACCTCCAGACGCTTGTAGATCAGAACAAGTCCGGTTCCATCCCAAACCAAAATCTTCAGCCTGTCGCCACGCTTGGAGCGGAACACCACCGTCCGGAACGTGTCAACGACTTTGAGACAGTGGCCTTTGGAATTTAGGCTTGGGTTTCTTCGGTTGGTTTTGGTGGGTTG
>NZ_JBGQOJ010000047.1:0-7772 GCF_052119585.1 Pseudogemmobacter sp. W21_MBD1_M6 | reverse complement strand
TTGTCAACATCGGGCAAGGCGGCATGTCTTCCAGCGTCGCTGTCATCCTGAACGGGGCAGACAACAGGCTTGATCTGACCCAAGCCGTCGACGAAGGCTTCGGCGGAGGCTTTGATAACAGGATGGATGTCAAGCTTTCGGGGATCGGCAACGATGCCTCGATCAGCCACATGGGGGACGATAACGCCACCAGCCTCGACATGGAAGGCGACGATAACACCCTGGACATGGCGCAGCGGCTTTTCACAAACGTCGGCGTGGTGCAGCGCGGCAGTTCCAACCTGATTACCCTTAATATCGATGCTGAACAGAGTGCGCTTTTCGATCTGCGCGGCGACAGGAACGACATTGATCTGCGGATCGGCAGGGGCAGGTCTGACTACTTTTGGTCTGAACCCAGCCGGGTCATGACCATTGCTGGCAATGACAACCGTGTCAGGCAGGTCGTTGACGCAATGGGAAGTGGCCGCAGCAAGGTTGTTATCGCCGGGGATGGAAACACCTATGATATGGAGGATTTCGCTTTCGATCCGGGTTCAAACGGTGGAAGCGAGGTGCTGCGGGAGAATGTTGACATTCTCGGGTCTGGAAACCTCTTGTCGTTTCATAATTTCGATAGCGTTGGCGGCAACCTGGCGCTTGATGCGAGGGTGCGTGGCAATTGGAACCGCTTCTTCATGGACCAGTCGTTGGGGCTTGCTGTCGACGTCGAAGGGTCCGGGAACGAGATGCTTTTCAACCATGTCCAGGCCGCTGATTATGATTTCCGTGCCGCGGGCGACTATAACATCTTCGAAATCAGGGATTCTGTCCTGAAAAATTCGGCGACATGGATCCAGGGCAATGATAACGTGCTGAGAGCCTCTGGACTGGCCCCGCGCGAGTTTCACAACGAGATCGCCGGCGACAGCAATTGGATTACGTTCAACGATTTGGCCGAGATCAGCGAGATGTTCGCCTATCAGACGGTGATCGTAGGCTCGCAAAACGTTCTGACGGTTGGGTCGGCGCATGAGGGCACCTATGATCCTGCCGATTATGTCGGCACGGTCATGCTGCTGGGGGATCGCAACGCGGTGTCGGTGACCCATGGGCTGGCCTCGTTCGATGTGAACCTTGTCGGCAGCGACCACAAATTCGACGTATCCTATGACCCGGCGCTGAACGCCTATACCCATGCGGTTACGGCGGTGGGGTCGGGGTCGGCGGTGTTCACGTCCGAAAATGGCGTTGTCACGATCACACGCTCTGGTGCCTGACATGCAAAGACAAGGATACGGCCGGGCGCAGCGCCTGCGCCCGCTGCTGGCCGGACTCTGCCTTGTGGGGCTTGCAGGTTGCGCTGTGCCCCCCGATGCGGCCGTGCCGGTGCCACCGGCACTGGCCTTTGCGCCGATCGCGCCGCCGCTGGTGGTCGCGGTCATCGCAATCGAGGACAAGACCGGCAGCACCCGCCCCTCGGGCAGCCAGAATTATGCCGATCCGTCGCGCGCGGTCAGCCAGGGGGCTGTCGAAATTCTCAAGCATCTGCTGGGGCAGGCGCCGTTTGACCAAGCCTATGACCAGATGGACCGGCAGAACCTGGCCGAGTTGTTGACCGAACGGCGGATCGCCGAACAGTTCAACCTGAAACGCAAGGAAAGCGCGGGCCTGCCCCCCGCCGACACCGTGCTGGGCACACTGATGGCCCCTATGGTCGAGGGGTTGATCACGATCGACGAATTGCGCCCGGTCGATTACCTGCTGTCGGGCGCGGTTGTGGGCTATGATCCCAATATCACCGATGACGGCTATGGACTGATGGTCAACGGCGTCGGCGTGACCGAGCGTCGCCGCACCGACCGGATCAGCGTCGTGCTTTACATGACCGATGTGCAGTCGGGCCGTGTGGTGGCCAGCGCTCACAAGCAGACGACCGTCGGCGCCACGCTGCGCAAGCTTTCGGCCATGGGCTATCCGGTAACGGATCTGCTGATCGAGATCGAGGGCGGTCGCGCTGTCAATGATGCTGTCACAGACGAGCTGTTCGCGGCCTTCTATCTGGCGCTGGTCGATCTGACCGGGCAAATGCGCGAGATCCGATCATGAGGGTCTGCGCCGCCGTCCTGATCGCCCTGCTGCCGGTTGCCGCTGTCGCCGGACCGCTGGAATTTTCCTTTGTCAATCCGTCTTTTGGTGGCAATCCCATGAACGGTGCGATGCTAATGTCGCGTGCCGATAAGTTCCGTCCCAGCAACCCGGTGGTAAAGGATATTAAGACCCAAGCCGATTATTTCATCGAGCAGTTGCAGCGGCGCACACTGTCGAGCCTTGCCACCGCGCTGTTGTCAGATCTGTCCGATCCCTCTGGGTCAGCCGAGGGGTCTTATGTCTTTGAGGATTTCACGCTCGATTATGTCCGCGAGAACGACATGATCCGCCTGCTGATCGACGACGGCCTGCAGATCCTTACGATCGAACTGCCCTCTTATGCCTTCGATGCCGAGTAGAATGCAGATTCATAATAGCTCATCCAGAGGCGTGATGAAGTGATGATCCGACCCTGTTAGCTTGGATGCCAGTACCGCATCGAAGGTCGCCTTTCCCGACGGAAGCTGGGTCATGCTACACCATCTTTCGCGGTTCGCGACAGTAAAACGAAATGCGAGCCAAGCGGCGTTGGCCGAGCTAATTTGGTGGCAGGATGTAGTCTGATTCTATCTGGGCCGATATCGGTGGTTTCTGTCCCTCGTTGGCCACTTCAGCGTCTTCGTCACGTTAGCACGGTCAGAACCCCCGAGCAAAACCCAACCCGTTTTGGAACGTTTGTGGCTGATCGCAGTAGCGCGCCGTTCACTGCGTCCCGGCAAACTTGCAAGGACGGCGTACAGCCGACCTGCGACAGCGCAGCGTGATGCCCGCGTTCGTCATGGGTTAAATGTCGGCTTTCTACCCCGATGCATATCCGGTTCGCAGCTATGGCGAAGGTCCGGAGTCCGCCGAACATGTCTAATGCTGCACCCACGAGGATCCAGGCTGCGACTGGGTATTTTGGGCTGGCCGCAGTTCGTCACAGCGTCACTTGCGAACTACCGGTTCGGGCAGGGTGTTGTGTCGGCTCGACCAAGCGATCAGGGGCGAATGCTAAGTTTGAAAGCGATTAACTTGCATTTGGTGCCAAATGTTCATGTCAACGCCATGTCAACGCGCGTACGTCTTTTTCCGACGGGTTTTGAGGGCTAAAGCATGCGAATATTGTTCAATGTTTGGTTCACAAATTTGTAAAATCAAAGGCTTATCGGCTAAGTGCCTGTTTTTGCTAACCTATTGAAATTGTTTGCTTATAGGCTCATAACCTGAAGGTCGTCAGTTCAAATCTGACTCCCGCAACCAAATTATGCAAATAAAACAGTGACTTACACAGCGCCCTAAGGGGCGCTAAACGTGTTTCAAAATTTGAGTCACCACCTGGTCACCAAAAATGGCCAACGCGATGCAAGCTTGTTTCTAGACACAGAAAAGTGGCATCAACAATCAAATTTGAGCCGGATGTATCGACCATCGATGGTGAACGACATATAAAGTCGATTATATTGGCGAAGAAGAGCTTGAAGAGGCAGGGTTAGTCGGTGATGCCGTACAGATCCATTTAAGAGTGAACACTTGATCTTCTGGCCTGATCACGCGATGTAGACGTGACGCGGCAGGCCACTTGGGGAATGTCGGATATAAAATTATTGCCCGAAGGACATTCAATGACAGTGGTAGCCGACACTCTGAGCGGAAAGCGCATATTTCTTGTTGGCTTTCATGATAACGAATGCGAAGCGTTGTTGAACGAGGGCATTGATTGCGGGGCCTGGATCAGGGATCCTCACAAAGGAGAAAAGCCTTTTGATGCAGGTGTCGAAACACACATGCACTCCGATGTCAGAGATGTTAAATTAAATTCTCCTGCAGGGATTTTTTTGCCTCATGATCTAAGAGATCATATTTTGTTTAATTATTTTGATATGTTTCGGCGTCACTTTACGCGAAACTATCTTCTTGAATTTTCGGTATTGCGCAGTTGGAATGCCCTAGATAATGTTTTCCATATTGCTGCAAATTTCTTTTATGATGTTTTACTTCGCCAACGCATTACGACAGTAGTGTTCTCTAATTTTCCACACGAAGGGTCTTTGATCATTCTATATGGATTATCTAAAGCAATGGGGTTAGAGGTTTTAATCTGTCACCAAAGCCCATTTCCTGAAAGATTTTGGATCATGAAGGAAATTGAAGATTACGGCGTGTTCAAGACCGTGAACGGTTGCAATCAAACGATTCCGCTTGCCGATGCGCCTGAAGAACCCTTCTATATGAAGAGTAATATTAAAAGAGAATTGCGAATTAAATACAGAAAGAAACTAGGAAAAGAATGCCTGAAGTTTCTATTTAAACTACTTGCATTCACGTTCATTTGGAATCCTAAATCCCTAGCGAGAAGCAATGTTCGCATAAACTGCGCATCGGATCAATACAAGCTTATTTCTGAAAGCGCGCACAACATGAGCGACTTCAATCGGAATGAAAAGTTCATTTATTTTCCTTTGAGTCTGCAACCAGAAATGACCACAGACACGATTGGCCTTCGATTTGGCGATCAACTTCTCGCCCTAGAGGAACTCTCGGCTGTCCTTCCCGAAGGAATGCTGATTTATGCTAAGGAAAACCCCAAGCAAACTTATCATATGCGTGGGGAAAGCTTTTACCGTCGACTGAACGCGATGCCGAATGTTCGCTATTTGCCTGCCGACGTGCCGTCTTTCGATCTGATTAAGCACTCGCAATGCGTTGCTCCTGTCACCGGGACCGCCGGATGGGAGGCGCTGTTAATGGAAAAACCTGTCATACATTTTGGCGTGACTTGGTATCATGATCTGCCGGGCGTTCATCAGTGGCAAGGCGCTGAAACATTGGCAACCGCGCTGTTGTTCACGCCGGACAGGGCCAAGCTTGCAGCTGCCTTCGATCGCCTGAGCCGGAAATCATACACCGGCATGGTCGACCGGGGCTATGCCCCGCTTCTGGCCGAATACGACCCGACTCATATGGCAAGGAAAACCGCTGCCTCGATCGTTTTGGCTCTAAAAGAGACACGACAGGACGCCGCAGCGGCCCCCGGGTAGCACCCGCAGGGCCGCAATTTTCCGGTTTTTATGCGTATCCCTGCGACCGAATTGACCTCACTCACGTTATATTCCTTGAGGGATACGACGTGGAAATTGTCGGTGTCGCGGAACTCGCGCCATTTATCGGGCAGTGTTTTGCGGAAGAAGTCGAAAATACCTTCACTTAACTGATTGAAGGTAGCGCAAATGAGTTGTTGCGCAAATGCAACTCGGGAAGCCATGCTGCGCTCTCTTTGCCCAAAACCTTGGTCCGCCGCACTAGCTATTTGCCGCACAGTCTTGAACCGTCTCGAGTTTACCTGGGGCCAAAATTCGTGCTACTGCAAATATATGGCTGCGGGCTTGCCCAAGCTTTAGCATTGCGGAAAGGACACGTAAAACATGCCGGAACTGGCTGAGTATTATTCCCAATGTGGAATAGCCGAGGGAGGTGTGCTGCTTGTCCATAGCTCCATTTCACGGACGCTGAAAACATTTTGCACTACTCCGAATGACGTTATTAGCGCTCTCCAGAAAGCCGTTGGATCAGAGGGCACGTTGCTGTTTCCCTTGTTCAACTTCGATTTCACGAGTGGCGTGCCGTTCGACATCAATACGACCGAGAGCCAAATGGGCGCGTTAACAAATGCGGCTCGACTGTGGCCCGGGGCCGTCCGGACAGGCCATCCAATATATTCATTTGCAGCAATCGGGGCAGGTGCGGATCACTTTGAAGGGCTTACAAACCACTCTGGGTATGGGCCAGACTCACCGTTTGCAAAGCTCACTGAGTTGGATGGGCAAATCGCCGTTATCGACCTGCCAGATCAGAACTCGATGACATTCTACCATCATGTTGAAGAAAAATTGTCGGTTCCATATCGCTTCCATAAGAACTTTTCCGGTCCCTATACAGACGCGTCTGGACACACAGAAGAACGCACGTTCAGTATCTTTGTGCGCGACATTGAAAAAGGTGTCAGAACCAGCGTTGATCGGATGGGAAAACGCCTTTGGGATCTGGGTCTTTACAGTGGTCAGCTTCCGGGCGATGGGTGCGGTATGCGCGTGATAGGCGCCAAGGCTTTGTTTGAAGAGACCAAGGCCGTGATTGAGCAAGGCAAGGCGCTGGAGTATTTGTATGACCTTGAACGGTGAACAGTATGCGTCTGATATTTTCCAAAATGGCGTGGGGCAATGGTGTCATGATCTTGCCACCGAACTGTGGCCGATAAACCGGTCGCTTACAGGTCCGGGGCTGCGTCAAACACTCGAGCGATTGGGTGCAGAAATCCCATCGTTGGAGGTTTTCGAGGTGCCGTCCGGCACACAGGCCTTCGATTGGAATGTACCGGACGAATGGGTGCTGCGACGCGCTTATATCGAAGATGATAAGGGCAATCGGATCGTTGATACGATGTCAAGCAACCTGCATGTTATGGGTTATTCCGAACCCGTGGATGCGTGGATGGACTTGGAAGAACTCGAAACCCATCTCTATTCAATGACAGATCAGCCTGATGCCATCCCTTATGTCACATCATATTACAAACGACGTTGGGGTTTTTGCCTTAGCCAAACAGCGCGCGATCAGTTGCTACCGGGGCAATATCACGTGGTTGTCGACGCAGACTTAGGCCCTGGCGTTTTGAATTATGCCGAGATTATCCTACCCGGCGAGACAACCGAGGAAGTTTTCCTGTCTACGTACGTTTGCCATCCGTCGATGGCCAACAACGAGTTGTCTGGGCCGGTCGTAACAATAGCACTTGCCAAATGGCTTTCGTCTCTTCCGACACGAAAATACACGTACCGCATTGTTTTTGTTCCTGAAACGATTGGCTCTATTGTTTACTTAAGCCGTAATCTCGAGGCGATGAAGGCAAATATCAAGGCCGGATTTAACATCACTTGCGTAGGGGATAATCGTTGCTACTCGTTCCTTCCGTCTCGAAACGGTGCGACGATTGCAGATAGCGTTGCAAAGCACGTTTTGAAACATACCGACCAAAACTACGCAGTTTACTCGTGGCTTGATCGCGGCAGCGATGAGCGGCAATATTGTTCTCCGGGTGTCGATTTGCCTGTGGCCACTATTATGCGTTCGAAATACGGCAAGTACCCTGAATATCATACGTCATTGGATGATTTGGAGAATGTTGTGACGCCATCTGGTCTGGAAGGCGGGTTTACGGCGTTGCAGCGAGCCATCTTTATCATAGAGAATGACTTCGTGCCACTTGTCACTACTCTGGGCGAGCCGCAATTGGGCAAGCGCGGCCTTTACCCAGATATCTCTGTGAAGGGCCCTGCAAATGACTCTCGTGCCCTGATAAATATGATTTCCTATTGTGATGGCACGCGGTCTCTCTTGGAGATTTCTGATACAATCGAGCTCCCGTTCTGGGTGCTGTTCGAGATGATGAAACCGCTTGCCGCAGAGGGTCTCATTAAACGTATATAGCCGCAATTCATGTAACCTATAGGCGAGTCCACGCGATGATGTCGCGGCTATAATCGTCAAAGATCGCGCTGAGATAATACCATTCCCAGCCAATGATTTTTAAGGGCACCTCGATTTTTACGAGTTTTCAGCTCCACACCTCGGCGCTACCGGTTTGAAGGTGGCCGGAGACCACT
>NZ_JBGQOJ010000046.1:0-8218 GCF_052119585.1 Pseudogemmobacter sp. W21_MBD1_M6 | reverse complement strand
AACACGCAGTTGCCGCAATCAGCCTTGGGGAGCCGAACGCCAATGCAGACGATGAAGGGCTGGCACAAATCGCACCCACAACTCTTCGTCAAATCACCGCGCAATCATGCGGGACGCGACAAGTAATCATTGCGATAATCTGTTGCCTGACTTTCCCGAAGACACGTTAACGATAAATTTCTTTGCCTTGCTCCCATAGGGGCGGCTTAGGAAATTCAGATCCACCAGGGCCTTCAGGCAGCGGTGAAATGTCGCCGTCGGCATCCGGGCAAGGCCGCGGTGGCTTCTCATCGCGACGCTCGTGACCTCGCCTTGTGCATTCGAGCCCATCCATGCGGCAAAATAGACATCTCTCTGGGATGGTGTCAGGTCCGAAAGACCAAGATCATGTAACTCTTGTTCAAGTAGGTCATTCAGCACCTGGATGCGTGTGATATTGTCAAAACTTTTCACAGGCTGTCCTCTTTCCGCGCACAATCGCTGTTCACGGAGCAAATAAATTAATAAGTTTTTAACTTAACAGGAGGCCATCTTAACAGGAGATGTAATGGATCCCTTTTGTGCATAGGTATACAGATGTGATCTCTCGGATGATGCCTAATCTGACCTTGATGTAGGTTGGGCTTTAACCCCTCAGCTTTACGATCTGTGCACTTTTCCCGGTCACGTAGCTGCCCCATTTTTCCATTAGTATACGACGCTGTGCTAGCAGGTCTGACCGAGCATAGGACCGCTCGACCTTGTTGCCGATGGTGTGGGAAAGGGCTGTTTCCGCAACATCGAAGCTCGCCGCTTCAGTATCCTGAACCCAAGTTCTAAAGCTTGTCCGGAACCCATGAGGCCGCCCTGCCTCGTTCATTTCATTGAGTGGTTTTGCGATGGCCGTGCTGCTTATGTATTTGCCCTTTCTGTAGCTCGGGAAGAGAAAGTCATCTTGGGCCATTTCGCGACAGGCTTTGACGATCGCTAGGGCAGCCAGAGATAATGGCACGCGGAACTCTTGCGCTTTTCCTTGCTTGCCCTTCATCCTGTCTGCTGGAACCGTCCACACGTCATCTTTTATTTCGCTGAACCGTGCCCCGCGCACGCCCTCGCTGCGCACGCCGGTGAGAATCGCAAATCGTAGGGCCTGGCAGCTCGCATTTGGCCTATCGAGTTTCAAGAAAAGGGCAGGGATTTCCTGCCACGGGGTAGCCGTGATAGGTTCGATTTTTCGGTCGACCTCCCCGAGCATGTGCTGAGCTGCATCCACGGTGAAGGGATCCACATCGATGCCCATCAGCCGCGCCTGTCGGAAAATAATTCTTGTGCGCTGGATTGCCTTTTGGGCAGTGGCAGGCTTCTCTTGCCAGATCGGCTGGAGAACGTTCCTGATGTCTGTCTGGTGTATCTGTGAAATGCGGCGTTTTCCGAGCTTCGGAATGACGTGAACGCGGAGAGGCGAGAACCACCGCCCTCGTTCACCTTTACCTCTCAGGCCTGATTTCTTTGTTTCAAAAACCAGATCAGCCAACTCGGCAAAAGTCGGGTCGTTTTTGTTGATTTCAGCGAGCTCTGCTTCACGTATTTTGTTTCGCTGATTGATCGGGTCTTTCCCGATGGTCAGTTCGGCTGCCCACCGGTCTCGCAGCTTTCGAGCCTGGGCTAGGGTGAGCTTAACTTGAGAGCCCAGACCCATTTCACGTCGTTGCCCTGCGAATGAATAGCGGTATACCCATGTCCCGTAACCTTTCCTCCGGACCAGCCGGAGGCCGGCGCCATCTTCAAATTTTCCGTCACCGAACGTTTTTATTTGAAACACAGTCAACCGATTCTTTTCCATAGTTCGCTCCTATGCTGCGACATATTGCTACCGAGGGAATTTCGGACTCGAACTTTTTTAGCCCTGTGGCGTCCCCCAACTGTTCATGAGTTGTTCTGGTTTTGAATGCAACGCCCTGCGACAAGGGTATTTCGTTATGTTATTGATAACGAAATGAAAAAAGTAACTTTATGCGTCATTGTGCGATTCGGCCGTCATTCCTTTCGACCGCACCAAATTTCCACAGTCATGTTGAACATCAAACGCCCCCCGGGGCGCTTTGACTGTTTTGGCCCCCTCATCTGGCACCATGCGGTTACCGTTTCCCGTTCCCGCATCACAAGACCCGGACTGATGTCGGTCTTCACAGGATTGCAGGCCCCCGCCGGGATCGTTGCCATGTCTGGCTACAGACAGAACGGCCATGATTCGCTGAAACTTCGGGAAAATGCTTTGAAACGAGGTCATTTTCTATACAAATCGTCTGGTTTTGATCAAATCGAGGAAATTTCATTCACTGACTGTTGCATGATGGGGCAACCTTCGCGTTAGATGGGGGCGTTCAGAGCAGGTTAACCTGCCGCATCGACAAACAGGGAGCCCCTCGTGGCAATATCTAACAACGGCGACGCGTTCGTCGCGTTTGACCGTGTTCAAAAAAGTTATGACGGGGAAAACCTAGTCGTAAAAGACCTTAACCTGTCGATTGGCAAGGGCGAGTTTCTGACGATGCTCGGGCCCTCGGGGTCGGGCAAGACGACCTGCCTGATGATGCTTGCAGGGTTTGAGACGGCCACGCACGGCGAGATCACGCTGGATGGCAAGCCGATCAACAATATCCCGCCGCACAAGCGCGGGATCGGCATGGTGTTCCAGAACTACGCCTTGTTTCCCCATATGACCGTGGGTGAAAACCTGGCCTTTCCTTTGGAAGTGCGCGGCATGGGCAAATCCGATCGTGATGCAAAGGTGATGCGCGCGCTGGAGATGGTCCAGATGGGCGAGTTCGCCAATCGCAGGCCAGCCCAGTTGTCCGGTGGTCAGCAACAGCGCGTCGCGCTGTCCCGCGCCCTTGTGTTCGAGCCAGAGCTGGTTCTGATGGACGAGCCGCTTGGTGCCCTGGACAAGCAATTGCGTGAACACATGCAGTTCGAAATCAAGCATATCGCCGACAATCTGGGTATCACCGTTGTCTATGTGACCCATGATCAGTCCGAAGCACTGACAATGTCGGACCGAGTGGCGGTGTTCGAGGATGGCCGGATCCAGCAACTTGCCCCGCCGGATGAGCTGTATGAAAAGCCGAAAAACAGTTTTGTCGCGCAGTTCATTGGCGAGAACAACACCTTGGAAGGCGTTGTTGAAAAGATCGTTGGCGACATTGCGACCGTTCGTCTGGACAGTGGCGAAGTGATCGAAACGGTTCCGGTGAACGTATCCAAACCCGGCGAACGCACGATCGTGTCGATCCGCCCGGAGCGGGTGGAGTTCGATAAATCACGTCTGCACGCGGATGCCTACACGCTTAAGGCCGAGGTTCTGGAGTTCATTTACATGGGCGACATTTACCGGACCCGGCTGCGCGTGGCTGGCAAAGATGATTTCATCATCAAAACCCGCAACGCACCCGACCAGAAGCGCCTGAAACCGGGCGAGATGATCGAGATTGGCTGGCGCGCCGAAGACTGCCGCGCGCTGGACGCTTAATCATTGCAATACCCCCCGTCGAACTATCCGGGACAGGGGGGGGGAACACCAACGGATACCCATAACAAGGAGACGGAATATAATGAAATTCAAGTCAGTCTTGCTGGTTGCAGGCGCGACTTTCGCGGCCGCAGCAGCATTTGCAGAAAGCCATTCCAAAATGGCCAATTCCATGACCATGGTGTCATGGGGCGGAGCGTATCAGAACAGCCAGGTCAAAGCCTACGTAGAGCCCTACAAGGCGATGAACGAGGGTCTTGAGGTCGTCACCGACGAATCCTCGGCCGAGGCCGTGGCAAAACTGCGCGCGATGAACGAAACCGGAAATGTCACCTGGGACATCGTCGATGTCGTTGCCTCTGACGCGATGCGTCTTTGCGACGAAGGTCTGGCGATGGAAATCGACCCCGATACAATGCTGGCTGCTGCGCCGGACGGAACATCGGCCAAGGACGATTTCGGCGACCTGCTGGTGTCGGATTGCTTTGTGCCGCAGATCGTCTACTCGACGACCTTCGGTTACCGCACGGATATGGTCGGCGATACACCGCCCACAACCGTTTGCGATATCTTCGACCTGGCGAAATTCCCTGGCAAGCGTTCGCTGCAAAAGCGTCCGATTGATAACATGGAATGGGCGCTTTACTGCGACGGCGTCGAGAAAGACAAGCTTTATGACGTTCTGGGCACCGACGAAGGTGTTGATCGTGCGCTTGCCAAACTTGACACGATCAAGGACAGCGTTGTGTGGTGGACCGCAGGTGCGGAAACACCCCAGTTGCTGGCCGATGGCGAAGTCGTGATGGGCTCGACCTTCAACGGTCGTCTGTTCTCGGCAATCGCCGAGCAGAACCAGCCGATCGGAATGCTCTGGGACATGCAGTCGTTCGACCTTGATGGCTGGATCATTCCTGCCGGACTGTCCGATGAACGCAAAGCCCGTGCATTGGACTTCCTGATGTTCGCAACCGACACGCAGCGTCTTGCCGATCAGGCCGCGTATATTTCCTACGGTCCGGCACGCAAGTCCTCGGCGCCTTTGGTTGGAAAACATGCCGAACTGGGCATCGACATGGCACCGCATATGCCAACAGATCCGGCCAACGCTGCCAATGTTCACCTGTATGACTACGGATGGTGGGCAGACAACCGCGACGATCTGGATGCACGTTTCCAGGCATGGGTTGCTCAGTAAACCCCGTTTGAAAGGGGCCCTCGTGGCCCCTTTCTACCTCACTACCCACTCTATTATTCCCGTTTTCCCTACCTTTTGCAGCAGACGATCACGAGGACAGACATGAGCGACATGCCCGACACGGAAATGAGAGACGCCAAAACCGGACTGGTTCTTGCCGCCGACGGAACGCCACTGAAGAAAAGTCTGAACCGTGCCCTGCGCCGCCAGAAACTGCGCGCCCTTGGCCTGATCGCCCCGTTGCTGATCTTTGTTCTTGTCGCCTTTGTCGCGCCGATCGTCGACATGCTGTTCCGGTCGGTCGAAAACCAGATCGTATCGGAAACGCTGCCACGCACGGTGGTTGCACTGAAAGACTGGGATCCGAATGCGGGCGAGGCCCCCGGCGAGGAGATATTTGCCGCACTCTATACCGATCTTGTCATCGCTGCGGAACGCAAGCTGCACACGCGGCTTGGGTCGCGGCTGAACTACGAACAAAGCGGCATTTCCTCGATGTTCCGCAAGGCGGGTCGCGATGTTGGCCGGCTTGGAACAGATATCTACACGGATCAGTTCGTTGCGCTGGACGCTGCGTGGAAAGACCCTGCAACATGGGGCGCGCTGATGCAGAATTCTGCCGTGCGCGCACAGCTTCCGGAAACCGCATCATCCTATGATGACTGGGCCACAGTGACCCGCGAAGACGGCAAAGACCCCGCCAAGCGGCAACCGATGGACATTGTCTATACCTCGCTTTACCGCGATCTTGCCCGGGGTGTTGATACATCTGCCGCGCCGGATGATTTGCTGGTCCGCACCGCGGCCGCTATCCCGACATTCGAAAGCGTCAGTATCAAAGAGCTGTTCATCAAGGACAACAAGGAATGGGCCGATCTGCCGGTTTGGACGACCATCCAGATTTATGCCGGTCGTTACACCAACGGATATTTCCTGAATGCGATCGACATGCAAAAAACGGTCGACGGTCCGCAGATGGTGGATGAAAACCGCCAGATCTATCTGATGCTGTTCGAGCGGACCTTCATTCTATCCCTTACAATTTGCGGAATGTGCATCCTTCTGGGCTATCCGGTGGCGTTCTTGCTGGCGAACCTGCCGTCTTCCAAGGCCAATGTGCTTCTGATCTTTGTTTTGCTGCCGTTCTGGACCTCGCTATTGGTGCGGACATCGGCATGGAAGATCTTGTTGCAGGAGCAGGGCGTCATCAACGACATTCTTGTGTGGATCGGCATAGTGGCGGATGGGAACCGTCTGGCGATGATCAACAACCAGTTCGGCACGGTGACGGCGATGACCCATATCCTGTTGCCCTTCATGATCCTGCCGCTTTACTCGGTGATGAAAACCATCCCGCCCTCCTATGTCAGGGCCGCGAAATCGCTTGGGGCGACAAACTTCACAGCATTCCGCCGGGTGTATTTCCCTCAGTCGGTGCCGGGCATCGGCGCGGGGTCGATCCTGGTGTTCATCCTGTCTATCGGGTATTATATCACCCCCGAACTGGTCGGGGGGACCAAGGGCATCTTCATTTCGAACCGGATCGCCTACCACATCTCGACCTCGTTGAACTGGGGGCTGGCGGCGGCATTGGGGACCATTCTTCTGGTGATCGTGCTGGCCTTCTATTACGCCTATGACAAGATCGTCGGCATTGACAACGTAAAGCTGGGATAAGCCATGAAACTGCCAATCTACGCCACACTCGGCCAGCGCATCTGGCATTATGCGTATCTTACGCTTTGCGGGTTGATCTTTTTCTTCCTGATTGCGCCGATCCTTACGATCATCCCGCTTAGCTTCAACGCGCAGAACTTCTTTACGTTCACGCCGGAAATGTTGCGGTTCGACCCTGCCGGCTATTCGCTAAAGCATTACCGGGATTTCTTTCAAGACCCGCAGTGGCAGCAGGCGCTGCGCAATTCGGTTCAGATTGCGCCGATGGCAACGATCATTTCAGTGTCATTGGGAACGCTGGCTGCAATCGGCCTGTCGCAGTCCCATGTTCCGTTTCGGCGGGCCATCATGGCAATTCTGATTTCACCGATGATTGTCCCGCTGATCATCTCTGCGGCGGGCATGTATTTTTTCTACAGCCGCGTCGGATTGCAGGGAACTTATATCGGTGTCGTTCTGGCGCATGCAGCGCTTGGTATTCCTTTTGTGATCATCACAGTGACAGCGACCCTTGTCGGGTTTGACAAAAGCCTGACGCGGGCGGCGGCTAACATGGGCGCCGGCCCGGTGCGCACGTTCTTCAAGATCCAGATGCCACTGATCCTACCCGGTGTGATCTCTGGCGGCTTGTTTGCCTTTATCACGTCATTTGACGAGGTTGTGGTGGTGCTGTTTGTCGGGTCCGCCGGGCAGAAAACGCTGCCATGGCAGATGTTCATCGGCCTGCGTGAACAGATCAGCCCGACCATTCTGGCGGTTGCCACGATCCTTGTCATTGTGTCCATCGGCTTGCTGACGGCGGTCGAATTGCTGCGCCGCAGATCAGAGCGGCTGCGGGGGCTGTCGCCGGACTGACCCCGCCAAGGGTCACCCTTCGCCGAGGGCCGTCTTTTTGGTTTTGTGACCGTGGTTTAGATCCGGCGTCATGACTGACCATAGTGTCAGACCCTCAGTCGGGATCCTGTCTGCTACGGACAGCGGGCGCCGAAGGCGCTGGACGAATGCTGAGAGGGTGCGGATCGCTGAAGAAGGTTGCCGCGCAGACAGCCCGCGCGGCAAGGCTGCGGAACGCGAATTGGTGCAGGCGCGCGCCTTGGCTTCCTGCACGGATGCGACGATCCAGGAGTTGAAGCTTGAGGAATTGGAAGCGGCCGCCACGGAGGACGCGCTGACCGCTGAACAGACTGCTGCGGACGGCAAGACCAGCAAGGTGCGCGCCTTCACGCGGCGCAAGCCTGTGCGCAAACCCTTTCCCGACCACCTGCCGCGCGAACGTGTGGTGATAGAGGCTTCGACCAACTGCACCTGTTGTGGCTCGGACCGGATCGTGAAGATGGGCGAGGATGGCGCTGGAGGTTATCCCTTGTCAGTGGGAGGTAATCCAGACGGTGCGCGAGACGTTCACTTGCCGGGCATGCGAGAAGATCAGTCAGCCGCCAGCGCCGTTCCACGCCATTCCGCAGGGTTGGGCAGGGCCGCAATTGATCGCGATGGTTGCCTTTGAAAAATACGGACAGCGCCAACCGCTGAACAGACAATCCGAGCGGATTGTGCGTGAAGGCATTGATCTCAGCCTGTCCCACCGGCTGATCTGGCTCCATGTTCTGGTAGGCAGCCGGTTGCATGGCGACGATACGACCGTGCCGCTTCTGGCGCGCGGGGGCACCAAGACTGCGTGGCTTTGGACCTATGTGCGTGATGACTGGCCGTGGGGTGGCCGCGCGCCACCTGCGGGTTTCGGTAAGTCCCGGACAGTGATTACGGTAAGTCCCGGACAGCGATTTCAGTAAGTCCCGGACAGTTCCGGGCGGTTTGACGGTTGGTCATTGCCAGCGATG
>NZ_JBGQOJ010000045.1:0-8450 GCF_052119585.1 Pseudogemmobacter sp. W21_MBD1_M6 | reverse complement strand
CAGTGGTCTCCGGCCACCTTCAAACCGGTAGCGCCGAGGTGTGGAGCTGAAAACTCGTAAAAATCGAGGTGCCCATCAGTTCAAATGTATCGAGTTCAAAGCTGACCGCGCGGCCTGCAATTGCCATCGAGGAGAAAGACACAATGGCCCCGCTCATCCAGAGGGCGGCTTTCAGGATAGGGGACATCGGGGCCTCGGCTATGCAGGGGCGACGATGTGCCCGGTCAGACCGGAACGGGGCACGAATTTTGCCTGCGCGTCAACCGCCGATTGCACAACAGGGTCAGGCGAATGCCACGACGGTTACCGAGCCGATGCAGACCACCACCAGAAAAAGCGCACCGATGGTCTGGTGAAATGGCTTTTTGCTGTAACAACGGCCGCACTGTGATGATGCAAGCCGCATTTTGTGGCCGCATTTCGCGCAATGGTAGAGACGTAATGCCATAATACTACTCTTGGTTTTAAAATGAGCTATTGGCCGTAAATAACTAATAAAAAACACAAAAAATGACCTCGGACACTGAATATGTCCGAGGTCGAAAGATCAATAGCCTATCGCATGTATGTAGCGCGCAACCCGACGCGGGATCACTCCCACTCGATGGTGCCGGGAGGTTTGGAGGTGATGTCATAGGTCACCCGGTTGATCCCCTCGACCTCGTTGATGATCCGCGTCGCGGTTTCGCCAAGGAATTCGTGGGTGAACGGGTAGTAATCGGCGGTCATGCCGTCCACGGACGTCACAGCGCGCAAGGCGCAGGCGAAATCATAGGTGCGCCCGTCGCCCATCACGCCCACGGTGCGCACGGGCAGGATTGCAACGAAGGCCTGCCAGATTTCATCGTAAAGGTCGTGCTTGCGGATCTGGTCGATATAGACCGCGTCCGCCTTGCGCAGGATCTCCAGCTTTTCGCGGGTGATCTCTCCGGGGCAGCGAATGGCAAGCCCCGGCCCTGGGAAGGGGTGACGCCCGATAAAGCTGTCAGGCAGGCCAAGCTCGCGACCCAGGGCGCGGACCTCGTCCTTGAACAGCTCGCGCAGCGGCTCGACCAGTTGCATGTTCATGCGTTCCGGCAGGCCGCCGACGTTGTGATGCGATTTGATCGTGACACTTGGGCCGCCGGAAAAGCTGACGGATTCGATCACGTCGGGGTAAAGCGTGCCCTGCGCCAGGAAATTCGCGCCGCCGATGGCTTTTGCGTGTTTTTCGAACACCTCGATGAACAGGCCACCGATGATCTTGCGCTTGGTCTCGGGGTCGCTGACGCCTTCAAGCTTGCCCAGAAACAGTTCGGATTCGTCGGCGTGGATCAGCGGCAGGTTATAATGCTCGCGGAACATGCTGACGACCTGTTCGGATTCGTTCAGCCGCATCAGGCCGTGATCGACATAGACGCAGGTCAACTGGTCGCCGATCGCCTCGTGGATCAGCACGGCGGCGACAGAGCTGTCAACGCCGCCGGACAAGGCGCAGATCACCTTGCCGTCGCCGACCTGATCGCGGATCGCCTGAATGGCCTGTTCGCGGTAGGCACCCATGGTCCAGTCACCGGTGAAACCGGCAAGCCGCACGAAGTTCTCATACAGCGTGGCACCGTTCGGGGTGTGGTGCACCTCGGGGTGGAATTGCACCGCGAAGAAATTGCGCGACGGGTCGGCTGTGATGGCGAAGGGGGCATTGGGCGAGGTGCCGTAAACCTGGAAACCGGGTGCGATTTCAGATACATGGTCGCCGTGGCTCATCCAGACCTGTTCGCGGCCCTCAAGGAACCAGCCCGCCAGAAGGGGCAGGGTGCCATCTGACGATGTGACATAGGCGCGGCCGAATTCGGCGGTGCCATGACCGCGTTCTACCTTGCCGCCCAACTGGTGCATCATCACCTGCTGGCCGTAGCAAATGCCAAGAACCGGCACCCCGTATGTCCAAAGCGATTCTGGCGCGCGGGGCGAGTTTTCCGTCATCACAGAGGCCGGACCGCCCGACAGGATCACTGCCTTGGGGGCGAAGTCCTTTAAGAAGGCATCGGTCACCTTGTTGAAGGGGTGAATTTCGCAATAGACGTTCTGCTCACGCAGGCGGCGCGCAATCAGCTGCGTTACCTGAGAGCCGAAGTCTATGATGAGAAGGCGGTCATGCGTGATATCTGTCATGGCAACGGATTAAGCGGCGCCGCGCGATTGATCAAGATGCGACATGTCGCTTTCCCCCCTCAAGCGGCGGAATCTTCGCAAGACAGCACATCGAAAACGGTTAGAAGCACATCAAACAGGCGCGACCGGTGGCGTTGCGCGCGATCAAGAAGGATATTTTGCGATGACCGAAGCAGTCAGAACCCGTCCGGCACGTGGTGGCGGTGGCGCCGCGCGGCGCGCGGAACGCACAGCGGTCAGCCTGGAAACGGCAAAATATATCCAGCGGAATATCCCGAACTTCGAGATACTCAACGACGAGGCGCTGGAGATCATCGAGGCGAACGCCGAAACGGTGCTGGCCGAGATCGGGGTGAATTTCGTCGATAACCCCGCCGCACTTGATCTTTGGCGTGCGGCCGGTGCTGAAATCGAGGGCGAGCGCGTGCGCATCCCGCGTGGATTGGCCCGCAAGCTGTGCGCGACGGCGCCCTCGTCGTTCACCCAGCACGCCCGCAACCCCGAGCGCAATGTGGTGATCGGCGGCAAAAATCTTGTTCTGGCGCCGGTTTACGGCCCGCCCTTCGTGCGCGATGCCGCCGGTGGCCGCCGCTATGCCACGATGCAGGACTTCCAGAATTTCGTGAAACTGGGCTATATGTCCAAATGGCTGCACCATTCCGGCGGCACCGTCTGCGAGCCGACAGATGTGCCGGTGAACAAGCGTCATCTGGATATGCTGCTGACGCATATGCTGTATTCCGACAAGCCCTTCATGGGGTCCGTGACAGAGCCAAGCCGTGCGCAGGACAGCATCGAGATGTGCGAGATCCTGTTCGGCAAGGACTTTGTGCAGGACAACACGGTGATGACATCGCTGATCAACATCAACTCTCCGCTGACGTTCGATTCGACGATGATGGGCGCGCTGGAGGTTTTCGCGAGAAACAATCAGGCCAGCATCATTTCGCCCTTTATCGTCGGGGGGGCGATGGCACCTGTGACGGTTGCGGGCACCCTGACGCAGGTTCTGGCAGAGGTTCTGGCGGGGGTCGCCTATTCCCAGCTGGTCCGCGCCGGTGCGCCGGTGATCTTCGGTGCGTTCGTGACCTCGATCGACATGAATTCGGGGGCGCCGACCTTTGGCACACCCGAGGCCGCGCACATCACCTATGGCGCAGGACAGCTGGCGCGGCGGATGAACCTGCCATACCGGTCGGGCGGGTCGTTCTGCGGATCGAAACTGCCCGATGCTCAGGCCGCTTACGAGACCGCGAACAGCCTGAACATGGCGCTTTTGTCCGGTGTGAACTTTATGCTGCACGCCTGCGGCTGGCTGGAAGGGGGCCTTGTGTCGTCTTACGAGAAGTTCGTGATGGACGCTGACCAACTGGGCACATTGCACCATCTGGCCAAGGGAATCATCATGGACGAGAACGGTCAGGGCATGGATGCGATCCGCGAAGTGGGGCCGGGCGGCCATTATCTGGGCTGCCAGCACACGCAGGACAACTTCAAGTCAGCATTCTGGCGGTCGGACCTGTTCGACTACAAGCCCTTCGAGACCTGGGACGAAGAGGGCGCGCGCGACACGCAGGCGCTTGCCACGATCCGGGTCGCAAAAATGCTGAACGATTATCAGCAGCCCGCGATTGATCCCGCGATCGAGGCCGCATTGCGCGCCTATGTCGATGCCAAGAAGGCCGGTATGCCGGACGCGTTCATCTAGGGGACGTTTGCGGTAAGGCGGCGGCTGACAGGCGGGTGCGCAACAGCTGCGCCTCGCCCATCATCGCGATCAACAGGTCTACATGACGGGCGATGCTGTAACCGGCGTCGCCGTTCTGGCGTTTTTCTTCCTGCACTTCTTCCACGGCGATCAACCCGATGATCGCGGCCCCCGGCGATGGCGGCGTATTGACCTTCAGCAGCCGCCGCAGATCGCGGGTCCGGTTATAGTCGACCTGTCCGCACCGCGCGGCGCGGATCAACAATTTTGGCCGGTTCAGTGCGTTCAGCATTCCAAAAATATCGGTCATCGGGTCGTCCTTCTACAAAACACATGGGGCAGGGTGGCGCAATTTATGCGTGTGTTGCGTGTTTTGCGTTGGACCCGAACGGTGGGTTCAAGTTTGTTTAGCTTTTATAAACAATCATTACCAAACGACTAAATTTTTACGAACTCGTAACCAATGCAACTTTAGGTTGATTTGCGGCCGTTAGGCCGGACACGGATGGCCGCTTGGCCTTACCTTAAGCAAATCGAATTCTCGGGGGAGAGCGGCGATGCTATTATCACCTTCAACGCACCCATTCAGGGGGCTGCCAGACTGGGTCCCGCAAGGTGCGCAACATTATCTGACACATACCGAACTGGGCCTGTCGATCCGCGCGGTGGCGCGGGATGCGGGCTGTGCTGCGTCGACGGTTCTGCGGCAGGTCCGCCGGTTCGAGAACAGGCGTGACGACCCACTGGTCGACGAAGCCCTGCGCCGTCTGGGTGCAACCCGCCCCGCAGAGCCAGCGCCCGAGCCGGCATCTGTGCCCGTGACTGTGCCCGCATCTGCATTCGAAACGACACCCGTTCCCATGGAAGGTTTTCCCATGTCTGCACCTATCCGATCTGCTTCTATCCGTCCCGCCGCACTGCCAACCGAAGATGCAAGCCTGGCGCGTGAGGCCAAGCGGATCCTGCGCCGGTTGGCGGAAACCGGCGCCGTTCTGGCGGTGTCCAACGAAATGGAAAAGGCCGTGGTCGTGCGCAGTCTGCCCGGCGGGCAATCGGCGCGGACCGGTGTGGTGGACCGCACTGTGGCACAGGCCATGGCGTTGAAAGACTGGATTTCCTGCATCAAGACCGGAAAGGTCGCGCAATACGAGATTACCGGCGCGGGGCGCGCGGCGCTGAAGCGGATGCTGGCCACGGATAATGGCGGGCAGGCCGCCCCGTTTGGCGACCAGCACCGCGTCTGGGGCGAAAAAACCGTGATGGACACCGGCGAGGAGCGCCCGACGCGCTATCGCTACAATCTGGCGGAATCGCCTCTGGCCGCTGTCGCGCGACGCAAGGACAAGGACGGGCAGAATTTCCTGTCGGATGACCTTGTCTCGGCCGGAGAACGGCTGCGCGAGGATTTCGAGATGGCGCAGATGGGGCCTCGGGTCGGTCAGAACTGGGACCGGTTCCTGACCGGTGGTGACCGCGGCACGTTCGCGGGCGACAGCGGGTTGGCGATGGGACCGGCCTCGGCCCGGGAGCGGGTGTCAAAAGCGCTGCGCGATCTGGGGCCGGGTCTTGGGGATGTGGTATTGAGATGTTGTTGTTTTCTGGAAGGGATGGAAACTGCGGAAAAGCGCATGGGGTGGTCGGCGCGATCGGGTAAGATCGTGCTGCGGATTGCCCTGCAGCGGCTGCGCCGCCACTATGACGAGACCGAGGGAAAATACGGCGGTATGATAGGGTAGGGTGCGGGCGAGCCGTTTCGGGATATGGATATTTAGAGAACAAAGAATTGCAAAGGGGCGCCCGATTTCAGGGCGCCCTTTCGACTTTGCGCGATCGGTTGCCGGGCTTTGGCATCGGGTGATCTTGTATATAGTTCACCCTTAAACTATCCTTTTGCCGATGGAGATGTGCGGACTTGTCCCTTTGCCTTTACGAGGGATGGGTGTAGGTCACCCGGTAACGAAAGGAATTATCATGCGCGATCTTAAAATTCCGGCCGAGCGGCACCCCGAAAAGGCGAAACGCCCCGACAACGCCCAACCGAAAAAACCCGATTGGATCCGTGTGAAGGCGCCAACGTCCGAAGGGTACAAGCAGACCCGCGATATCATGCGCGAGCACAAGCTGGTGACGGTCTGCGAAGAGGCGGGCTGCCCCAATGTCGGTGAATGCTGGAGCCAGGGCCACGCCACGATGATGATCATGGGTGAAGTCTGCACCCGCGCCTGCACCTTTTGCAATATCGCAACCGGGAAACCGCCGGAGGCGCTGGATGTCTTCGAGCCGGGCAGGGTTGCCGATGCGGTCAAAAAGCTGGGGTTGAAGCATGTGGTCATCACATCCGTGGACCGCGACGATATCGAGGATGGCGGGGCAGAGCACTTTGCCCAGACCATCCGCGCGGTGAGGCGGCAAGCCCCCGGCACCACGATCGAAATCCTGACGCCAGACTTTATTCGATGTGATCACAGTGCATTGGAGGTTGTTGTTAAAGCAAAACCCGATGTGTTTAACCACAACCTTGAAACCGTCCCCGGTCTATACCCGGAAGTGCGCCCCGGTGCGCGCTATTTTCACTCGCTTCGGCTTTTGCAGCGGATCAAAGAGATTGATCCGTCGATGTTCACCAAATCCGGCATAATGGTGGGCTTGGGCGAGGACCGTCAGGCAGTCATGCAGGTGATGGATGATATGCGCGCGGCCAACATCGACTTTTTGACCGTCGGACAATACCTGCAGCCAACGCCGAAACATCACCGCGTGGACCGCTTTGTCACGCCCGAGGAATTCGCAGCCTACGAAAAGGCAGCCTATGGCAAGGGTTTCCTGATGGTTTCTGCCACGCCGTTGACGCGGTCAAGCTATCATGCGGGTGACGATTTCGCGCGGTTGCGCGCGGCGCGTCTGGCGAAACTGGGTCAGGCGTAGGCGGCCGGACCAGAGCGCGGCAGGGTATCGCGCGTTCATCGCGTCGCGGGGTGAATTTCACGTTGCGGGGCGCGGGCGTTTATCCTATATCGCTGCCAAGGCACCCATAGCTCAGCTGGATAGAGCGCTGCCCTCCGAAGGCAGAGGTCGCACGTTCGAATCGTGCTGGGTGCACCAATTCTCTCAATAAAATCAATATGCTGCGCAGTGATGAACCGGCGGTGAATTTTCCGGCGCCTCTTGGTTCAACACAGGTTCAACAGTGTGCAGAAAATCGCCGATCCGATTCTGCCGATCTGCCGAAACACCCACACAGAAGGAGCGACAGCCCATGACGGATGAAAAATCCCATCTTGGTCACGCACCGGGCAAAGCCGATGCAAACCCCGAAACCGGATCGCGGGATTGGGCTGGTATCCTGAGCCAGATCAGGAGCGCGAGGGCGTGAAGGTGCTGGGTCAGCTTATGTATCCGCCCAATAAGGTCTGACCGAACCGCTCAGAGCGTGATCCGCAGCCGCCATCTGCCGCGCCGTGGCTGAGGCTGACCTATACTGATCCTACCGGCCAGCAATATGTTCAGCTCTTGAACAGCCGCGCGCAGCTGGGCGTGCATGCTGGTCTGTCCATGCCCACCGTCAGGATCGTCGGCATACATTGCATCAAACAGGCGTTCAGTGCTGAGCGTTCGGCCTTGCCCCTCCCAGAACGCCCGCAAGATTGCCTCAGCCTGTCCGGTGACTTTGTGTAGCTGGATCAGGTTATCCAGCGCGACAGGCACCGCGCCGCCGCACATAGGGCAGGGGATCACCCGCCAGCCTCTATCGCATCGGCCAGTGCATCTGCCAGTTTACCGGCCAGCAGGATCGTCTCAGCCGCCTTGGCCTGAGCCACGGATGTTTCGCCCGGCAGCGCGCCGATCAGTGCGGCGAGGTCTTCCATCTCGGCTTGCAGGTTCCAGGCGTCGATTTCAAAGGTGATGATGTTGCAGGTCATGGTTCGCTCTCCCAGGGTTTCACTACGGTTCAGAATAGCGCACGCTTGCAGATGCGTAAACATTTAAGTCATTGAAAAGTATGAATAAAATCACAACACCACAACACTGATCGCAACACTTTCAGCGGCGTCCATATCCGCGCCGCTTGGCCTCTTTTATTGCAGCCTGGATCAGCTTCTTGCTGTTCCCGGCCCCTGTCGCTTCGAGCGAGGCTTTCAAACCGGGCGTCACCTTTTCCAGATCATCAATCAGCGCGCGCGCCGCGCCCAGATCGCGCTCGAATGCCGGACCATATTCGGCTTGGAGTTTGGCCATAGTCGCCTGAGCAACTTCGACGCGCTGATCCTCGGATAGCCCTTCCGAGGCGCTTTCATGGTAGGCGTGCAGCGCGGACTTCATGAGGTCTGCCGGTGTGCCCGCCGCCTTCATGTCGGCCACCATCGCCTTACCGGACTGGCTGATCTCATTGGCATGATCCCGATTGCCTTCCTGCATCGCTGCCAGCGCGGCTTGATCGAAGAAACTCGTCAGCGGGGCCGGGTCGAAAGGAGCCTTGTCGCCATAGGTCAGGGTCGCGGGTTCATCACTGTCTTCGGCAGGCCAAACGTTCCGCGCCGCATACTCATGTGTTCATCGTCAATCGTGACGGTGACGTGCTCGCGATTGG
>NZ_JBGQOJ010000044.1:0-9310 GCF_052119585.1 Pseudogemmobacter sp. W21_MBD1_M6 | reverse complement strand
CAACCAGCCTCCATCTCACACTGGCCCAATGTCTACACCGCCGTCAGATCAGGCGCAATTTTTAGAGGTGCCCTTAAATAATATACAGATAACTTAGGGAGACCTTACATAATTTTCCCGGGAAACCTTACAGGTTCTCACCTCCGGAGTGTAGCCACGCCCATCGGCTTACAAAGCTTCCGGTCAACCAAAAAAGGTGCCGTGCACCCTGCGAGCCGATAGGCGTATTCACTAAGGCACCCCGGTGAGAGCTAGGGCTTTAGTCTTATCGCGTGATTTCTGGGTGTAGTGACGCTGCTTCTCTAATGCCTTTAACCGCAAAGGGTCAGCGCTTCCCGTTTCGGCCTTCAGCTGACGGGCAACCAGTTCTCGCAATTTCTGACAGGGTGCACGCTGCGGACATGCTTCGCATACCAATGCCTTGTCAGCTTCAATGCCCGGAACCCCAAAGCAAGCCTGAAAAAGCTCTGATTGCGAAGGGGATACGTAACTTTCCGCGGTATAAGAGCCAGAATGCATCTCAGATTTAGCAATGTCCAAGGTGCGCTCAAAAATGTCTGGCGGGGCCAGAGCTGAACACGAATCTTCCGTCAACTGACGCAGCCCCAATACGCGAATGCCAATAAAGATGTTCAAGTTTCCGGGATTTAACCTAAAACCCTGCAAAAGCTGGTCCTGAAATATCTTCTGTGCTGGCAACTCAGCATAATAATCGGTGCAATACTGCGGCATTGGAGTAAGGTTAGCAAACTCGATCTTTTTCCGATCATCATCCCAGAACTTTTCCAGCTCGGCATAGAAAGCCTTAGCCATATCCGGATTTCTATCCCGGTTGGGGCGGAGCTGGTTAGGTTGCGGAAGCTGCTTACGCTGCCGTCTCAGATAGAAGTGGAAGCAAAACTCAAGATATCTGGGATAAGGCATTCCAAGTTCATCGGCATGCTGCCTTGCCATCCAGATGTTCGTGTAACCGGAATTGTTTGAATTAAAATCTGATTTAATTAGTGGCTGTATGGTTTCAGCCCTATTTTTATCGATTTCAGCGCGCACACAATTCTTATAAGCAGTAATGTAGTCGTCCGCAAAAATCGCTGTTGCCCGCCTCGGGTTCAGAAACCGATATGCAGGCCATTTCGTGACCATTAGGTCTCCCTCGAGAGAAAGGTATTTCCGCGGAATGAACTTTCCGGCCTCTACAAGTGCAGTTAGTAACTCTCTTCGCATTTCCATTTCATCAGTCATAGCTTCTCCATTCGGATCCCTTAGATCCATTATTCGTTGTAAAAATGCCACTGCCAAACATGCAGATCGATTCAGTCGATGACGGCCCGACATGTGAAGTCTTCCAACGCAATGTCCGGCACCAGCTTTTCCCGGCCCAGAAACCGCGCCTGCTTCTTGTCTGATGGCTCATTATGATAATGAAGCAGGACCGGTGCGCCGCTTGATTTGGCTCTCCAGAGATTGGCTACTGGGTTGTTTTTCATGATCTTGCCTTTCGTGCATAGATACAGGGGGACGATCTGGCAAAGGATGCTGCCAGGTCTCGCCGCGTTTGGTTGTCTATTAAGAAAATCGATGACTTGGGTGGATATCCACCAAACAAGTCGGTTCAGTTTACCGGTCAGTCCCTGGCAAGCCACTACAAGCCATTCCTCACCTTCCGGATATCGGTTTTTTCTGAGGGGTGCCCAAGACGGCATCCTTGCGTGGCAATTTCAGTCAGGCTCGGACGCACTGCCTATCGGATACCCTACCGTTTAAACGGTCGGACCACTCGGACCACTCGGACCGTCCATCTCGATAGGGGCGTCTGGTCCGAGTGGTCCGACACGATTGAGAGAGCCGTCCAAGATCGTCCGCTTCACAGTGTAAACTCTGGGGCGGTCTGGGATGGACCGCGGCGCACGACATGCCAGGTTCTGTCCCTTGGTCCTGGAAGAACAGCGTCCGAACGATCCACTTGCCCGGAATTTGAATAAGACATGAGTTCTCCTTTCGGACCACGCAGGTCCGTTGTTGTTTTCCAACTATGCTGGATTAAAACGGCAATAGATCAGGGCCTGGGAACTACCAAAGTAGCCCCAGTTGGCATCTCCCCTTCAAATGCCGGTCTGGTTTTCTAGTCTTGTTTCGCGACGCCGCCACCTGAAACCGTCAGGCAGAGATTGGCGCGACCGAGCTGCCCACTTTGGATTACCCTCGGGCGGCCCATACCGCCCGATGGGTTCTTGGCAGAGCCTCAATACCCTTTAAGTTTCCACTCGTGGAGCCTTATGGTCGTCATCTTCTCAAGGCGCTCCATCATCTTCTGGAGTCGAACGACGTCCTCGAATGCCTTCTTCTTTGATGCCGGATCCGAAAGGTCAGCGCTTTCGAGTTCCTTTAACCTTTTGCCAAACTCTTCCCGCTTATAGGCGTTAACAACAATCGCCATGTTGCTGGCTGCAGCGAGAAGATGATCCAATATTGATTCAGCCCGACCGATAGACCGCTCATAGCCAGCATAAGGATCATAGGTTTCGTCTCTTGTGCGCTCGACCTCGCCATCAATTGAAACTGGCCCCTTATCTCCGTCAAATTCGGGATGGGGCATTGCCGCAGCATCGAAGTGATAGAGGGCAGAATCCCAGTCACCATGCCCCTCCGTCCGTTCCAGCCATTCCACAAATGGCTCCGCCAGAAAGCGGTAAGATGAATCCGGCAGTATTCTGAGTTCGCCTTCCTTTCGTTGTCTTTCAGCTTTCTTTCTCTGCGCATCGGTCATAGCCATTTGTCACTCTCCTTGTTGATAAGGACATGTCTATGTCACGATCACAGTCACGTCAATAGGATTTATCTTCGCACAGTGAAAAATTGCGCGGCACCAGCGCAGCAGAACTACTCGCCATCATGAGAGAGGTTATGTTTCTCCGTCAGTCCCTAGCCGCACCTGCTCAGCCATTCCTCGCTGGCAGAGAGAGACGGCTTTCCACATGTTGAAACGGAAATCCGTTACCTCTGGTCAAGACTATGTGCCTTTCAGGATGTGCTTCACCGTCAGTCCCTGAATAGACCGATCGAGCCATTCCTCGCCGCCAAGGCAATAAGGAGGATCCGTGGTCGTCCTCGAACCCCATCGTGCGGGCACCTGCACAGCCCACCAGCGCGCCAAGCCAGATGAAATCTGCGCGTGGCGGCCGCCCGGTCAGGTGCCAGCCCCGCCGCAAATCACCACCCCCAGTTCAGCCATAACAGCAACGACGGGCGAACCTCTGCCCTTTCGAAACAGCCATGCAGCCCAAAGGTGTGATCCGACGGTCCGAAATTTCGAGCGGTCGCCCTCTCACCAATTTGCCAGCCAGAGGTAGAGCGGGAGGCCGATGGCGATGTTGAACGGAAACGTAATCCCGAGAGACAAGGTCACGTAGATACCGGGTTCTGCCTGCGGTAGGGCGATCTTCATCGCTGCAGGGACTGCAATATAAGAGGCCGAAGCCGACAACGTCATCAACAGAAACAGGCTTCCGTCCGCCAGTCCTATCATCGCGCCAAGACACCATGCCGCACCTGCGCCAACCAAGGGCATGACCACACCGAACCCGAAGAGGCCGGGCGATATCATGTGCCGGTTTTGAAGAATGCTACGCCCTGCCGTAAGCCCCATGTCGAGCAGAAACAGGCACAGGATTCCGGTAAATGGTGTCACAATGAATGGGGCGATCATTTCCATACCCTGACCGCCTGTCAGCGCGCCAATGACAAAAGCACCTGTCAGCAGCACGATCGACCCATTGGCCAAAAGGTCGCGCCAGAGGTGCCCTTGGGCCGCAGGCCGGATGCCCGACCGATGCGCCAGCCACAGCCCCGACAGGATCGCCGGCACTTCCATTGTGGCGGCGACGGCGACCATGAAACCGTCATAGGATGTCCCCGCCAGTTCCAGCAGACTTATCGCTGTGACGAATGTCACGATCGAAATTGATCCATAGTGAGCGGCAACTGCTGCGGCATTGACAGTATCCAGCCGCGTCATGTTCCGAAGCAAGGCAAAGGCCACGAACGGCATCGAAAATGACAGCACGACCCCCACCAACATTGTGACGAACAGATCCGGCGTGACACCGTGGGCAGAAAGATTGCTGCCACCTTTGAACCCTATGGCCAAAAGTAGATAGAGCGACATGAACTTTGCGGCGCCTGCGGGAATGGATAAATCGCTGCGGACAAAGGCAGCAAAAAGGCCGAGGGCGAAAAACAGGATGGTCGGCACCAGAAGCGTGCCCGAGAGGGTTTCCAGAATGTTGGACATGGGTGACTCCGCACTACAGTTCAGCACGAGATGCCTTGTGGAATTCCATAGCTCCAATAGTATGTTTCTACAGATTGAATAGTTTTAGGCTATGTAATGCGACCAACACTCCGACAGCTTGAATATATCGTGACCGTTCATCGCCTTGGCCGTTTTGGGCTTGCATCTGAGGTATTGAACGTCAGTCAACCCAGCTTGTCGGCACAAATCGCGTCCGTCGAGCAGGACCTCGGCATCCGTATTTTCGAACGCAGCCGCAAAGGCGTGCAGGCAACCGGGAAGGGTGAAGACCTCATTCGCCGTGCACAAAAAATCTTGCGAGAGGTCGAGGATCTGCGCCGTTCCATGATGTCGGATCTCGCCTTCGCAGGCAGACTCCGGCTCGGCGTCCTCCCCTCAATCGGTCCATATCTTCTGCCGCAAGCGGTCAAGAACATCCACCAGCGGCAACCGGACCTGCGCGTTATCGTGCGTGAGGAAAACACGCGTGATCTTGAACAAGGCCTTAAAGCAGGGCGACTTGATCTGATCATTTCGACGCCCGAGGATCACCCGAACACAGTCCAGACCCGCCTTTTCAACGAAACACTGTGGATTGCGGTTGCGACAGACGATCCGCTGGCCAACGCAGAAGGTGCCGTAACTGCCCTTGACCTTCATGGTCGTCAGTTTCTGACCCTTGATCCCAGTCATCGGCTATCGCGTATCACCTATGCGCTGGCTTCAAAATGTGGCGGCATCGTTTCGGACGAGTATGAGGGCACAAGTCTTGATTCCATCCTGTTGATGGCCGCATCGGGGACCGGCGTCGCAATCCTGCCCGAACTTTTCGCCAAGCGTCAGGCGGCATTCAGAACCGAGGTCGCGATACGTCCCCTTGGTCTGGAGAACGCAAATCGTGATATCGCCCTGTTGGCCCGCAATACCGAAACCGCGGCGTCCGGGCACGACATGCTGATCGAAGAACTCAGGTTTGCAGCCAACCACCTCGGACTGTCGGTCGCGACCGACTGACATGGCATTCCATGGGCGCGCGACGCTATATTGCGCGGCCTCTTACCGCAACCTCATTGAAAATGGGCGTTAGGATTAATGGGAGTCTCGCGCCAAGTTGGCGGGAATAAGCATATGGTGCATTCTATGGCGAAGGTCAGGACTCTGACAATGTGGGTTCTTGTCCAAGCCAAGACATTTTGGGGCAATGGGAAGAAGGTCGCCCAGATCAGGCCTCCATGGCGGGCACGGGCGAGCTAAGACCCGCTGATTGCAAATCGGTTAATACTGATTTCTTTGCGCTTTTTCTGATTAATCCGACAAGTGACACCTTGTTGCCACCCCATGGTAATCACTATCTGCCGGTGGGGTAGATCAACTGCCCGAGAGGGCCATTTGGTGGATTACATCTACGTTGTCGCCGGACTGATCGGTCTGTTCTTTGGTGGTGAAGCGCTAGTGCGGGGCAGCGTTGGGATCGCCCGGCGCATGGCAATCCCGCCCCTGCTGATCGGCCTGACGGTCGTGGGGTTCGGGACATCCACGCCCGAGCTTCTGGTCTCGGTCGAAGCGGCTTGGCGCGGCGTGCCGGACATTGCCGTTGGGAATATCGTCGGATCGAATATCGCCAACATCCTCCTGATTGTCGGACTTACCTGTCTCGTCTGGCCGATCCGCGTGTCGGGTGCGACCCTTCGCCGGGATACGGCTGTTATGGTCGCGGCTGCGTTTGCATTGGTTCCGATCTTCGCGATGGGTGAAATAGGGCGACTTTCGGGGCTCCTGTTGGTGTTTGCACTCGCGATCTATCTGACTTGGGCCTATCTCCAGCCGGGCGAGGCCGCCGTGGATGACCCCGACATGCCCGCCACTGCCTCGATGCTCGTATCTGGCCTCTGGATCGCCGCCGGATTGGTCGCGCTGATGTTCGGCGCACGTTTTCTGGTGGACGGTGCTGTCTCTATCGCGCGGGGCTTCGGTGTCTCCGAAGCCTTCATCGGCCTGACAGTCGTGGCAGTGGGCACATCCCTGCCCGAACTCGCCACTTCTGTGATCGCCGCCTTTCGACGGCATTCAGAGATTGCAATCGGCAACATTATTGGGTCGAACATCTTCAACGTTCTCGGCATCCTTGGCGTGACAGCGTTGATCAAGCCGGTCCCTGTCGCCGAGAGGTTCCTGACCTTCGATCTGCCGATCATGATTGCGATTTCGCTTGCCCTGACCGGGTTGCTCTTGACACGCGCGGTCATCGGACGTGGAATTGGTTTGGCCGTGCTGGCCGGATATGTGGTTTACGTATGGGCGGCGCAAGGATGACCGAAATGAGTGCATACTGAAATCTTCCATGATCGAATTCCGCCAACTTCCAGATGACCACCCTGATCTGGTCTATTCGCCGCTGTTGCGGGCGGCACGGCTGACTTTGAGTTATGTGGCCGAAGAAGGGCCGATCAAGCTGACTAAGACCAAGGCCTTCAAGCGGACTTTCGTTCATTGGGCGGCCGAGCATTTCGACTGGCCCGGCAGAAGTTATGAAGACCTGTTCCGATACCACAAAGTCCTCAACGAGTATGACTTCCAACCGCTGGAGCTGCTGCATTTCCTGCTGATCAGCCTCAAGCTCGGCCGCCATTACAAGGGCGAGTTCAGATTAACCAACAAGGGCAGAGAGCTATCGCAGTCCGCTGGCGCCCTCTACCGTGAACTGATCTCGTTTTATGTTCTGGACGTCGATCACGCCTCATACGGACGGTTCGACGCGCGCCCGTTCGGTGCATGGGATACCTGGCTCAACGTGATAAATATCGAAGCCGAAAACGGTGCATCCGAGCGCGCATTATATGGTGTATTCTATGGCGAAGGTCCGGACTGGGACAACGGGGGCTGGCGCGAAATGGCGGCCTTTTCGCATTACGTCCTGATGCCCTTGGAATGGTCGGGTTTGATCTCGGTGCATGACACCAAAGACGCGGGGCGGACTGTGCGCATGTGCTTCAAGACGCCACTTTGGCGATCAGCGCTGAAACTCGATACGGACAATATGCTGGAACGTGCACCGCTGCATTGAACGGGTCGGGTCCTATGCGCAGTGCGTCAGGCGCCTCGACGTGCCAAGAGTCCGGCGGCGACAAATGGTGGGCATGGCCGGAGGTTGGTGCGTTTCCATAGCTCGCCCGTTCAGGTCTGTGGCGCGGTTGCCAGCCTCCTTCTCACCTTTTCACGGTTCCAACGATCATAGAGCCATCCGGCGCAGCTTTACGGATTTCATCATGGAACCGGAGATCAGGCTGCCGATTCAGCAGTCTCGATCCCTACTCATATCAAGATGCACTGCGGATGCGCCTGAGGCTCACCAGGGCGCGCACTGGCAGCGTCCGTAGCGCTCAGACTTGCTCGAATGCATTCCAGTGCACAAACGAAGCCCCTGAGAGGCTTTGCAGGCGGTGGTATTGGAGGCGCTACCGTCTCAAAAATACCTATTTCGAGCAATCGCGCGAAAAGGCGTGAAACGGCCCGAACTCATCCGGGGCAAGTTCTGATTTGAGGGGCTTTCGTTCCTTCATCTTGCGCGAGCCGGTCAGCTTTCCGTCAAAAACGCCATTTCCGCTGCTTTCTGTCAACCAAACGTAAACATCGTGTTACGTTCCGGGCTACTTAATAGGTATTTAGCTTAAAATAGGGCGGTAAATGTTACCTAGCTTACTGATTTTGTGCCAAAATTGCTGCCTGAATGTTAGCAAAATTAACACCAAGTTGACAGATTACGCACCTATAGGTTGAGTAATGTTAGGTCGGACTGTGTTATGTCCGGGTTCTGGCAACAGGCTTATTGAGGGCTAGACTGCCCGAAATACCAATCTCAGGCCCATAGGCCACACCTCCACGAGAGCCTGACTGCATTAATTTATGTGCGGGGCTATCTATAAACAGTGAACCTCTTGGCAACTCTCTCATACAGGCTTTGACCCTGAACGTCAGCTAGGGTGTCAATCTTGAACGAAGGACCTCGGCCGCATCAACGATATGGTGCCGGACAAGCGCTTGCGCCTCAGCCACATCACCGGCCTCGATCGCCTCGAAGATCAGGTTGTGTTCTGCCCAGATGACCGGGCGGCGATTGTTGCTCATGATATACATAAGTCGATGGTGGTGCAAAAGATGTGGGGCCAAAATGGCTTGAATATAGTCGTTTCCGGACAGCTTTCTGATCAGGCGGTGAAACTCGATATCGTCCAACACTGCATCGTCAAACGCCACCTGACTGACGTCACTGCCATACTTGGCTTTCAGCTGCCGAAGCGCGTTGAGCGTTGCGAGATCGGCATCATCAAATGCACCCGCTTTCGCCTTGCCCGCGGCCAGACGCGCAGCAAAACAATCCAGCTCGCAGCGGATATCTATTAACTGCATCAAGTTGTCATGTTCGATGGCGGCGACAGTCAGGCTTTTCTTGTCCAAAGGACATACGATCCCGTGCTCAAGCAATATCCGAAGCGCCTGCCCGATCGGTTGGCGTGAAACGCCCAGTTGTTCCGCCAGCATATCCTGCGACAACTTTTCCCCTGGCACCAGCTTACCCGTGAGAATGGCGTCGAAAATGGCGTCCTTCACGCTTTCGACGAGATCAATGTTACGTTCGAGTTTTTGCACTTGAATGTTCACAGATGTTGGTGGCGCCTTGATTGGCTTCGGGAACGCCTAGGCCAAAACGGACCGAGAATGAAATAAATTCGGCACCAGATGTGGGCTGACGGCAGTTATTTCAATCATTTTCGCATACCGAACTCCGTATCCTGTTTTGTATTGCGCGAATCTTCACCTACTGGTTAGATTGCCTTACCAATTTCGGTATTTTGGGAGGAAATCGAGAATGCGACGGATGAAGACCTACGTATCGGCACTCGCTCTTTGTGCTGTGATGGCGCCGATAGCGGCGAATGCGCAGAGCAATCTGGAGAAGTTGGGCCAGTTCAAGACAACAGGCGTTACCGAATTCACAACCATTGAACAAAACGGTGCGGC
>NZ_JBGQOJ010000043.1:0-9890 GCF_052119585.1 Pseudogemmobacter sp. W21_MBD1_M6 | reverse complement strand
GTGCGCGCCGGGCGCAAGGTTTATTACCGGCGCGATGCGGTTCAAGACTGGCTGACGCAGCAGGAGATGCCGAACCCTCGGCGTGTGGGGGCGTACCGATGAGCATCCCCCTGCCCTTCCGCAAACGGAACCAGCGCGCTGAACGTGATGAGGCGCGCGCGGACTGGATTGACGAGCGGCGGCGCGAGGCCCGCATCGTCATGGCCGACGTCATCCACCATTCCGATCACCTGATCCGGATTGCCTGTGATGTGCTGGCGCGCCATGGCGAGACGCCCGAGGAACGCGAGGATGCCCGCATTCTTCTGGTGGTGCTGGAGGCCAAGACCCCTGGGCGCGGCAATCAACGCCGGCAGAACCCGGAGGTGGAGCCATGAAGCGGCGCGGCACACCCGAAGCGGATCTGCAGCGCGCCGTAGTCACCGCGCTGCGCTTCGCCCTGCCGAAGACGGCCATCATTCATCACTGCGCCAACGAGGTCACCGAGCCAGGCCCGCGCGGTGCCAAGCGCCAGGCGATCCTGGTTGGCATGGGCGTGCATGCGGGCTTTGCCGATCTGATTGTGCTCTGCGGTGGGCGTGTGCTGTTTCTGGAGCTGAAGAGTGCCAAGGGACGGCTCAGCCCCGCACAGGAGAGGTTTCGCGATGCGGTGCTGGCGCTGGGCTTTGGCTGGGCGCTGGTGCGCAGCCTCGACGATGCGCTTGGCGCTCTGGCCGATCACGGATTTACCACGCGTGTCGTGCAGACCGACACGCCCCGTGCCCGGTGCGATACAGGCGTAGACTTGCGGAGGGTCGTGCCATGAGCCACGCCGCCACCAACTGGGCAATCCAGCGCCGCGGGCTCAAGCCCACCACCAAGATCGTGCTCTGGCATCTGTGTGATCGCTTCAATCCCGATTACGGCTGTTTCCCGTCGCAAGAGCGGCTGGCGCATGATTGCGAGATCAGTCGCTCGACCTTGAATGACCATCTTGGTCAGCTGGAAGCGGCCGGATTGTTGCGCCGTGTGCCGCGCATTCACCCCATGACCAAACGGCAGATGCCCACACGCTATATCTTGGGCTTCGAGCCCGGCTTTACCCCGCATGATCCGAACCCGTGTCCGGAAACCGGACACGGCGCATTGCCATTGGATGGCATGGCGTCGGAGGATCCGAGTTCTTGCGTGGAGTCAGCCAATCAGCCCGATCCATGTCCGGAAACTGGACACGGGATTGCAGAGCGACCCGTGTCCGATTTTGACCCCGACCCGTGTCCGGAAAATGGCCAAAGCCGTGTCCGAAATCCGGACACTAACCTTGTAAGAGAACCTTTAAGGGAACCAGTAAAGGAGGAGGAGGACGCGCGAGGGCGCGAAACCGGTTTTGATGATTTCTTTGGCGAGCTGCTGCAAGCGCTGGGCATCGATGCCGACGGGGCATTGCCCGCCTGGTGGCAGGGCTGGCCGGCTCGGCTGCATGTGCAGCGCTGGATCGATGATCTGGGCATGTCCGAGGATCAGATCATCGAGGTTGCTCGAAAGACCCGTGATACGCACCCTGCCCCGCCCGATGGGCCCAAGGCGCTTGATCGGGCGATGGAACGCGCGGCACGGCGTGACGCCGAAGCGACAAACCAAACCACAGCCAGCGGCCGAACAGCCAAGCGACAGCGCAAGCGCGATGCAGCTCCCCGTCCCAGTGATGACCAACTGGCGGCGTTCTACGCCGGGATGGTCAATTCCGACGCCTTCCTGCCCGCCAATGCCGTCAGCAGCGCCATGTGCGGATTGATGCTGGCACGCAAACTGGTCACGCCGGAACAGCTGCGTCTGCGGGGTGTGCTATGAGCCAGTTTGATCGCAGACTGCCCGGCATGCGGGCGAAGCCCGGCGCAGGCGGCAAGACCAAACGCGCGCTGGGCGTGCAGGCGGCCCTCGAATGGGCCTTCCGGGTCGAGAAAGCCCAGCTTGAGCTGCCGCCGCGACAGGACGACGGTCAGGAAAGTCGCGGCTTCGGGCTGGAATACGTCCTGATGCAACGCGCCGCCCTGGGCTGCAAGGTCGATGGCGGGCAGCACAAGATGGGCGGCTATGTCCACGAGGACGCCGAAGTCATCGCAGCCACCGTGGCCGGGATGCCCGACAGTCATGGCGGGATCCGCATGGCCCTGCGCGTGGCAGAGCTGGCTCGCGCCGGAATGACCCCCGATTGGATGCCAGGTGCCGTGCCGCGTTGTGTGCCGCGGGAGACCCGCGAGAACCAGCACGGGGTCCGGGCCGTCACCGAGGTGATTGGGACAGAACGCGTGCTGGTTCGCGGAAAGTGGCGAATGGTAGAGGTGCTAGCGTGTCCCGTCATCTGGCTCCCCCATCCCGAGCAGATCGCATCCGCCCGGCGTGGCTATGACGATTGGTGGGCGGCGCTGGATTGGGTGCGGGATGGATTGGTGGCAGGCGCGATGCTTAGGGAGGTGCAGGTGACGGCGGTGATGCCGAAGGTAAAACCTTGGTCCGCTCACTGAGCGCCTTCGCAAAAAAACAATTGGCTTGACGCTTTGAACATCATCGCAACATCAATCGGCAGGAATACGCGGAACGCGGTACTTGCAAAGGTGGGAACCGTGGGCAGGCACTCCCTTGACCCATGGCGTCGATTTCAACCACGGTTTCTGCTCGTCGGCGCGCGGTGGCGCGTTCGACCTCCACCTTTACGATTTGTGTCGGCGGAAGATTAGCGAAAGTCTTCAGTAAATCGGCTAGCAACTGTGCGGGCGCAGGTTTTTGCATATGGCTTCTCCCACGAGACAGGAGAGCTAATATCGGCTGTTTTTGTCGTGCCGAAGGAAAACCAACACGATTACTGACATTCCCCTCTCGCCCTTCTGTTTAACGTTCCCTGTGATCAATGTTTGCTACGATGAGGAGAGATGGTGATGACACGCCAGCAAACTTAGTCAACGCCACAAGCCTCTAAGGCCAAACACAACCCCGTCAGCAACCTCGGCCAAGATCGCTGACAGGGATAGAATAATGAAGTCGAGATACAGAAAAAGTCAGGACCAGTCCTGCAGGTATTACATTCCCAGCCAAGGCAATTTGGGGCGATTATTGCCCGCTACATGTCGTTCAACGACATTCGGGTCAAAGCGACCTCCCATCTGAAAACATTAAATCAGCCCCCTGGCGATTTGGGCTCCCTCAAGCGCACACCGGCCCTAGGTGGATGTGCCTGCAATAGAAGATCTTGCATGCCATGTTTTGAAACAACAACCAAGTATGCCTGAATCTTCTCTAGCGCAGACGGGAGCGTTTGCCACGCTCGCAGGTTTTTACCCGGTCTCCGTACTGTTTGACTTGAGAAGCGTGAGCCTCCATAAAAACTGTACGATACTCTGCATGCGAGTTGACGGATGAAGCAGCAAACCACACTCGTTGTCGGCCTTGGCGCGTCCGCTGGGGGTATACATGCTTTACAGGCTTTTTTCAGCAAAATTCCAGATGACCCTGATCTGGCCTTTGTTATCGTAACTCATCTCAGCCCGGACCGTGAAAGCAGGCTACATGATGTGATGCGCCGCTACACGACGCTCCCTGTCGAGGTGATAAAGGATGGTGACCCAGTCCGCGCTGGGATTGTGCATGTCATGCCCGAAAATGTTGTATTGTCGATCAGAGATGGGATTTTTCGACTGCTTGAAGTTGACCCCGCGCACCGCGAACGCAAACCGATCGATGTGTTCTTCAGCGCGCTGGCCATTGACCAGCAAGAGCGGGCCGTCGGAATCGTCCTGTCCGGGGGGGATGGCGACGGTACGCTTGGGTTGCGGGTGATCAAGAAATATGGCGGCATCACATTTGCCCAAGTTGCGAATGGAACCGGGCCTGACAACCCGGAAATGCCAGAAAGCGCGATTGCGAGCGGGGCGGTTGATTTTGCTCTGTCTGCTGAAGAGATGCCCTCGACGCTGCTTAAAGTGCAAAAGGCGGCGGCGCTTAGCGTTCAACTGCTGCACGAAGAACCGACAACTTCGGAGACAGAACAAAGACGCATGCAAGACGAGATTTCACAATTGTTGCGCGATCACTCGGGTCGAGATTTTGCAGGTTATAGAAGCAAAACATTCTTCCGGCGGGTTGCCAGGCGGATGCAGGTCACCCAGACCACGACCACTGGTGCCTATCTTGAGCGGCTGCGCAAGGACCCAAGCGAGGTGATGGAGCTATTTCGCGATCTGCTCATCAGCGTCACCGATTTCTTTCGGGATGCAGACGCCTTCAACGCCTTGAACTTGCATGTCATACCATCCCTTCTTACTAATCGCGGCGCGAATGATACCTTACGGGTTTGGGTACCTGGCTGTGCCACTGGTGAAGAGGTCTATTCGCTGGCCATCCTGATCCGCGAACAGATGGACAAGCTGTCCTCCCACCTAACGCCTCAGATTTTCGCAACCGACATTGATGCGCCTGCGCTCACCGTGGCCCGGGCTGCGCGCTATCCGGGCCCTTTACTCAAGAACGTATCAGATGAACGCAAAGCGCGCTTCTTCCGGAGAGATGGAGCCAGCTACGTTCTTTTGCCCGAAATCCGCGAGATGTGTATCTTTTCGGCCCATAGCCTGATCAGCGATCCTCCGTTTTCCAATATTGATCTAGTGTCATGCCGAAATCTTCTGATCTATCTTGGATCAGAACTACAACAGCGCGTAATTTCGACAATTCACTATGCACTAAAGCCGGGCGGGTTCCTGTTTCTCGGCAGTTCAGAGCGTCTGGGTCAATATGAGAATCTGTTTTCAGCGATCGACAAGAAGCATCGGATTTTTCAGAGTCTCGACCTCGGCGACAGACGCATCCGCATGCCTATCCCCCTGGAAGAGATGCAGGCTGCAAGATCGCACTTTGAAAAAAATGACCTGCCGCAGCGCATGACCAGTCACCGGGTACGTCAGAGGGCCGAACGTCAGATCATGGAACGCCACAGCCCCGCGCATGTCGTGGTCCACAGTGAAGGTGACATAGTCTTTTTCTCGGCGCGGACCCGGCCGTATTTCGACACACCGCACGGTGCCCCCAGCAAACAGTTGTATGAGATCGTGCGGCGTGAATTACGGCAGGATTTGCGATCTGCGCTGCGTGAGTCGCTGGAAAACAACAGACCTGCGCGTCGACATTCGATTATGTCAGATGGCGAAGCCACGTTGAACGTTTACATGACGGTAGAGCCACTAAACAATAGTGAGGGGGGTGAGCCGATGTTTCTAATCGTCTTCCACCCTGTTGACGAGCTGCGAAGAGGCAAGGCAGAGGTCAGCCACACCGAAGCCGGGCAACCAGATGCGGAGGCCTCTAAACACGAATTGCGCGAAATGCATGAGCGTTTGTGCGTGACAATCGAAAAGTACGAAACCACGCTGGAAGAACTGAATAATGCGAATGAGGAACTGGTTTCACTCAACGAGGAGGCGCAGTCAGCAAACGAGGAATTACAAGCCTCGAAGGAAGAATTACAGTCATTGATCGAAGAACTAAACAGCGTCAATGCAGAGTTGAACGACAGGGTTAAAGAACTCGACAGGGCGAATACAGATTTGCGCAACTTGTACGATGCGACAGGTGTTTCCAGTATTTTTCTGGACAGAGACATGACGATCCACAACTTTATTCCGGCGGCATCGACGTTCTTCAATCTTCGCAGCTCTGACATCGGCCGCCCACTGACAGAACTGGCCATCGCGCTCAGATATCCCATGCTGAAACAGGACATCCGTGAAGTTTTCGAAACGGGTAATCCGGTCGAGCATCGGATGCCCTCAAATGGGGATCTAAGTCATTATTTGGTGCGATCGGCCCCGTATTTTGACGAGGGGATGGTCACCGGGGTCGTGGTCACCTTTGTTGACGTCACCACCCTTGCTCATGCCGAAGATCAGCGCGCAATTCTGATTACCGAAGCCTCCAATCAGGCGACGCTGATGACGGAGGTGCGCGCTGCGGATGCCCGGAAATCCCGATTGATGGCAGTGCTAGCTCATGATCTGCGTACACCATTGATTGCGCTTCTGAGCACGCTGGATTTGTTTCACAAAGGCATGCGAAATGAAGATCTGGATTTGATGTTTCACCGCCTCAATGAGGCTGGTCATGGGATGCTGCGCCTGATCGACGATGTATTGGAGTTGGCCCGACTGAGCTCGGGCGAGGCGGTGTTGCGGCCGGAGCCCTTTACCCCGAAAGTATTGCTCACGCAGGTGGTCGATCTTGTCCGCCCAGCGGCAGATCGTAACGAGACAGAGGTCGGAGTACATATCGACCCAATGCCTATGCTGCTAGGCGATGTGATGTCATTGCAAAGGGTTATGTTAAACTTCGCCACCAACGCAGTGAAGGCAACGCGAAGCGGTAGCGTACTGTTGTCGGCAACTCCAGGCGTTACTGGCCCCAAAGGCTTGACGGTAACATTTTCTGTCACGGACAACGGCTGCGGCATCGCCTCCGGAGACATTCCGCGGCTGTTTCGCGATTTTGGCATGCTTGAGCGAGATGGAACAACTCTGGATGGTACAGGTTTGGGTCTCGCCATATGCCGCAGGCTGGCGAGTGCAATGGATGGCGAGGTCGGCGTAGAAAGCACGCTTGGCAAGGGCTCACGTTTCTGGCTGAAGGTAACGCTGCCCGAGGCGGACAACAAGGTGCTTCCCTCCGATCATTGGCAAAACGACCCCGCAGCTATTTTGGCCGGACTCAGGGTACTGGTCGCCGAGGATCATGAAATGATCCGGCAATTAACTTGTGCGAAACTAACCCGCATCGGCATGCTCCCGACTGAGGCAGCAGACGGTGAAATTGCAGTTACGCTTGCAGAGGCCGAGGAGTTCGACATGATCCTGATGGACCTGAAAATGCCACGGCTAGATGGGGACATGGCAGCTGACCGCATCCGTCGCGGTGGTGGACCTTCCGCTCAGGCGTGGATTATCGCTGTTACCGCGCACCAATCCCCCGAGATCGCAATGATGCTGAGCGATCTTGCTTTTGACGCTTGCCTTCGCAAGCCGCTCGACCTTCAGCAACTTGCAGCCGTGACGCGGGGCCTTGCGCCGCTCGCGCCTGCGTTCACTGCACTCGTGCCCGCGTCGGCTACAACGGAGGACTTCGACCCTGATGGATTGGCGTATCTGCGCGAAATTGACGGTGGCACACTGCTAATGCGCTCACTAAAGAAATTTTCAGCCGAGATCGAAGAGACCCGGCTAAAGTTGGCGGTGCTGATCGGCAAGCGCGATACCTACAACGCCGGTCGTCTGATTCACAAGCTCGTCGGTGTAAGTGATATACTCGGTGCTAAGACGCTTTCCATAGCACTCCGTAAGTTCGAGGGATTGATTCACGCAGGGGACATCGAAGCTTTGGACGAGGCTCTCGACTGGATTGAGGACGTCATGAGCAAGTCAGGTGCGAAGGTTGACCTCCTCGTTCAGGAGATCGATCAGCACAGCAGTGGTGAGGTCTGAAGCGGTGCTGTTCATGCTAAGTGAGCGACGAGCATTTCTTTGCTTGTCGCGCTGGATATGACGCTAAGCTTATCCGCTATTCCGCCGTCTCTATGGGGGCATGTTCGGGCAACTCTGTAAGGGAAGAAGAGGCTAACAACACTCTTGGGCAGCGTTCGGCACCTGTGTCGAACTCGCCCCCCCTCCCATGGTTCCTCCCTCGCCCTTTGTGTATACGGGGGGGCTTGGCGCGCCAGTTCGCTAGCGCGTGGCTTTTTCACCGGGGAATCCACTTGGAAGCCACCTTGGTCGGCGGCCAAAATAAAGTGACTCAATTACAATGGGTTGGACGCATAAAACTGGCTCTCAAGGTGGATTCTTGAGTGGTTTAGTCAAGAATCCACCAAGCCAAAAGCGAGCCAGTTTAGCCAGGGCCAGTGCCCCGGCCCAAGCTGGAGATCGCTGACATATTCCGCGCACACGGCCCTGCGTGGCGGCAGGCCAATGCGGGACATGTCAGCCTCTCCCAGCTGAAGGTTATGTCGGCGATTGAAGCCTGCCGGACCGAGGCGCTTGGCGGGCATGTGGCGGGCTGCACCAAGTGTGGCCACCACCACATTGCTTACAACAGCTGCAAGAACCGGCATTGCCCCAAGTGTCAGGGGCCAGCTGCACGTGACTGGATGGAAGCCCGCGCCGAGGACCTTCTGCCCGTGGAGTATTTCCACGTCGTCTTCACGCTGCCCGCCGAGATCGCGCAGATCGCCTATTGGAACAAGAAGGCAGTGTATGGGCTGCTGTTCAAAGCGTCGGCGGAAACGGTCATGACCATCGCCGCCGACCCCAAAAGGATGGGCGCGAAGGTGGGCCTGACCAGCGTCTTGCACACCTAGGGTTCGGCAATGACCCACCATCCGCACATCCACATGATCGTGCCCGGTGGAGGCTTATTTCCGGATAGTATAGTAACCGATGGGTCGCGTGCAAGCCAGGGTTCTTTCTACATGTGCGGGTACTGTCGCGCTTATTCCGGCGCCTCTTTCTGGACGGGCTGCTGGCGCTGCACTAGGCTGGAGATCTCGCCTTCTTCGCTGATTTGGAGCACCTGGCGCAAGCAGAGGCTTTTACAGAGTGGCTGGCCCCATTCCGCAAATCCGAATGGGTGGTCTATGCCAAACCTCCCTTCGGCGGCCCTGTGGCCGTGCTCGCCTATCTAAGCCGCTATACACATCGGGTGGCGATCTCGAACCACCGCCTCGTCAGCGCTGATGGCAACACCGCCGCGTTCAGCTGGAAGGACTACCGCGTCAAGAACCGCGATCGCCAGAAGATCATGCGGCTTGCCACGCCCGAGTTCATCCGCCGCTTCCTGATCCACGTCCTGCCTGAAAGGTTCCATCGCATCCGCCACTACGGTCTATTGGCCAGTGGTGGCCGCAAAACCAATCTTACCAAAATCCGCGCGCTGCTCTGCGTCCAGCTGCCAGGTCAGGCAGATGTTCATGTTCAAGACACTGAGCCGGACGTCACCCCTCTCACGCTGCGCGAACCGTGCCCCTGCTGCGGCGGCCCCATGCGGATCATCGAGATCTTCCGTCGTGGGCAGAAACCGATGTCACGCGCACCACCAAGGGAGCAGACCGCATGACCTATCGCCGATCAGAGATCATTAACCTATGCTGGCTGCATCATGCAGCACCGGCACAATCAAGGTGCGCCAATCGATCTGGAGCAACGCTCACCACGGCGACCCAACAAGACACGACTGGTATAATAGGGTCAAAGGTACGCGATCCCCTTGGATCCACCGCCGTGAAAAACGCCAAACGATCCGCCGGAACAGCCGTCGCATCGACCGTCAGCCCGCTTTACCCATAGTCTCACCAAGGCCCCCGCGGCTTCGTCCTTCCGAGGTTTGTCAACGCGGGCCCCCATCTCCTGGCAGCCCTGTTGCGCCACGGCCTGCATCGAAAAACCCTCAGTAGACCGGACTTTCGCTGCGCCTTACATAGAGGACCGCTATGCTGTAGGTTTCTCGGACGCCTCGCGATGTGGTCGAGTAGCGCGCGGCACCGTCTGGCGTCCGAGAAGCGGACAAACCAGCCGTTTGCATGTGCAGCTATTGCTAACGCAGCATTTCTTCGCATGTGCAGCAGAGCCTATTCGGCTGTGTAGCGAATTTCACCAGAGCGGCCATTTGAGGGGGCAAAATCACGCATTTCCAAACCGTCCTTTCGCTGCGATGAAATCGAACTAATAGGCCGCGGGCAGAGCGTGCATTCGCAGCGCACAGTCGTAACGGCCGCTATCTGCACTTCGCGACACCAGTGAACAATGCCCTGCGTATTCCGGAGGATCCGGCCATCCATTCCGACAACATCCGGCCACCTGTTCCGGGGTATCCGGCCACCTGTG
>NZ_JBGQOJ010000042.1:0-10681 GCF_052119585.1 Pseudogemmobacter sp. W21_MBD1_M6 | reverse complement strand
TACGCGCCGCCCCCGCCGAACTCCCAGTCGGCAAGGGCGGTAAGCCGTTTTTTTCCGCGTCCAGGATCAAGCCTCCCACGACATAATCCGTCTGGAACGCCTCGAAGATCGGCCAGACCTCGAGAAGCGCATCCAGACCCTCGGGCGAGAGCGGCAGCGGCAGGCCGGTCTCGTCGCCGACGCCCTCCCAGTCGCGCACCACGATCCGCGCGATCGCCTTGGCGACCACGCAGGCGAGGTCTTCATTCGACAGGCCCGCCTCTGCTGCCGCGGCAATCGCCGGATCACTGCGCGCGGCCATCATCACCGCCGTCGACAAGGGCGCCACCCGCAGCCGGACACCGTGGCCAAGATCCAGCCAGCGCGGCTCGGTGGAAAGGGTCAGACGCAGCATGGAAACCTCAAAGAAAAAGAAAGAGTGAAGGGCGTATGTGAACAGGCGCACAAGGCACATGCGGCCATGCATCACGACATGGCCGATTGGCTGTGATAGCCATTGATCTGCGATTTGATTTAAAAGGAGCATGTCCCATGACCAAGTCCAAGATCGTCGTCGTCTTCTATTCGACCTATGGCACCAATCACGGCATTGCCGTTGCGGCGGCCGAAGCGGCTGAGGCCGCCGGTGCCGAAGTCCGTCTGCGCCGTATTCCGGAAACGGCGCCCGATGCGGTTGTCGCGAGCCAGGAGGCATGGAAGGCACAGGCCGACCGCATGGCCGATATCGACAAAATCTCGAACGAAGATCTGCTGTGGGCGGATGGGTTCTATCTCTCCAGTCCGACCCGGTTCGGCGGTATGGCCAGCCAGACCCGCGCGTGGCTGGACACTCTGGGCGGACTTTGGATGGCGGGCTCTCTGGCGGGCAAGACCATCACCGCCTCGGCGACAGCGCAGAACCGCAACGGAGGCACCGAAGGCGCCATTCAGCAGACCTATGTTTCGGCCATGCATTTCGGGATGATACCGATCGCCCCCGGGTACACAGATCCGGTGAAGTCCGAGGACGGCGGCAATCCCTACGGATTCTCGGCGCAACCCGGAGAGCTTGACGAAACGGGGCGTAAATCCGTGGCCCATCAAGCGCGCCGCCTGGTCGATCTGACCACAAAACTTGCCAAGTGATTGCAACGGCTGATTGCTATTGTGGCCGACCGGATCCGGTCGGCCACCACGAGAGACAATATCAGGTCCAAATCCGGCGAGCCGACACCCGCACAGAAACTCGCACAGAAGCTTGGACAGGCACCGGAAGCCAACGGGCGAACCTCATCAGTAAGCCGCCACATCATTGACCAGCGTGACCGTGCACATCCGGTCCGCCACGGCGTCCGCCGCCGCCTGCCAGTCGAATGTCGCCTGCACGCCCTGTGGCCCCGCGATCTCGATGCGCGGACGCGGCAGATAGACCGCATGGGCCGTCAGCGTCAGGCTCTCGCCGGTGGCCAGATTGTAAGAGAACTCCAGCTCGCAAGCCTCGCCGTTGATCGCCTGATTGACCAGCGTCTGGTCGGCAAAGCGCACCGCAACGCTGCCGGTCAGCGCCGCGATCGACGGATCCGCACCGTCGATCTTGCCATCGGCCCGGATCGTCTCGATCCGGTCGAGGTTATTGGCGATAATTGATATCGGCGGACACGATATTGCCGATCGGCACTGCATTGCGGGTGATGGCCCCGTTGAAAGGGCCGAAGCGCACCAGATCAAGCGCGGCCAGCGCGCCCGCCGAGGACGAGGTGCCGATCGTCTCGCCCTGCGCCACGATACTGGCGCTGGCGGTCAAAAGCCCCGAGCGCGCCATCTGCCATCTCAAGGCATCAACCATGCAGCCCGCATACATCGCATAGCGCGGCACCTCCGGCATGCCGGTCTCGATCGCGAAGGACGGCAGCACCCAGTTGCCCGAACGGAACTCTTGCGTGTAAGGTCCGACCCCCGTGGTCACCGGCGCGCCGAACGCGGCCTTCAGCCAGAACCCGAAGGCCGCCGCATCGATCGGCACCGACACATCGCCGTCCGCCGTCACCGCATCCTTCAGCGGCGCCAACGGGTCGCGCCCGTAGCCCAGAAGCTCGGACGCCTGCAACGGCTGCTCGGATCCGAGCGAAGTGCTGGCAAAGGGCATCCGCGTGTATCCGCCCAGCGGCGGCGTGCCATATGTCGTCTCGAACGCAAGCGCCATCTGCGCCCGCGCCCCTTGGGCTCGTGCCATGGTTTTTTCTTTCGGTTGGGGGATGTCTATAAAGGGTCAAGGCCTTGACCCCGGGGGAAAAGCTGTCGCTAGTGTCTCATCCAAACAATCAGGACCGATCAAGCAATGTTCAAGAAGCCCGCCCCGTCACCTGCAGCCGATGCAGCGTCGAACAACAAGGACCGCAAGCGCTCGATGATCCACAGTGGTATCATCATCGACGGCAATCTAACCTGTGACGGCATTCTGGATCTGGACTGCCTGATCACAGGCGATGTGACGGCCGATACGCTGGTGCTCGGATCACAAGGTCAGATCAACGGCAATGTCCGGGCCCGACATGTCACCATAGACGGCCGGCTTATCGGAACAGTGTCGGCGGTCAACGTCGCGCTCAAGCCCTCCGCACGCGTGACCGCCGACATCCGCTACGAACGCCTCAATATAGACAGCGGTGCGCAGATCGAGGGCGCGCTGTCGAAAACAACGCAACCAGCGATCGGCACATAACGCAGGGCGGATCAGCCGAGAGACGTGCTGACAGCATAGTGCAGCACAACCGGTATCACCGCCGCCTTCAGGCTCACCGCACCCTCCACGGGCAGATCGACCGGCTGCGGCGCTTCCGCCTCGAGCCAGTCACAGAGACCACCCAAGGTGGGATCCGCAGTGATCACCGTGCCGATGCTGGCGCACAGGGCATCAAATGCGGCGTCGCGATCCGAAGTCTGGACCACCGCCTCGATCTCGGCGCGGTGCTGGTAATGGTACATCAGCGGCGAGAGCGTCACGCCGGGCGCGCCGGGATCGCCATCGCATCAGCAAGCCAGCGGCCGGCACGCGTTCCGGCAGGACCCCGCCGCGCAGGACGATCACATAAGGAATGCTGTGCAACCGCGCCTGCAGCGCGGTGAGGATGGTTTCGCGGGGGGTGGGCATTTGTTATTCCAAAGCTGGGTGGTGTTTTGAGGCCTTCTGCAGTCAGATAAGCTGCGATTCTGTAGGTGTAGCCGGCGGCAGTCAGCCCTTTTCTGCCCGTCGTGCTGGGGTCTGCCCCGCTTGGTACCACCCACGGTGAGTACAGATTGCAGGTCACCAGCGGCAAAGAGATGCGAGACAAGGACATGGCTAACGCTCCCAGACTCAGAGCTGTCCGTTTGCCGAGAGCATGATAGCGAAGGGCCGAGCGGACTTGAACTCGGCCAGAACGATCACGAGGCTTGAGGTGAGCGGAACCGCGAGGAGCGCTCCTGGCAAGCCCCAGAGCGCCGTCCAGAACGCAAGCGCGAGCAGCACCACAAGCGGCGAGAGGTTAAACGTTCGCCCCATCATCCTAGGCTCCAGGTAGGATGCGACAAAGGTTTGCAGAAAGGCGAGTGTCACCAGCGTGGTCGCCGCCATGGCCAGCGCGCCGAATTGCGCGAGGCTGATCAGCACGGGGAAGATCACCGCGATCAGCGAGCCGACGTAAGGGATATAGTTCAGAACCGCGATCAGGATTGCCCAGACCAGAGCGAACTCAATACCGATGGCCAAAAGCACGACGTAGGACAACAGGCCGAGAATGATGTTGATCATCGTCTTTACCAAGAGGTAGGTGCCGACACGGTCGTTGATGCGGTTAATGATCGCCATCGTCTGGTCGCGCTGCGCCACGTCGCGAATGGCAAGGGCGAACTTTGTGGCGAACTGGGTACGCTCAGCAAACAGAAACGAAGCATAGAGCACGATGAAGAAAAAAGTGCTGCCAAAGCCGCGCAGGTTGCTCAGGATCGTGGGAATCCATGCGGCAGTGTTGATCTGGTCGATGGTTGCGTTCTGCACCATGAGCCACGTAGGCTCGCCCTCGAACCCGAAGGTGGCGGCGTAGCGCGCCACCAGAGTATCGAGGTTTTTCTCGTATCTGGGCATTGCATCCAGCACCCGTGCGAGGCCGTTGGTGATGAACAGCCCGAGCACGAACAGCGCGAAAGAAAATCCCGCCAGCAGGATCAGTCGCAACATCCAGCTGGGCGCATGTCGCAGGACCGGCAGTTTTGCCAGCCAGATAGTCGCCTCCGAAAGCACGTAGATTGCGATGACTGCGGCCAGCACCGGCAGCAGCACGGGCTTGCCGATCCAGAGCAGCCAGCCGAGCATAATCGCCAGTGCGGTGGCATAGGTAAATGTCGCAATTTTCATGGATGCAAAAGAACAGATCGCCGCAGGAAGTACGAGACAAAAAATAGTGTATGCGCAACGATCTTGTTGCGGCAAACCTGCGAACGCAACAGGCAGGAGCGACAGCGTCGCGAATACAGCGCCGCAGCAAAGGTCTGGGGTCAAATGACAGCTTAGGCCCGGTCGTGCCCTTCATTCCTGTATGGCGGTTACGATTGTGCAACTGGCGTTTCTGCGCCGTTGCGGTCGCTCAAGCGGACTGGAGAAGCCACGCATGTCTTACCAAAATTTTCGCGTGACTGTAGCCAGCCCAAAGGCGCCGGACGTCCTCTTGCGTGCCCTCGTAGACGAAGCCGCTACAGAGGCCGGGGAGCGGTCGATTTCGGCAGCCTGTTGCAGCACTTTTGGTGCGCGCGCATCCGCCAGCTTTGGAAAACGGAGTGGCTGGATCGCCTGAAATTGCGTTGATCTGACTTTCGAGATCAAGTCCGATAAAAATTGTCATTGAGCACGTTTGGTCACATAAACGGATCCGCAGGGTGGGATTAAATCCTGCAGATCCGCCTTGACGGGAAGCTTAGAAGACTACTCTTCGAGCTTGGCCGTCAACTGGGCTCGAAGATCTGGATCTGTCCGCGCGAGTTGCAGAATCTCGATGTAGCGATCAATGTCGATCTCGGGTGCCGCACCAACGGCTTGCGTCATTTCAGCTTGCGCTTCGCTCGTAATGGCTTGCCGTTCTGCATCATCACCCGCCTGCTGAAGACGAGCGCCATATTGTTCTTCGATCACGATGACGTCTTTGAGGGCGACGACAAATGCATCGATCTCTGTTTCTGACACGTCTGCGGTCACTGGTGCTTGCTGTGCCAATGCGGGTGTTATGATAACAGGTGAAACCATAAGCGTCGCGGCGGTAAGACCGGCGGCTATTACTTTCACGTTCAACATTTGAAACTTTCCTTTCGATTTTTCGGGTCACAAACCAGATCTAAGGTTGGAATTTTTGATCGCAAATCGCGGTCGCAAGAACTTGCCGACAAGGCGTCCCACCAAAAGTTGGCGTGGATGGCGAATATCCGCCGTTAGGGTGGTCGTTCTATAAAGGAACGTTGAACATGCAGGCACCTGTCTTAAATCAAAGGAATGATAAATCTGACCTGCCCGAATAGCGCTGCAAGCGTCATGGCCCCGCCTCAGACTGTAAATGTCAATCTATTACCACGCCGATTGAACAGGCTAGTAAAAGACGGAGTGATTGGTTTGACGCTAGCGTTCTTTGCGTCGGCCATCGTGCTCGCTGATGAATTGCCACAGGGGTGGGTGCCTGAAATTCTGTCTTTGCCGGGTGATGCTGAAGTGACGACGGACCGTTCAATTGGGTCGAGCATCCGAATGTTTTCATTCAAGACACAGGATGACATTGGCAATCTATTCGAAACTTGGACCGACGCGCTTGACAAGGATGGATACACCGTCAGACCGCAGCCGTCCGAACTTGATGGAACGACGATTGAGTTTTCAGGTCGTGATATCCTAAACGCAAAGATCGCAACGGAAGTCGTCAGTGATGATGCACGGTCCGTTATCACTTTCGATGCTACGCTGAGATGAACTTTGACATCGGGCGGTGTTTTGCGTCTTCGCGTGATCGTTTCTGACCTATCTCTTTCAGCTATGGTCAGTGCGAATCTTGCGATGGCGCATAAAACTCAATCAACGGCCGCCCCGTCGATCTGTGGGTGATGCTCGCCGCCGATTTTGCCGGTTATTTCCTCGAAAAGGTAAATTTTCACTGGTTGAACTGATGATCGGAAAACCGACTTGAATGCTCTCGAACAGGGAAACTGGATACAGCATGAACGATTGCGCCCATCCAGATTTTGAGCAGTTCCGCCTGAGAATGTCCAGATCCAGCAAGTAGCAAGGTGACATGAAGATAAGCCTCGACGCTCAGGTTGATAATTACGCTTCGTGCGCATCGCCGTCGCTCAGGTCAATGCGCGCGGCCCCCCGGCGTCCGCCCGCTCTGCCCCGCAACGCGGGCATCACCCCAACCGCCCGTCCACCCAGTGCGCCACAATCAACCCCGGCACGGCGGCCTGCGCCTTTGCGGCATCGCGCGCCAGATCGAGCCGCTTGCGCAGCTTGACCTGTGGCACCAGGAGAAAGATCGGCATGGTCGCGACACCGCGCCCGGTCTTTGATCGCGAGGCCACGCCGAGACCGCGGGTATTCAGCCGCCCCTCGGCCACCAAGAGGCTGGGACCGCGCCGGCGATAGATAAAGCGTAAGCGCATCCCGCGGCGCCGCTCCCATTCACCGGGGGTAATTCTGCCGCCTTTCAGCCCCTTGCCAGCCGCAGGGGGCGGGATTGCCAGCCAAAAGCCATCCTTCGAGCGGATCAGCGGGCCGGTGTCATGGGCGTCGACGATCACGGGGGCATTCGACCAGACCAGCGCTGCGGCGCTCAGACTGTCACCCGCCTTGGGATAGGTCTGGCTCCTGATGCTGTTGGCCAGCCGTCGTCCCAGCCCCGCGCCAGTCGGTCTTGAGACCGGTCGCGGCCACGCGCATGGCGGTCGAGACAGCGCGCTCTGCCGCTTTGATCTCGGTCGCCATCATCGCCACGAGGTCGGGATCGATGTCGAGTTTCAGTTTCATGGCATCATCCCAACACAAACATCACATAAAGGCCCTCACAGTTCGCGCACGCACCATCGGTTCAGGATCGCTCGCTTTTTCCAAGTGACCCGCTCGATACTAACGGATACACTAACCGATACGAATTCATGGGATTTTGACCCAACTGTTGGAGTACTCTCAATAGCTTCCCCGATCATTCATTTCGAGTTCTACACGATGCCAGGTTTGCCTCCAGAACCGGTTATTCTCACTGCGGAGGACCCGGCATTTTCAGACGTGATCGGGAGACTGCTTGAGTTGGGCGTAGAAAACTGGAAACGGAGTTATTCTAACCCGATGATCATGGACGGGTATGGATGGTCACTGAAAGTCATATGCGAAGAACTCAACATCGTCAGTTCCGGCATGAACGCGGACCCGCCTCGGTTCGCTGCGGTGAGGGAGCTGATCGAAGCTGCGGCCAAGGAAACCACCGATGACCAGCGCAATTGGTCAGATCGCGACCCAACAGAGTAGACCAACCATAACATGTCGTCAGACGACGCGTAGGTCCACGGTCCAGATCAGCCGGTCGCGATCGCGGACCGGCGCGCCCTGGATCAAGAAGGTCTCGTCCCCGATCAGGATCTGCTCATCGGGGCGGGGGTCGGGCAGCTGGCTGACCCGCACATCGACCTTGAAGGTTTCTGACCAAAGACGCGCATCGCCAAAATGGGTGACCGCATCGGCCCGCCGGGACATCACTGTAATCCGGGTGAACTGCCCCTCGCTGTCGCGGTGCCAGGCCTCGGTGGCAAGGTTCGGGTCAGCAAAGAGCAGAGCCATGGCTGCGGCAAAGGCGGTCATCCGCGCCCGCCTCAGGTGGCACTATGCAGGCGGATCGCCATGCGCGGCCGCTTGTTGACCGGCAGGATCGAGGCCTCGGTCATCAGATCGATCCAGCGGCCCTTGGCGTCCATCATCTGGCGGGCATAAAGCGCCAGACCGATGGTATTGGCGGTCTCCAGCAGATTGGCAGGCCCGCCATAGGTGGTGAAGGTATCGAAGGTGCCAATCGGGAAGGCGATGCCTTCGCCTGCGGGGATCAGCCGCTCGGAGGTGCCGTTCGCGAGGGTGACCGAGCCGTTGTATTCCTCGAACAGCATGCCCGCGAAGGGGAAGGCGCGGCGCATGTCCTCGCGCAGGGGCTGGCCGCCGGTGGCGGAGAAGAACTTGTAGGCCTCTTCGGTCTTGGGGTGGCTGATCAGCTTGTCGAAGAACTCGGAACTGACCAGCGCATGAGCGGTGGTCATGGTCTCGCCCAGCAGGTTGTCCTCCATCGCCCGCAGAACGCTGCGGACCTTGCCCTGAACATTGGTGCCCGCAGTGCCGAAGACGAAGTCGACCGAGATCTGCTCGAGGCCGAATTCGGTGAAGTAGTTGTAGAGGGTGGTGCCGGCCCCGTCCTTCACGATGCCGCGCAGCGCGTTCATCTCCATGTATTCGCGGGTCTGGGCATGCTTGCGCCGCATCAGCGTCAGTTCGCGGTTCATCACCTCGACCAGCGGATCGGCGGCATCCGAGAGCACCAGTGCGGGCATGCCCTGGATATCGGCGGGCAGGATCACATCGTCATGCGGGATCCAGGGCAGGGCAAAGGAGCGCATCGCGCGGGTCTCGCGCGTGCCGACCGTGGCCGGCGCCCCGAGCGGAACCGAAGGTAACAGGCTGAGCACGCCCTGGCGCTGCTCGATAACGATGCTGCGCTGGGTCACGCCCTCGAAGCGGAACAGGCCGATCTGGCCGAGGCGGGTGTAGAGATCGGGCAGGATGTTGATGGCCTGCGTCATCTCGGCGAGCGAATAGCCGCCCGCGTCAAAGGGATTGCGGATGAGGGTCATGGAGGAACTCCGAGGGGAAAAGGACGAGAAGGGAAGGGTGGGTGGCAGCAACAGGCCCCGATCAACAGGCCAGATTGGACAGAGAACACCCTCGAACACCGCCGGGAGGACTGACCATGGCGCGCCGCAAGAACACTGACCCGAATGCCCGGCGTGATGCCCTGCTGCTGGAGATCGCCCAACGCCAGTTCCGCATCGAGACGCTGGAGACCCGCAACTGGGACCGGCTCGATTTCCACGATGTTGCGGTCTGGGCGATCCGCGATGCGCTCGAAGAGGCCTTTGAAGCCGGACGCCGCGCCGCTGAAGTCACCGCCACCACAAACCAACCCTGAAAGGACACAATGATGATCGCGACCACCACCATCCGGATCGACCATGCCACGCTGCCCGACCAGTTCGACCGCTCGCGCATGAATGCCGTCGCGGAGGCCATCGAGGCCGCGCTGCGCGAGGAGGGGATCAAGGCCGAAGCCTCCGATCTCTTCTCGCACCTCAAGGTCGAACTGCCCACCGCCGAGCTTGCCGCCGCCAGCGCCGTGCTGGCTGATATGAAGCTGATCTGAGGGCAGGCCCATGAGCACCCGCGCGCAGATTGCCATCCAGCCCGGGCCCGAGGCATGGGCCCATGTTTACACCCACTTCGACGGCTATCCCTCCCACATGCTGCCCGCGCTGGCGCGCTGGACACCCGAGGACATTCTCGCCGCCTGTGAGATCCGGCAGGTCCAGCCGGATGAGCTGGACTGCTTCGATCCGCCCCGTGACCCGGTGATCCTGCCGCGTCCGACGTGCCAGTTCTGCCACCTCTACGTCTGGCAAGACGGAGCATGGGTGGAACTTGATCCCGAAGCCCACGCCCCCGAGAGGACCGCCGAATGAGCGATCTATCTCTCAACGCCCTGCCCGAGGGCGAGACCCTCGCTGATCTTGGCCGCGGCGACTGTGCCATGACACCGCGCAGGCCGCGTTGCCCAGTCCGGATCGCATCGGGTGAGGCAGTCTGCGACGATCATAAAGCCATGATATTGCTCTGAATTGTCTACGATAATCGGCGCGCTGGAGCGAATGTCATCGCACGGAAACGATGCAACTCACTCAAAGGACCCACCGCCATGACCAGCCCCGCCAACACCCTGATCGCCGACTTCCGCGCCACCGTTGAAGAGATCGAAGCCCGCCTTGCGCCAAGCGCTTGCGCCACGATCGCCTCGCACAGCTGGATCGTCATCGACGACTGCGGGTCGCTGACCTTCACGTTGACGCCCGAGGGCAAGAAACACCGCGCCACCTGCACGGGCCATGGCCGCGCGCACAAGGTGAACCGCTTCGTCCGCCAAGATGCCGAGCGTCTGGCAGCAGCCTGCAACGCGCGCGCCGCGTTCTGGGCCGACGCCGCCCGCGAGGAAGCGGCAACCCTGCGCCGCCACATCGCCGCGCTGGAAGCGACCAGCGCCGCCTGAGTCGACAGCGAGGACGAGATGATCGGCATCCGTGAACTTTCTCGACAACCGCATGGGCTGCCAATGCGCCGACGATGACGTCGGCACCATGATCGGCTGCAACATCGATACCGAGACCCCACGCGTCATCACGCGACAGGAGGCGACAATGCCCAAACTCACCAAGACCCAAACCATCATTCTCAGCCGCGCCGCCACCCGTCCCGACAATCTGGCCATGCCGCTGCCTGATGGGCTGCATTGAGCTGCATTGAGCTGCATTGAGCTGCCGCCAAAGTGTCTGTCGCCAAGATGATCAAGTGCGGTTGGCTCGAAGAGGTCGACGCCAACCTGCGCAAAGG
>NZ_JBGQOJ010000041.1:0-11493 GCF_052119585.1 Pseudogemmobacter sp. W21_MBD1_M6 | reverse complement strand
TCACAGGTGGCCGGATACCCCGGAACAGGTGGCCGGATGTTGTCGGAATGGATGGCCGGATCCTCCGGAATACGCAGTCTCGACCCGCAGGCATATTTGACCGACATCCTCGCCCGCATCCACGATCACAAGATCAATCGCCTCGATGAGTTGCTGCCATGGAATTGGTCGCCCCTCGCCGCTCCAAATGCCGAGGCTGCCTGATGGCCGCCATCACCCACATCCGCTCCCTCAAATACGCCGCCAAGATGATGGGCGAAGATCTGGAGCTTCTCGAGGCCATCGTCTGCAACGACGATAACCTGACCTATGGCTCGATCATCACCGTCCAAACTGGGCCGGAGGAGGCCATCACCGCACTGACCGACTACGGCATCGAAGAACTGACAGACATGCTCAGGGATGCCCGAATTACCACCAAAACCTGGCACGAATTCCTCGACGACTTCGTCAACAACGCAGAACTCGTCGCCCGCATCAAGGCACAATCACCGCGGTAACAACCGGCCGGTTACATCCCTTCTCGGAGGCTCTGTTCCGAACCTGCAAATACCGCCCGGACTGGCCGAGCAAGGGCTTTGCCACAAAAACCGATGCTCAGGCTTGGGTAAAATCCTTCGCCAGTTGGTATAACGGCGAGCATCTGCACAGCGCCATTCGCTTCGTCACCCCGGGCGCACGCCACGCTGGCCATGACCGCGCAACGCTGGCAAACCGAGCCATTCTCTATGCAAATGCACGTGCGCAAAAACCGGAACGCTGGTCAGGCAAAATCCGCAACTGGCAACCCGCCGGACCCGTCTGGCTCAACCCAGAAACCGAAATCAGCGTCCCTGAAATCAGAGACGCCGCATGAAATCGGCGGACAACACCTTTGACAAACACCGTATACGTGCAATACTGGCAAACCGCGCCAGTCTCTATGCCAATGCGCGTTCACAAACCCCGGAACGCTGGTCAGGCAAAACCCGCAACTGGCAACCTGCCGGACCCGTCTGGCTCAACCTTGAAACCGAAATCAGCGTCCCTGAAATCAGAGTCGCCGCATGAAATCGGCGGACAACTCCTTTGACAAACACCGACGTCAGACGGCAGGCTACTTGGGGAATGTCGGCTCATATCGTGCGTCCAAAAAGCCATTCTAAAAAAAAGCCGCCGAGGTGAAATCTGGCGCTCGCAAAAAGACACAAGCGCCAGAAAATCACTCACCCGGCAGCACTGCACCTGGGAGCTAAACCGGAGGCTTCCACGCAATTCAGTTCACTTTCCAAGAAAGATCAGATACGTTGTAATAGGGTCCGGAAGGCCATTTACGGCAAGCTTTGAACTTTCCTGAAACCCACTGATTGCCTTTGACGTCGCGGGACCAAACTTTCCATCCGCTTGCTTTGCCTCAAGGAAACCCAGTTCAACCAAGCGGCCCTGGACAGCCTTCAAGAGCTCCGCGGGGACCTGCACTTGATTGCCATCCGCCTCAACCAGAACCAATTCCGGCACGCCCGTGAGCCTGCCGGATCGAACTGAATTAACCGAACTCAGAACCACACTGTCGATAAGAGCAGACGGATTCGACACGCAAATACGCCGCACCAGCTCGCCCACCACCTTATTGTCAGACACAGGGTGTACATCATATACCCCTTCAGTACTGCGGTTGGCATGGGAGAGCCAACCCGAGATCCAGTCGACCAGCCGATCGCGAACCAATTGGGCGTTATCTCCTTTCATTGCATCGTTCAAAGAGCTGCAAGACTGTGCTCCCAACCCTCGAACCACAAACTGGCCCTCTGCACCCGCTCCAAGCACAGAGCTTCCTGTTGCAGCGCACAACGCTGCAACCAATATCAACCGAGTTTTCATTGCTGTTCCTTATCCTGTTAGTTGCCAGCCGGATTGATTTTAATCAACACTATAAGGCTGCCAAGTGTGGCGATCATTCTATGCAACTGTAGCGGCTCTATGAAGACCGAACACCGTCGCCATCGACATACTCATAACCGCTCCAAAGCGTGCGAGCTTCCGGCATCCGCTTCGCAACGTTTCGATAGACATCCGCAAACACGCGGACAACTTCAGCGCGCACTCTCTCCTCTATTTCGCCTGTTTTGGGCGAAACGTGCACCTTCTTTTCTGACAATTCCGGCTTGAACGGAACATTCAAGAAGTCGCTTAGCGCCCTTAGTGAGGATGTAGAGAACATGTTTTCATAGAACCCAACGTGAATATGCTCGGCAGGGACAGCACTCTCTTCGAGCGAAGAAAGCGTTCGATCATAGCGCGTACGAACACGCGCGTTATCCGACAAAGCATAGTCCAGCAGCAGGTCGTTGTCATTCTTGGAATAGTTGAGATTGCTGTGTACTTTCTGCAGCCCAGCGTCGGCGCGGAACATTCTAAGCATGCTCCAACACCGTTCCACCGGATCTCGCATCAGAAATACTATTCTAACATTGAAGCCTCTGGACATCAGGCCACGATAAATAAACGAGATCTGTTCTCCCGAAAGCGCACAATAGGACGGGGTTATATCTGCCGCATGCGTCGCTCCTACCTGGCCAAGCAAAGCGGCAAAGTAATCAAAATACGCCGACGGATACTTTTGCATTTCACGACGAAGAAGCTGTGGAACCGACAGAACCGGACTGCCGTCTCGCACCCGAAAACGCGCCGCTTCGGGCACATGGACGGCATCCCAGATATGGAACTCTTTCTGAAACCCACGTGCAAATCCAGGCATCGACGTGAGATATGCATGCAACCAAGTGGTGCCAGCTTTAGGCGCCCCAATCCCAAGAACAAAAGTTTTGGACATTATTCGACAACTTCTTTCGATGGTTTGGTGGCGAGCTTGCGGTCAACTTGTGACTCCATGAACTGCCGAATCTGCTCGGCACGCTCAGAAGGATCGTGACGCCGTGCCGAAACAAGAGCACGCCGGGACAAATCCTGATAACGGCTCGCATTCGAGAGAAGCCTGGTGATGGAACGCACCCACGGCAAGACTTCAATGGGAGTAGGCAGTTCTTCAAACTTTCCTGCAAGCCGCTCTGGCACGTCAATCAACTCACCTCCGGACCCCAACTGTTCCGGCAAAGCGCCAACACGATGGGCGAGCACGGGGACACCATGCGTTTGTGCTTCCGGGACTATCCGTCCGGCTGCCTCAAACCACAATGACGGCATCAGGAGAACCGCGCTGTGCCGGTAAACCCTATGCATGTCGGATTGGCGCTGAAGCCACCAAATGTTGCTAAGGCGTGACGAGTTGTTCACAAATGTTTCCATATGCTCCCTGAGAACCCGGCTTTCAATGGCCATGAAGGTTATCGAAGGATCAACATTTTCCATAACTGCGGCAACCTGCATGAAAAAAAGACCGCCCTTGACCAAGCTCGGATTCACGATAGTGACAATTTTGGACCTTCGCCTTTGCTCAACCTCCATGATCGTTGGCTTGGCAATCGCGGCAAAATCAGGCAAGAAGTTGCCAATCACCGTTGAAGACAGACCTAGTCTCTGATTATACAGATCCCTTAGGGCGACAGAAGGTGTCACAATCTCATCGATCTCGTCAAAGCAGGAGCGCTTGTCTTCTGAATAACTGTCGTTTGCCAGATAGAAAATCGTTCGCGCACCAAGCTGCTTGGCAAGTTGACGAAGCGGTACCAAATTCCGACTGCCGAATCCAATGACGATATCAGGCTGAATTCTCCGGATGTCTTCAGCAGCAGATCCCACAAAACCTGTAATCAATTCAGTCGACAGGTTCCGCGCAAGGGAAGTACCAACATTGAAGATATTGTTCTCTATACCATCCCGAACAACCCTGATCCTCTTGCCAACGTGCTCCTTTGGATCAATAGACGGTGCAATCTCCATCCTGAAAGGATACTCCTCCTGGCCGTCGAAGAGCGACATGGACACGGAACTGACACGATAGCCAGAAGTCACCAGCATTTTCAGCCAATCGTGCATCTCGATCGCAGCACCGCTGTTTCGATCAAGAAGACACATGTCCGACAGGAACATGATGGAGGGTTTTGAAGAGCTATTCATAAGTTAATCCTCGTTCGCAGTCATGCCAGCCGCCGTCACAGGCAAGCGAAGCCAGTTTTCAGCAGCACGGATCTTTTCTGATCCAGGAGAAAGATTGGCTACCTGACAAAGCTTCAGCCGCGTGGCGGGGTTTGCAAGGAAGTCAGGATACGATACCGCAGAAAAGCTTCTACCTGCCCCGATCAGAGAGCTGAAAATGGATCCATAGATTCTGCGTGCGCCATCGGCACCATAGACCGGGTGCCAACCACGTCTTTTGCGGGTTTTCTCGATTTGTCCAATTGGCCTGACGACGACGAGAATTTCGGGGTCACAAATGGACAGGATTTGTGGAATAGCAAAGGCAGACAACGGATGCTTTAGAGCGATGGTCGTGTGCCCAAGGCTTTGGCAAACACTCTGCTCTGCCCTCAACCAAGTCGCAAAAAACTCTGTAAAAAACTCAACCGGCCGGGTTGGGTTCAATGTAATCTCATCGAACACCGAGCAGAGCGCATCCCTGAACGCCTTTGGTTCGTGGCTATCGGGTGTCAGCGGATCGTTTGTCAACTGGTGCGGGGGGCAGGTCCAGGCACCAATACGCGCCAGGTAACCGACAACTGCTGTTGATCCGGACGACCATGGCCCCAGGACCAGGACAACTCGCCGGCCAGATTCTTTGTCTTCAATCGACATCGCTTCGCCTTGCTATAAGAGGGAGGAGGCACCTGGTATGCCATGGGGAGGCAAACCAGGTGCCGACCGGACCAGGTCAGTTTATATAAAACAGGCGGGACTGGTCCGGTCATTCATATCAGCGCCGCAGCAGGTTCGACGCGCTGTTGCCGGTTGCGGAAGCACCAATGGTGTTGCTTCCGACCGAAACGGCAGATCCGGAAACCCCTCCGACAGAAGCCATCGTGATCGACGCGCCGCTGACCCCAGCTCTGATATCCCCAATGTTGCTCTGGTTAGACATCACGCCGTAGGACGCCGTATCTGCAGCAAGCGCCGTGACAAGCAGGATGTTCGTTGCAGAGTTGCCCATCGCTTGCGAAGCGATGCTGTTGCCAAGCAGTTGTGCGCTTGTACCAGACATCGCAACACCTGGAACGCCACCGGCGTCTAGACCGACACCGTAGGTGATGGACATGTTCGACGCAACCACCGTTCCGTAGTTTTCCTGGTTGTTTAGCAGCGCACCGGTTGCTTCCATGCCGCCATAGCCTGTGGCAGTTGTAGCCCCTGCCGCCATCATGTTCGACGCGTTCAACACCATTGAGTTGGAAGACAGGTTGGCGATCGCGTTCGCAAGCGAACTGTTTCCACCCACCGAGATCATGCTGTCGGTCGAAGTACCGACACCAAAAGCGTCCACACCGACCTCGACACCGATCACTCTTGCCGTAAGGTCGGAGGCGGTGGTTTGGAAGGAGTTTATGCCATAGCTCGCGTTAAGGCTGTTCGTAACATCGGCGTTCAACACGTTGGACGCACGGTTGCCAAGAACCTGGGCAGTTGTGGCGTTGTTATCCACAGCCACTGCGCTACTCAGAATGCCGTCGCCGGTTTGAACCAACGGGTTCAAATCGACGCCGTACCTTACGCCCTGAACAGTCGACGCCGCGCTGGTGGTGGAAGCGATCAACTGATTGTTGCTAAGCAGAAACACCCCGTCAGATCTGACGCCCAATTGAGCTTCGATGAAACCACCGCTGACATTGGTCGCGGAAATCGACACCGAGTTTTCGACCTGATTCATGGTCGCAAGCGCGGTAGTGCGGTTCCCGTCAACAATGATCGTGCTGGAATCCACGACGGCGGCTGTTGCTGTACTGTCGGTCAGACCAACAGTAATATCGGCAGTCGCAGAGGTCTCCATGGCACCGCTGTAGAAGGTTTGGTAGTTATGCAAGCCACCGGTCGCTGCGATGAACGTCCCGTCCAGCGAAAGCGCGTTGGTCGCACGGTTCCCGACCGCTTCGGCCAGAGACGTGTTGCCAGCCAAGGTGATCGTCGAGTCTTCGACACCCACAGTGGTAGAGTCCGTGAAGTGTTCGTTGAACACGGACAGCGCAGCAGAAGCGCTGATGTTAGACCCGATCACTTGGTCGTTGGCCATAACCACACCGCCAGAAACATCCCCGTTGCCGTTTGTGTTGGCAAACATCGAACCGGTTCCAACGCTCAGAACGGTGGCCGTCACGTCCACGGTGTTGGTCGCCACGTTGCCCCGCGCCTGTGCCTGACTGACGTTTTTGGTCAGATCCAGCGTCGAGCGCGTGATAGCCATGGGCGCATAGACCCAGGCATCGGACTGCGCACTGATGATATCAGTCGAAGCAGCAAGAACGTCGTTATCGATTGATTGACCGTTCTGGAGACCCGTGGTGGCAGACATGCCCGTCGCATTGACAGACAGCGTCGTTGTGGCGATGTTCGCCGTCACCGAAGACAACTGGGTGTTACCGTCAACGACAAACGACGAATCGTTCATCAAATTGTCAGTATCGGTATCGATCGCGAAGCTGCCATAGACTTCCGACGTCGCAGCATTGTCATAGAAATACTGCGTGTTCTGCGCCATGTTCGACGCGCTGACGTTGTAGTCCATGTCGACGGCCGCGTTGGTGCGATCGGCGCCTTCCTGGATTTGGGTCGCGTCCACGGTCACGGTGTTCACTGCCGTGTTGCCGATCACCGTGCCTTCGGTCAGGTTGCCAGCAACCGACAAGGTGCTGTCCTGGACGTTATTGTAGTTACGAATGTACGCACCACCATTTTGCTTCACCATCGACTGACTGCCTCCAACCGGTGACACAGAGGTAGTGGCCGCAGCTGCCGTGAACGTCATGACGCCCGTAGCAGCGTTGAAGGTGTAATTTACGTCACCCCCATTCCCATAAGTATTGACGACGTAGGCGAGCTGCTCAACCGACAACCCGTTGACGTTGGTGGTGAAAACGTACGGAGCAGCCCCCGACGTGGTCCCGTTGAGGGTAAATCCAAGCCAAGCGTAGGCCATGGTGCCCTGGTCGCCAATGACGGCGTCAAGGGTGGCGGCACGCGTTTCCTGGAAGTTCGCAGCACCGAGCGAGGTTTCAATGGTTGAACCCGCGGTCAGCGACAGGCCCGTGACGCTGCTGTTCGCCGTGGCAGATGCACGCAGGACGTTCAGATCCGTGGAAATGTCGGAACTTCGGATATTTTCGCGAATGATCGTTTCAACCTCGACAGACGTGCTCGGGTTGGTTGATGAGTCCGTCAGATAGGCAACGACGTTGGAGCCGCTGGCCAGCTGCGCGGTCTGCGCAATGAAGGACGCACGAGGCTCGTAGTTGTCGCCGTCAATGCTCACGAAGTCAGTGTCGCTGAGCGGACCATTAAAGGCGGTGTCGATGCTGTTGGCATTCACCGACAGGCGTGTCGACGTCGCACGGTTGGCAACGGCCATTGCTTCGACGCTGTTGCCGTCCGTTGACAAGACCGAATTAGCGACGTCTTCTTCGTTATAGATCCGTGTTTCTGCGAACGCCCGCGCAGAAACAACGTTTTGGACGCTGGTCTGCTGCGTCATGGCTGCGCCGATCGTGGCAAAATCCGACCCGATGGCGGCGGGGGCGAGGATGACACCAGCCGAAGTGATGTCATTCACCGTCAGCGTGATCGTGTTCGCAGCATCGTTTCCAATAGCAGCGGCAAGTGCATCGTTGCCGGTCACGCTGACCGTCGTATTCTGCGTGTCGCCACCTGACATATAGGCCTGCATCGTGCCGCCAGACATTTCAGCGCTCACGTCACCCAGCATGTACTGGGTATTCAGCGTGATGAACGACCCTTCAACTTCAGCAATATCGCCATTGTCGTAAGCGGGGCTTCCGTCGAACGCGATCGAGCCGGACCCGTTACCAAGCACACCGGCGTCGGCCGCTGCATCGATGTTGTTCGCTGTGATCGAAATCGAGGTAGTTGCGGTGTTACCGATTGCAAGCGCACGGTTGAAGTTGCCGTCAACGGTCAAGGTGCTGTAAACAGCGCCGCTGCCCGCGTTGGAAAAGAGTTCAGCATCGTTGTAGAACGATCCCGCGCGCGTGTCCGAAGTTCCATCAGCGTATTGATTGCTAACAACGGCGACGCCAGTACCGACGTCATTGCCATTCAGCGACACAGCCTGAGACGTGGACCGGTTGTTCACCGCCATCGCGTCAAACGTGTTGTTCGACACAGTCGCGGTGTCGCGCAGGTTCTCGAAATCATCCGCGGTTTCATCGCCCATGTTGATCTTGATATCGTTACTGCTCGTCACCGCTTCCACGGTAGAGGACGAAGACAGTTGCAGGTTCGAAACGGTCACCGCGCCAGTTGCGGTCATCATGTCGCCGGCACCCAAGCCCTGACCGATAGTCGCAGCGCTGTCACGACCAGAGACAATCGCGTTGGCGCTCAGCGAAATCGTCTGAACCGCGTTGTTGCCATAGGCTGCGGACGTGATGGCATTGTTGTCCACCGTAAGAAGGCTGTCCGTGGTCGCGCCGCTGTCTTCCTCGTTCGTGTCGATGAGCACATAGGAACTGCGGGTCGTAGCTTCCACCGTAGTGCTGTCGTTTACCTGGGTGCTGGCCAAAGCCACAGATGCGTCGATCGAGGCCGCATTTCCACCGGTGCTCAGCGTGCTCGTGACGCTGTTGCCACGCGCTGCAGACGAAACGGTGTTGTCAGCGACGGTGACCGACGATCCGGTAACTTCTTCGATATTGGCACGGATATTGGTGCCACGCGTCATGCTTGTGATATCAACCGACTGGGAGATGTCACCATCGTTGATCTGCGCGTTGGCAATCACCAGATCTGCATCAACCGTAAAGTCACTGACAGTTGAAACAATGCCGTTGAGGTCAGCGGCCGCAAGAACAGCGATCCCAGGGCCTGAAGTACCCGCGACGGACACGCCATCGGCGATGGTCATGGAGTTCGTGGCCGTGTTGCCGTTCGCCGAAGACGAAACCGAGTTACCGACGATTTCGGCCGATCCATCAAGCAGGCTGCGTACGGTATCACCCGCAACGTCACGGGCGTAGATGTTAATCGTGACAGCCGCGCCGCTTGCGAGTCCGTCGACGTCCGACTGGTTGAGCTGCATCGTCGCAATTGCGGACGAATCCGCGAACGCCGGAGCGGTCGATGCAGAGATCGTGTTGGTGACAGAGTTCGAGAACGCATCGCCATAGATGCGGTTCAGGTTCGCGTCAAAGCTGCCGGTGATGTTGTCGTCGAGACCGGACGACGACATGAGGTCGATCCTGATATCGATGGAGCCACCGCCAGACGGACCCGCGACGGCAGCTACGTTGGTAGCCAGATCTCGCTGGTAGTTGTCGACCAGCGCAATGGCCGTGTTGAGCCGGGTGAAGTTTTGGTTCAGAAATTCAAAATCAATTGAACTCTGAGCGAAAAGCGGCGACGAATTCATCGACACCACGCTTATAACTGCTGTAGCGAGAAGACGAGCACGCGTGCCCCTCTTAATTTGGATCGTATTCATGTATCTCTCCATTTTGACAACGTAGACCAGCCCCCACGGCTGCAAATTATCCATCCCGCAATGGCACACTCAACTTAATGAGTTTTTCAATCACCTTGGACCCTCGGCTCTGTCTGCCCACCAATCCAAGGTGAAATTTCATAAAAGTGGAAGCCGCATATCGTGCAAGTTTTCGTCCACCTCCGGACTGCAAAGTTCGCTGTCAACGTCAACGACCGCAGAAACCAACTGAAAGACGGCTTCCTCGATCGCCATTCTGACTCCAAATTGAACAGGCTCCTGCGACTTACTTCCGGCATTGAAATCGAAAAGGTCGCTTTCGAAAAACCGGAAGACTTCAAACCCTACCTCGTAGCCGACAAGCTGCTTTTGAACTGTGGCAGTCTTATAAACCTTCAATGACTGAGAACCCACAATCCGAAGGTCGACGGCCACGTTCATTACATACTCGCGGGCCTTCGGGCCAATCTGATTGATCTGAAGCTCGGCACCTGTTGTGCGGATATTGTAATTGACCTCGGTTATGCCCCCGACGATGTAGTAATCCGACTGAAGCACCGATCCCCCGAAATATGGCTTCCAGGGAACAGTTGAACTTCCTCCATCTTCAGACTCCGGAATTTCGTGCATCGCACCATCCCCGAGCTGCCGGTTCTTTATGTAGGCAAGTTCCGCATCCGCGATCCTGGTGTCGAACCGCTCATGTAACTGAACGCCGGGGGCCATTTTCCCCAAGGCGGAATACGCCATGAGCGCACCCCCCTGCGTTATGGCCATTCCATCGTCTGCGGTCGACTTGCCGGTGTAATCGCGGACATCGCCGACAGCAATAGACACACCGCCACTACCCAAATGACGGCCGACACACCTGAGCATCGGTTCCAGAGGTGTTACCTGGTTGCTGACCGGGCTGGAGTGAATGACGGATGAGTATTGCCCAGGATCCTTCACCAAACTTACGTTCTTGGAAAAATCGGTGCAGCCAGTCACCGCAAGCAGACATGCAACGGCGACGGAAAACGTCTTCTTTACCATCAGTTCGAATCCTGATTGAGTGGGGCGCCATTTGTCGAGATGTTGCCAGTGGTCACATCAACAATGCCGTTCAAGGCAGCCCCGTTCATGTCGCATGTCGTTGCATTATCGATTGAAGCCGTCTGGTTTCCGGAATTGAACTGGTCGTTGACCATGTCATTCTCTGTTGCTCCATTTTTGACTTTGCCTGTTTGCACAGACACCGAACTGTCGGTGACCTCCGACTCGACGCTACCGGAGCTATCTTGTACAGACGATGGCGCACCAGCATCCCCGGCTGTGCTGTTGGCAGACTTGTTGCCGGCAGCGTCCGTGGTTAAGCTAGGAAGTGAACGCACATCCACGGAATTCCCCGCCTGACTGTTGTCAGCGGTATTCGCTTTTGCGTCTGCAAGGGTGTTGCAGTTGACCTGCGTGCCGATATTGGTCGTCGTCGTGGAATACACGATGGTATTAAAGCCATCATAGTATCCGCCCTTCTTCTTCTCAATCAGGTCTGCCACTGCTGCCAGGTTGGCACGCTCGCTCGGCTCACGAAACTGCCACGCCCTGTTTTCACCAAAGCCGTTTGCGTGCAATACGTTGCCAGGCGCCATTACAATAAACACCGCAGCGACAAGTTTTACGGGTCCTACTCCCAATATCTTTAAGTTCACCATATAATCCTATCGCTTGACTTTTTAGTTTATTGCATTTGAACTCGCACACAACTGCAGTCCCACTAACGTCACAAATATTAACGCTTTTTTGGACAAAAAAATGAAAACTTCCAAGTTATCCTAAGTTCTTTTGTGCCCCCTTTAGTATAGGGCACCTCTAAAAATTGCGCCTGATCTGACGGCGGTGTAGACATTGGGCCAGTGTGAGATGGAGGCTGGTTG
>NZ_JBGQOJ010000040.1:0-12021 GCF_052119585.1 Pseudogemmobacter sp. W21_MBD1_M6 | reverse complement strand
CTCGCTCGCAGCATCATGCTGCTGTTGCGCGGAAAATCCACTTATCCCACCTGTTCAGTTTTCCCGAACCACCTCTTGGGATGATCGCGATAGCATGGTGGTCGATGATGGCAGTATGGCCTCGGCGGGTGTCATAAGCGCCGTCGGCAGTCACCGTGCCGATCTCTTCACCTTCGGGGATCTGGTCGAGCAACTCCGGTAAGACCGGTCTGTCACCATCGCTGCTGGGGGTGAACTCCACGGCGCGGATGTCCGAAGTAGCCGTGTCCATGGCCAGATGGACCTTGCGCCGTTGGCGCCGACCCTGTACACCGTGCTTGCGCGCCTGCCATTCGCCATCACCGAGGAACTTGATCCCAGTGCTGTCGACGAGCAGGTTCAAGGGGCCATCGGCGCGGCGATAGGGGATCTGGACGGCGAGCGTCTTCTGCCCTCGGCACAGAGTCGTGTAGTCCGGCACAGCCCAGTCCAGTCCTGCCATCTTCAACAGGCTGGCCACCATGCCGGTCGTCTGCCGCAAAGGCAGCTTGAACAGGACCTTGATCGTCAGACAGAACTGGATCGCTGCATTGGAGAACATCGATGGTCGGCCAGGGCTCCCGTCATGCGGCGCAAGCCAGGTCATCTCTTTGTCCAACCATATCAACAAAGAGCCACGCTTCTTCAGTGAGGCGGTGTAGCTGGACCAGTTCGTGGTGCGGTAGCGGGCGGGTGATGGCTTGCTCATGTGGCTTGTCTAACCGCATGGATTCACAATGTGAATCGGCCGCGATCAGAGTTGTGCAACAACGCCCGTCCGACCCAAGACAGCCTGTTCATTAGCGACAGTTGCGCCGACATAAAATCTATTCATTTGCAGGCTCTCAGGACAGATTCGGGTGCGCAAGGGCTACGGCTCTTAAACACTCGCGCAGCCAATCGAACCGATCACACTTGACCTAGACGCCTGATCAGGCGCAAATCTACTCATAGGGATAATGGCGCCGGAGAATTTTAATCACTTTAGAGACACAATCGCCTCGCCGCCGTCAGGCAATCTGTGATCACACATGGCTGTTAAGCAAGAAGCGAGTATCAGGCCGCCTCGCTGAGAGCGCGGGCTAAATCGAACAGGCGGCGCCGCTGATTTTCGGGGATTGTATAGTACGCACGCAAAAGTTCCAGCGCCTCCTTATCTGTCATAATATCGACGGGAAAATCAGATTTCCTAGTGTTCGCCAAGGGTTGATCATTCAGTCCTTCAAAGAAAAAGGACACCGGAACATTCAAGACTTTTGCGATCACCCAAAGGCGCGATGCGCTGACACGGTTCATGCCAGTTTCATATTTTTGTACCTGCTGGTAATTGACACCGACTTGGTCTGACAATTGTTGCTGGTTGGTATTCAGCAGTAGCCGCCGCTGGCGAATGCGCTTTCCAACATGAATGTCGACTGGATGCTTCATGTGTTTTTTTCTTCCTTCAAAAATAACCAGTTACGCAGTTGTGATCCTAGCCAGGTCACAGGCTGCCATCATCGGAAGCAAAGATCGCATAGCTCACTAACCTTTCTATGGCTGATCTACCAAAAGTTGACGATTTTAAGATTGCGTTCTACTTTAATTTTTTATCGCCGTTCGTTATGCTGCGATGCAAGGTATCTTTCGATTTCTGGTTGCATCATGTAGGCCATCCTTGCGACGCGAGAATGGATCGTGCGGATGTGCGCGACAATGATCAACCAGATGAGAGGCTTGGCCAAGACCTTCGGGTTGAAGTTATCAACGGGGAAAGGGCAGGTTTTAGAGCAGTCAGTTCGACGAGCATTGCCAGACGATGTCGTTTTGCGCGATCTGCTCGAAAGCCTTCTGTCTGTGCTTTCCGGTCTCAAGGATCAGCGTCGTGCGTTTGCCCGGCAACTTGCCCGCTTCGCACGGGAAAATGAAGCTTGCCGACTTGTCTCAAGTGCCCCCGGTGTCGGCAGTCTTACCGAGATTGCCTTCGGAACAGCTGTGGATGACCCAGCCCGGTTCCGATCGGCCTGCGGTGTCGGCGCTTATCTGGGGCAGATGCCGAAGCGTTATCAGTTGGGCGAAGTCGACATTACTGGGCGCATCTCAAAGGCAGGAGATCGCCTGACACGCAAGCTTTTGTTCGAGGCAGCGACAGTCATCCTATATCGTGCTTCGCCCTCTATTGCATTGAGAAATGGGATTGCGACTGAGTGCCCGATCCGGAAGCTGGGAGGCATGCGTTGCACTGGCACGCAAGCTGGCAGTTACCCTTCCGACGATGTGAAAGACCAACACGATGTTCGAGAACAGGAGCTTCGCTAGATATGCAGTGGGTCTGGCGGTGAGCGATATTCGCGCCCACCTTGAGAATGGTCACTGAATCGCTCCAGTTTCATCTGAGACCCATAGCTTCATTTCACGCGACCATATCGTACACGTCGCGCTGTGCATTGTAATTGTCTTCAGCCTCTGCTGGCGGGATATTTCCGATGGGTCCAAGCAGGCGCCGGTTGTTGAACATGGGGTAATCGCGGTGTGATTCCCCTGGACAGCCAACGTTCATTGCGGGGTGGTTGCCCCCGATAAGATGGAAAAACGGGCTCACGATCAACGCCGGGCCCAATCATCGAATGGAGAGCAACCATGGAACAGTATATTGGGCTTGACGTGTCACAGAAAGATACCGCGATTTCGATCCGGCAAGGAGGCTCGCGAACATGGCGAGGCAAATGCGCATCAGATCCCACGGAACTGGCGAGGATCATTCGTAAGCGGGCACCGCATGTAAAACGCGTGGTTTTCGAGACGGGTCCACTCTCGACATGGTTCTACCATGCGTTGTTGGCCGAGGGGCTGCCAGTGATCTGTATAGAAGCGCGCCACGCGCAGAAGATTTTGAACGAGACGCTGAACAAGACCGATGCCAATGACGCGGATGGATTAGCGCAATTGGCCGAGGTCGGGTTTTACAAGGCCGTTCGCGTGAAGGGCTTCGATGCCATGTTGACCCGCACTTTGATCGGCGTTCGCAAGCAGGTTGCTGGCATGTCGATCCAACTCAGTAACCAAATCCGTGGTGTCATGAAGACATTTGACCTTATCGTGCCCAAGAGCAAAGGCCAAGTATTCGAGAGGCACGTCCAGGAACTCCTCGCCGGAAACGACAATCTGGCCAACGTTATATTGCCATTGGTCGATGCGTGGCGCGATATGCGCAAGCATGTCGCCAACCTTCACCGGCAACTTCTGGCGGCAGCGCGGAACAGCAAGGCGGCGCAATTACTGATGACAATCCCGGGCATCGGCGCCATCACCTCGCTGTCGTTCTCAGCTGCGATTGAAGATCCGGGCAACTTTAAGCGATCACGCTCGGTCGGTGCCTGGCTCGGGTTGACTACGAGACGGTATCAATCCGGAGAAATTGATTATGATGGGCACATCTCCCGCCGTGGGGATAGCCACTTGCGAAGCCTTCTGTACGAGGCCGCGGTCGTAATGCTCACGCGAACCAAATCTCAAAATGACAGTAACCTCAAGGATTGGGGGCTCAGGCGTGGCGCGCAAGCTGGCCGTCATAATGCACAGCATGCTCAAGGCGGGAGAGCCATTCAAAAAGTTTGCTGTCGTTCCAGCATAATCCAAGACTTTGTAAGTAAGCCCTTTTAGCGAGGCACGATCGCCGCGCGAGAGGTCCCTGCCGTGGACGTGGGTCTGGTCATTCCGTTTAGATTGGATGCAGTTCCTCAAAAACTGCGTGTTGAACACAGGAAGACCATTCCTGCGGAGACCATAATGCGGCGGCTTTTGCCGACCGCGGAAACAACCTTGCTCCCGGCAGGTGGCTATCATCGCGCAAAGTTGGTGCGAATAAGCTTGACCTGTACGATGCGATTAAACAACCAATCGACCCAGCCGAGGGTGGCCATTTCCAGATCCTGCATGTTGCGCCGCGGTCCTTGGCGATTAACCAGCTCGGTTTTGTAGAGGCCGTTCATGGTTTCCGCGAGGGCGTTGTCGTAGTTGTCGCCAACGCTGCCGACCGATGGTTCGATGCCTGCCTCGGCCAGCCGCTCAGTATATCGAATGGACAAATATTGCTCGCCGCGGACGCCCTTCTGTTTGTCAATCCGCCCTTTTGCACAGGCCGTCGATCATGCAGGGCGCTGTTCCAGCGCATCCATTGCCCAAGCTCTGGTATATCAGTCAGGATCGCACAGGCTGTCACCTTTGTTATACTGGGAATGCTTACCAGGATTTCAGCCTTGGCACGCAGTTCTGTATCAGCAGCAATGATCGTGTCGACCAAAGCAGCAATCTGCAAAAGGTCGCGTTCGATCTGGCTCAGCCGCCGTTTGATCTGCTGGGAGAGCAACCGATGGGTCGTGGCGGCGAGCCGTGCTTTGGCCGCAGTGCGATCCTTGATCAGGGCCTGCCGCGCCGTCGCCAACTGTTTGAGGTCATGAAGGGTTTCACTCTTTGGCTCATCCCCTTCAGCTCTAGCAGCGACCCCATTCGGGCCAACATTGCAGCATCTACCCGGTCTGTTTTTGCCAGCTGACCAGCCCCTGCGCAAAAGCGCCGTGCCTGGCGTGGGTTTACACGCGCAAAGCTGATGTTGTGGTGCGCCAAGCCCATTTCGACACTGCGATGATAAATACCTGTCGATTCGAAAATGACACGCGAGACCCCGGCTCCCTTTGCCCAAATCGCGAGCGCATTAACCCCGTCTTTGTTGTTGTAGAGCTGTTTGTGCTCCTGTTTCGAAAGCCAGTACGCATCCAATTTGTCTTTGGAAATATCAATCCCAATGGTATCTTCCATATGTCTTTTCCTCACCTTGTCTTGTCATGCGGGCCCGAAGCCCAAGTATCCGTTCAGGTCAGTAGAAAAGACGGGGGCGACCATACTCGGCAACGGTCCATAACGACCAAGAGGTGAACGGTCCGACCTCCGCCGCTGCCCGGCATAAATGTCGTGCCGGGCAGCTGTTCCAGCTTCGCACAAGAACTGCTCAATTCATAAGACAAGAGGGGAGAACAAAGTCAGTTTTGGCAGACCGCGACACCCGCCATCCGACGATGCGATCAGCGAATGTGTCGATGAGCGAGACCTTGTTCGCCATTGGTTCAAGTCCAATGGTGAACGCCTTGCCAGGTTGACACGTAGGTAAAATCACTGACCCAGCGCATGTTCGGCGCAGGCGCCCGGAACTGACGGTTCACCTTGTCACGCGGACAGGGCACCGACGTGTCTGGAACCGTTGTTTGACCACCTTTCCGCGCACAGCGCCACGGATGCCGATCTGCTTAATCCGTTGCCCGGCAGGGTATTGCAAAGCAATGGCTGAGAGGGAGACGTACCACCGTGCATCGCGCCACCTGAAAGCGCTCCCGCTTCATCTTGTGCCACGCCTTGCGGAGCCCGTAGACCTGATGATTTTCATCCCAGAACGTCGAAGTCCTGCGCAGCTCGATCAGCGCATTCTCGCCCTTGATCGCGGCCAGCGCCACCTTTGCCTTGAATGCCGGGCTGTGATTCCAGCGTGGTGCGTCTTGCAATGGTCTTCTCTTTGCTCGCAGCAGCATGCCGCTGTTGCACAGAAAATCCACTTATCTCGGCTGTTCAGATTTCTGGAACCACCTCTCGGAGTAGGTAGCCTGATGACCCCGAAATGGCGTTGTTGCAAAACACTGACTGTCGAGGATTTCCATCATGAATCTATGCGGTTAGACAGGCCGCATGAGCAAGCCAGCACCCGCCCGTTACCTCAAGACGAACTGGTCCAGCTACACTGCTTCGCTTCGCAAGCGCGGGTCACTGCTGATCCGTTGCCCGGAAACGTATGCCTGCAGGCGTGAGAAGGTGGCTGGACAAGGACATGACCTGGCTTGCGTCGCATGACGGCAGCCCCGGTCGGCCTGCGGTGTTCTCCGACGGCGCGATCCAGTTCTGCCTGACCATCAAGGTCCTGTTCAAGCTGCCGTTGCGGAAAGAGACCCGCACCGCCAAACCGCCGAAATCCAAATCCGCATCGCGCTGATAAACCGCTTCTCGGCCCTCGGAACGGCGGAGATCGTCCGCGTGGCCTGATGCTGAAGGGGAACAGGTAAGTCACGCCTCGGGCCGGAGTTGCACAACAACGCCCCCCCCCAGGATACTCATGTTATGAGTTCTGATCTTAAAAAGTGATCATTATCCCAGAGATTACATCTATATACCTATGTACAAAAGATATTACTTTCATCTCCTGTTACTGTAAGACATAAAATATGTTAGGTGACGAAATGAAGGCTATAAGCAATTATTCTTGGTTTAAGCCCATAAGGCGAATATTAGGGTTTGAACCCGTGGATTGGCAGGCATTATTTAGGTCCAGAGAAGTTGGTAATCTTAACTCAAAGATTACAGGGCTAATGTATTCTATAGATCCTGTTAGTATCGGACGGGTTGAGTTGTTAACGAAAAATCCATTAGAATTATATCAAGTATTTGATTGGTTGCGCAATCAAGACGTATATGCGATTGTAAGTCATAAACTGTTCGTTACCCCTGGAACGTCAACGATCATTATCGATATTGATAGCTTTGGAGGTATTGGCGCGTCTATTGATTTTTTAATAAACCTACGGTTGGGGCAACCAAATTTGAAAGTAATTGCTTTTTCTTCAGAATTTAGCAAAGATGATTGGTTAACGGAGCGACTCCAAGTTGCGGATATTTGCCTCCGCTTCCCAATTACTTTCGCAAGACTTGATTTTGCCCTTTCCGAGGCGGAGATCAACAACGAAGTTTGGCAAGACCGCCGTAGGGTGGCCGAAAGTTTGGATGGCTGGAGTTAGCAGGCCGCTGAAAAAAAATTTGAACATCCATTATCGTTGATTTTATCTAGGGCACCTCGATTCTTTGTCGTCTTTGCTGGCAACCGCTTGAAGTCGCGCGTGATTGCAGTTGCTGCACGCTTGGAGCTCGTATGGGGCGCAGTCTAAAGGCCTCTGAAGTTTAGTTTTAGGGTCTTTCGGGCTGAATTTCGCGCTTCAGTGCGTATTCCAGAGTATCCGGCCACTCATGACGCGTTACCGTTAGGCAGTGGGTTTCGGGTATGAGACGATCACGGTGCACTTGCTAATCGATCACCTTCTCCTCGATCGTCGGGATGATCAAGCATGTCCGCCGCGAGAGGCGTGTGGCCGTGAAAGCATGCGCCGACCAACACGCGGGGTTTGGGCCGCTTGTAGCCCGGGCAGACACCGCTGCAAGTTCATCGCCGTGAACGTGTCGCTACGCCCGCAGACCGCGATGTCGGACATGTCGCGGAGGGGTTGAATCTGACCTGATCTGCCGCACGCGGCAAAAGTAGGATGTTATTCGTCGTCGGCGACGACCAAGTCATCCATGTCGATCTGGAGAGCCGTCGCCAATTTCTTGAGCGAGGCGACCGATCCAGTCTTACGGCCTGCTTCAATATCGATGATTTGAACACGATTGACGCCGGATTGGCGGGCGAGTTCTGCTTGGGAAAGCCGACGGTGTTCACGCCAAACCGCCAGTGGCGCGCCGCCATCCAACAGCCGATCAACTACGCCAGCAGGTATCAGCTCTTCAGTGCCCGCCTTGATCCGCCCAAGAATCTGGGCCGCGCTATGAAGGTCGGACTTGTCCTCTTCAATCGCCTTTAGACGGAGGTATTCGTCCTTGGGAGTAGTCACCATTTCATTCATCTGCATCACTCCTTGTAAGCGCTGCCGCACGCCTTGACGTCGAGGATTTCGAGCACGACACCATCGCACATGGCGACGCGCCAATCTCCAACATGTAATCTCAGCATGCCGTCGGCCAGTCTTCCCTGCGCGGCTTAGAAATAAGCATGCCGCGCAAGGATGATTACTTCATTGGGGCATCGACGTCAGCAGCCAGCCTTCGCGTATTCTATATCGCGTAATTCTTGGTGTTCAAAGGCTTCCACATCTGCAATGCGGTAGATCACCCGGCCGCCAAGCTTGATGAAACTCGGGCCGTCGCCCGTGTGCCGCCAACGTTCGAGAGTTCTTGGGCTTATTTTCCATCGGGCTGCAAGCTCGACTTGGTTCAAACAGGTTTCGCGCATTTTCGTCTCCATTCGCACAACCTCCGTGGTCGCAGGACGACGAATGCGTAAATAAATAATACATTCAAGTCAGTGGGTTAGTATTTTGTAGGCTCTTCGTCCACTCGACTGGTCGCCTGCGCGAGCAGGGATTTAAAGTGGAAGCCAGCACATTTGTGATGGGTTTTTTTCAAATCGGATCGGCGTCAACTCACGCAATTTCCGATAGAACTGCGTAAGAATACGCAGCCCTTTGGAGCAAATTACACGGTCACGAGAGATAGTTATGCATATGTGTCACTTCCTCCGCCACAAACCATTCGCGAACCCGAGACGAGGCCCCTGACAGGGCCTTTTTTCTTTTGGTGACAAAGGGGTTTAGCGAGGCCGTCCGACTTTCAGAGACTGGCGTTTCGGTCGAAGTCGGTCTCTGAACGCCCCGCGTCTCTTTCCATCCGCCCTTCGCCCAAATCGAGACGCATTCAAAACTGTTCGTCTTTTCAGAAGCTTGCTGAGAATGGATTGCGCCGCAGTTGAGGCAGGTTCGACCGCTGTCGATGTGAACGGAGACACCCGAAGGCGGCGTTTCACCGCGCAACATCTCGTAAGGCTGCGCGAAGCCTTTGGTGACAAACGGCATCCGGGCACCTAGTCTGGCGAAATGTCGAACGGGCCCTGGACGGATAGAGAAAACGATCTGATTGTCGCGGATTACTTCGCGATGCTGGCCGACGACATCGCTGGGCGACCCTACAACAAGGCCGAGCATCGCCGCGCGCTCCTGCCGCTGCTGAACCACCGGTCAGAGGGATCGGTCGAGTTCAAGCACCAGAACGTCAGCGCCGTGCTGAAGGGGCTCGGCGAGGACTGGATCCCCGGCTACAAACCCGCTTTCAATTTCCAGATGACGCTGGTCGATGCCGTGGCCCGGTGGCTGGCGCTCAACTCGGCTTGGCTCGGGCGTCAGCCGGGTCTGCGTCCTGCGGGTGGCCTGCGAGACGCGGCGCAGATCTGGGTCGGGCCGCCGCCAACTCTGTCGAACCAGCCGCCTCCGCAGGAGCTGGACCAGATGCTGCACATCGCCCGCAAGTTCGACGTCGCGGGCCGGGACGAGCGCAATCGGGCCCTCGGCCGCGCGGGCGAGGAGCGCGTCCTGGCGCATGAGCGGGCGGCGTTGCGGACGGCAGGACGAGACGATCTGGCGCGCAAGGTGCGCTGGGTGTCGGAGGAGGATGGCGACGGCGCGGGGTACGACATCGCGAGTTTCGCTCCAGACGGTTTGCCCCGGCTGATCGAGGTCAAGACGACGAACGGTTGGGAGCGCACGCCCTTCCACATCACCCGAAACGAACTAGCCGTGGCCGAGGAGCGGCGCGAGGAATGGCGCCTCTTCCGGCTCTGGAATTTCGCGCGCGAGCCGAAAGCGTTCGAGCTGCAACCGCCCCTCGATGGTCATGTCTCGCTCACCGCGACGTCGTTTCAGGCGAGTTTCAATTGATGAATGTGCTGTTGTCAGCCGGGTCGATTGCAGGATAACAATCTTCGGAGCAGTTCGACCACGCTCTGCAAGTTGAATGAAAAGACATATCAAGCTACTTCAGGAGCGTCGAAAATGCGTCCAGAATCCAATTGAAAATCATAGACAAGCCGACAGACGCCAAGCTCGACCGGGCCTTTGAGGATTATGCTGATCGACAACGGTCACAAGCTATTTTATTTGCCGTCGGGGCTGCTGCTCTTATTGCGTGGGCATTGAACTCACGCGAGGAGACAACCGTCTTCTCGTTTGGACTCATTGGGGCACTCATTCTGCTTTGTGTTTGCGTGTTGAAAGGCGGCAACGCACGGGCAAGCCGAACAAAATGCGAAGAATATAGGGTCCGCCGCACGCAACTCGAAAATCTTTGCGAAGAAGAAGATCCGACAACGATCGAACGCGGAATTCGGGAACTTCGGGAGGCAAAGCTTGATGCGCATCAGAAGCAGCTCGTCGCTGCATGGATGCCGACGATTGATAAAAGATTGGAGGACGCGCGAGGGTTCAGGGAACTCGAGTGGAATCACCTGGAAAAAATTCGCCGGCGCAAAGCAGTTTCAAAAGCTACGGCCGAAATGTGGGAGATGGCGAAAACGAGGATTGCCCAGTCACGCAAGGCGCATCCTGTCCTTGCCGCGCGCGACGCGGCCATTCAGCGGCTTGCGCGGGTCAAGGCCCGCAGGGTCCATCTCGAAGCCGATGTCGACGAGATACTAAAAGGCAAGTCTTGGTGGACTCAGCTCAACTACGACTATCCTGACTACAACCAGATGGACAAAGAAATCCGCGATCTGGAGTGGGACGTAAAACTTTTCCTGTCGCGCAATACAAAAATCATTCGGGAGGCCGAAGAAAAACTCGACGCCGCGGCCGGGCGCATCGACAAGAGGCTCCGGCGGATCGAGGAAACCGTCATTGGTGCCATTCCGGATAGGAGGCAGGAACCCTTTGACGGGGACACCATCGCACGGGACGCGCTTATCCTGTCGGCGCTGTCGATTCCTGTCTCCGCTTGGCAAGACATCGCACAAGCCGGCGAGGTCTATGACGCGCTACGCTCAATCAATGGCAATTTCGAGGGCATGAGCGACAGCGAAATTTGGCTTCAAACGCTTGCCATGGAGCCCGAGAGCCTAGCAGGCCTCGCGTCACTCACAAAGGGCGCGCTTTTCGAGGCGCATGTAGCAGAGAGCACCGGCGGCACGCTCCACGAACACTTCAATACGCCGGATACCGACATCACTATTGATGGGATGGAGTTCCAGGTGAAGGCGACGGACAGCGCAGGTTACATCGAAAGCGTCGATCCTGACATCCCAGTCATCGCGACCAGCGAAGTCGCCGTGGAGACCGGTGCCATCGACGGCGGAATGACAAATGCCGACCTAGACAGCGCCACGGATCTCGCCCTAGGCGGATCCGTTGTCGACTTCCCCGACACGGCGATGGACGCGGTGATCGGTGGCATCAGCGGTCTCGGTGTCTTTGCCACTCTCCGGGGCATCAATCACGCGATCGATCGCCATCGTGAAGGCGTCGACAAGGCCGAGGCGATTGAGGAAGGCATCGGTGTCGCTGTGGCTGGGACCATGAAGGCGACCGTGGACTTAGCCGAGATGGGTTACAAGGTCGCTACGTCGCGTCCGAGCCGCTTCTTGGGACGTCAGGTTGTTAAGGTCGGACAGGGGATCGGCCGACGGATTGATGCGGCAGAGGAACGTGCGCGCCAGAAAGAAGAAGCCGAAAAGAGAAAGACCTGATTGTAGGCCTTGCGCTCCGCCACGAAATGTAGTGCTCCTTGCTCACGGCCGCCAAAGAGTTTTCACAGTATCAACAAGATGCAGAACGAACGTCCTTACTAAAGCCTCAAGGTGAACCGGGGCGTACCATGGGGTTCACCGCCGAATGATGGGGCGTTTGACTGACCTTTGCACATACTGATGGATTTAGACGGGACGCTCGTCGACACGAATGCGAGCAGGTACGACGGCATCAAGTATGGCCGTGACCGCAGCTTCTCTATGGGCGATATCCCGATTATCGCAGGCGCACGGTCATTTATTGAGGCCGTGAAAAACTGCGGGCATTCGGTGACGATCGTATCGGATTCGCACGACGCCTATGTCGGCCCTGTTGCGGAGAAAATCTTTGGCACCCAGTGGCTGGCGCTTGCTGACAAGCCGAATTCCGCGAAACTGCGGGCCTATCTTGAAGGAGTTTTTGGGTTCCCCTCCCGGTCAGTCGCCGAAGAGTTCCTTCTTGTCGGCGACACCAGGCTCGATGTTCAATTGGCGCGAGCCCTGTCCCTCCCGTCTGCGCTGTTGTTTCGAGTGCGTATTCCGGAGGATCCGGCCATCCATTCCGACAACATCCGGCCACCTGTTCCGGGGTATCCGGCCACCTGTGA
>NZ_JBGQOJ010000039.1:0-14684 GCF_052119585.1 Pseudogemmobacter sp. W21_MBD1_M6 | reverse complement strand
CAACCCACCAAAACCAACCGAAGAAACCCAAGCCTAAATTCCAAAGGCCACTGTCTCAAAGTCGTTGACACGTTCCGCGGCGGGGTCGCCGCGACGCTCGGGTCGCTGCAAGCGATGATGGTGATCCTTATGGCGCGCGGATGGCTCGGCACGCCGATCCGGGTGGGAGCCGTCGCCACGGCGGCGACCGGCGTGCTAGGTGTGGGGCTTCTGCTCGTGGGCCCGGAGGCCGCACTCGACACCGTCGGCATTGCCGCCGGCCTGGGTGGCGCTGCGTCGATGGCAGCAGGCACGGTTCTCAGCCGCAAATGGCAGCCGCCCGTTTCGGCACTCAGCTTCACCGCCTGGCAACTCACCGCCGGAGGTCTGATCCTGCTGCCGTTCGCCCTGATCGTCGAACCGCCGCTGCCGCCGCTCACGGTCTCGAACCTGGCGGGCCTCGTCTGGCTCGGTCTTGTTGGAGCCGCCGCGACCTACGCCATCTGGTTCAGGGGCGTTGCCAGGCTCGAGCCTGGGGCCGTCTCCATGCTGGGTATGATGAGCCCTGTCACGGCGGTGATCCTTGGCTGGCTTTGGCTTGGTGGACAATCTCTAGCACCACTCCAGTTTGTCGGCGCTGCAGTTATCTTCGGCTCGGTTTGGGCTAGTCAGGGTGCCAACCGCCAGCATGTCGACGGTGTTCTTGCACGTCCTCACGACGCGATTCGATCAGATGGTGCAAGCCCACGAATAGTTCCGTAAGCATATGGCAGCGTAGTCACCAAGTTAAAAGCCGACGTCCCGATGAACTCTAAACCGAGTTCCGTTCTGCAGCGCAGCAAGTCGATTTTAGGTCGAATTTACATGAGGCTCCATAGTTTACCAACGCCCGCTTTGAAGATTTGAAAGAATGTGATCAGGGCACCTTTGGCTGTCACAGCGCTAACATGCGTCATTTCGGATATTGCAGTTGGCGGTATCCTATCATAACGAAGTAGACGAATAACACCGCTTCGCTCGCGAGTTGCGGCAAAACGGTAACGAAATCATCCGTCGGGGGGCCCATTTGGGCTGAGAGGTGCGCGCACCGACCCGTCGAACCTGATCCGGGTTATACCGGCGTAGGGAACGGGTAGATTGTGCGACTAAGATCGCACGAGGCTCATTCTTGCGTTGGCACGGCCCATACTGTGGAGACGTGCCCGTGGCAAAACACACCCCGATTGTCCTGACCATTGCTGGCTCCGATAGTGGAGGCGGCGCTGGCGTGCAGGCTGACATCAAAGCGGTCTCTGCAGTCGGGGCGTATTGCGCAAGCGTCATCACCGCAGTGACCGCCCAAAACACAATAGGCGTGACGGCAGTGCATGCGGTGCCAGCCGACATCGTTGCCGCGCAAATCGATGCGGTCTTATCGGATCTTGGTGTTGATGTGATCAAGTTGGGGATGCTGTTTTCTGTGGCGAACATTTCAGCCTCGGCTAAACGCTTGGCTGCGTTCGAAGGCCCGATCGTCGTTGATCCGGTGATGATCGCAAAGTCGGGCGATGCGCTTTTACAAGACGCCGCAGTAACCGCGCTGATCACGCAGATCCTGCCGCATGCAAGCCTTCTAACCCCGAATTTACCCGAAGCCGCGCGGTTGTTGAACACATCCGAGGCGACAACACCCGAAGAGATGGCCAGGCAAGGGCAGCGGCTGATCGAGATGGGACCGAAGGCCGTCCTGATGAAGGGTGGCCATGCTGTTGGCGGAAGGTGCACAGACGTGCTTGTCAATGCGAGCGGCCTTATCGCCACATTCGCAGCGCCGCGGATCGACACACACAACACCCATGGCACAGGGTGCACCTACTCGGCAGCCATCGCGGCACGCCTTGCACAAGGGCTTGATCTAAAGGATGCCGTGACTGCGGCACACGAATACCTTCAGGCGGCGATCAAGGCCGCCGACACCTTGCAAATCGGAAAGGGTCACGGCCCCGTGCACCACTTTCACGGCCAATGGGGATGACGGCGGCTACGATCATAGGTGCTGGCGTTGCCGGTCTTTGCGTCGCGCGGGCATTGTTGGATCGCGGGGCCGATGTCGTGTTGGTTGACCGGCATACGGACGCGGGCCCTCACGCCTGCTCCTGGTGGGCGGGCGGCATGCTTGCACCGTTTTGCGAAGGCGAAAGCGCCGAGGAACCCGTTGTTCGGTTGGGATGTGAAGCGACAGATTGGTGGGAAGCAAAAACCAATGCCGTGCACCGTTGCGGCTCACTTGTCGTGTCTCTGGCCCGCGACAAATCTGATCTTGCGAGGTTCGCCCGGCGCACAACCGGTTTCCGCCAAGTGAATGGGCTTGAAATTTCAAACCTTGAACCTGATTTGGGGGATCGTTTTACGAAGGGATTGTTCTTTGAGAGCGAAGCCCACCTTGCCCCTCGCCTTGCTCTTGCCCAATTGCGCGCAAGCGTCTTGGCAGACGGCGCAGCATTTGTTCAAGACGATGCCGACCCTGATGAATACGCACAGCGAGGCTTGACCATCGATTGCCGAGGGTTTCAGGCCAAAGACAAACTGCACGATCTGCGCGGTGTCAAAGGTGAAATGTTGGTTTTGTCCTGTCCTGATGTCACCTTAACTCGCCCCATCCGATTGCTGCACCCCCGTGTCCCGCTTTACCTCGTGCCGCGTGGCGACGGTATTTTCATGCTGGGCGCGACGATGATTGAAGGCTACGCAGGCAAGCATATCACCGCGCGTGCCTTGCTGGAACTGCTCAGTGCCGCTTATGCGTTGAACCCCGCGTTTGGTGAGGCCGAGGTGGTTGAAATTGGCGTCGATAGCCGCCCTGCCTTTCCCGACAACCTACCGCGTATCAGGCGCAACGGAAAATTGATCCATGCCAACGGCTTGTTCCGGCACGGTTTCCTTTTGGCCCCCGCCTTGGCGCGGATGGTGGTTGATCTGATTTTTGACAACAAAACTCCGGAGATGATGGATGAAACTGCAGCTTAACGGTGCCTCAATCGATTCGCAGGTCACCACATTGGCCGATCTACTGATAGCCGAGGGGTTTGGTGATGCCAAAGTCGCCACAGCCGTAAACGGCACATTTGTACCTGCTCTGGCCCGCTGGGATCATGCCCTTACGCGAGGTGATGCCATCGAAGTCCTTGCCCCGATGCAGGGAGGTTAGGCCATGCGCGATTTTTACGGCACGACATTGGCAAATGGCTTTATGCTGGGGACCGCGCAATACCCGTCGCCTGCAATCTTGGCGAATGCGTTCAAGTGCAGCGGTGCCAGTGTTGCGACAGTCTCCTTGCGCCGCGAAAGCGGGCAGGATCGCGCGGGCCAGGACTTCTGGCAACTCATCCGCAAACTTGGCGTGCATATTCTCCCCAACACCGCTGGCTGTCACAGCGTCAAAGAAGCAGTGACGACTGCACATATGGCGCGTGAGGTGTTTGATACCAAATGGATCAAGCTAGAGGTCATTGGCGAAGAAGACACCCTACAGCCGGATGTTTTCGGGCTTGTTGAAGCCGCGCGCATTCTGTCTGAGGACGGGTTTCAGGTGTTTCCATATACCACCGAAGACTTGGTCGTTGCCGACAGGCTGCTGCACGCAGGCTGCAAAGTTTTGATGCCATGGGGTGCGCCGATTGGGTCGGGTCTTGGGCTGAACAATATTTTTGGACTGCGGGCCATGCGCGCCCATTTCCCCGACGTGCCTTTGGTCATTGATGCAGGCCTCGGCCTGCCGTCACAAGCCGCCGCCGCGATGGAGATGGGCTTTGACGCCGTTCTGCTCAACACCGCCGTGGCCAAGGCAGGCGACCCTGCCGCAATGGCTGAGGCGTTCGCGACTGCAATCAAAGCAGGTCAATTGGCCCGAGCCGCCGACCCGATGGAGCCACGAGACATGGCGGCCCCATCGACCCCTGTGATAGGAAAGGCGTTCTTGGCATGACATTGGATCGATTTTATCCGATTTTTGACAGTGCCGATTGGATCGAACGGCTTGTCCCGCTTGGGATCAAGTTGGTGCAATTACGGATTAAGAATGTCGCGCCTGATGTGGCACGCGATCATATCCAACGTGCAAAACTGATCTGTGCGCACCACGACTGCACACTGATCATCAACGATCATTGGCAGGCCGCGATTGATGCTGGTTGCGACTATATCCACCTTGGGCAAGAAGACCTTGATGACGCTGATATCACAGCTATCCGCGCCGCGAGTCTGCGGCTTGGGATCAGCACGCATGACAAGGCAGAATTGAAACGCGCCATGGCGCTTGCCCCTGATTACATAGCGTTGGGGCCGATTTACCCGACGATCTTGAAGAAAATGAAGTGGCATGAACAGGGCCTCGCAAAGCTGACCACTTGGCGCGACCTGATCGGTGAAACGCCGCTGATCGCAATCGGAGGTATGTCGATCGACCGCGCGTCGGGTGCATTTGATGCGGGCGCGGATGTGGTCGCCGCTGTCACTGACATCACATTGAACGAAATCCCGGAGGATCGTGTACGCGCATGGCTGGCGGCGACACGATGACTAGATATGCGCGTCAAATTTGCCTGCCCGAGGTGGGCGATGCGGGCCAAGCTGCAATCCAAGCTGCACATGTTCTTGTGGTTGGAGTTGGGGGTTTGGGAGCGCCGGTATTGCAATATCTGGTCGCGGCAGGCGTTGGGCGACTGACATTGGTAGACGGCGATGTTGTGTCCCTGTCCAATCTCCACAGGCAGACCTTGTTTCGTGAGGCTGACGTTGGCAAGGCCAAGGCCGTCGTTGCGGCACAAACACTGCGCGCTCTGAACAACGATTGCGTGATTGAAGCTATTGAAATCGCGCTTGATCCATCAAACGCGATGACCTTCATCGGGCAAAGCACGCTTGTTTTGGACTGCGCCGACAGCTTTGCCACCAGCTACATTCTGTCCGATAGGTGTAAAGCGTTGGGCGTCCCGCTCATCAGCGCGTCCGTGTTGGGACTTGCAGGCTACGTCGGCGGTTTTTGCCATACCGCACCTTCGCTGCGCGCGGTGTTTCCCGACCTGCCAGATCGCGTGGCGACCTGTGCGACAGCCGGGGTCATGGGGCCAGTTGTGGGCATGATCGGTGCCGCACAGGCGCAGATGGCATTGGCGTATATGATCGGCCAAACGCCTTCGCCTTTAGGCCAGTTGGTCCGCTTTGATATGCAAAATTTCCGGTCCAGCGGATTCCGGTTCGACACAGCACCAGACCCCGCAGCAGATTTGACATTCATCGCCGTCTCAGAGGTCACAGGCTGCGATTTTGTCATCGAGTTACGCGACGCAAAAGAAGCCGTAACGCCGGTTACCGTAGGTGCGCGGCGTCTAACCGTCGCGCAATTTGCCGATCAACGACCAACTCCGGCCGGCAATCAACGTGCAGTCTTCGCGTGCCGATCCGGTTTGCGCGCTTGGCAAGCTGCCAAGCATCTTCGTTCCTATTGGGACGGCGATATCACTTTGATTGCAATGGGCGACACGCCACCAACTGAAAGACAACCGATATGAAACTGACCTCTTTGACCGTCGCACTTTCCTTTGCGGCCTCTCCGCTAATGGCCGCCGATGAGATGACCGTTCTGCTGGATTGGTTCATCAACCCGGACCACGGCCCGATAATCGTGGCGCAAGAACTGGGCTACTTTGCCGAACAGGATCTTGAGGTCGAAATCATCGCGCCTGCCGATCCATCGGATCCGCCCAAACTGGTCGCCGCAGGCAAAGCGGAACTGGCGATTTCATACCAACCGCAACTGCATCTGCAAATCCATGAAGGCCTGCCTTTGCAACGTGTCGGAACATTGGTAGCGACACCTTTGAATTGCCTGCTGACCCTCGCCGACGGCCCGATCCAATCGCCTGCCGATTTGGCAGGCAAGAAGGTCGGATTTTCTGTCGGCGGCGTAGAAGAGGCTGTCCTAGGATCGATCCTGCGTCACCACGGTTTGTCCTTGGATGATGTCGAACTGGTCAATGTGAACTGGTCGCTGTCACCGTCGTTGATGTCTGGTCAGGTTGATGCCGTCATCGGCGCGTACCGCAACTTTGAACTCAACCAGATGGAAATCGAAGGCGTCGAAGGCAAATGCTTTTTTGTCGAAGAAGAAGGGCTGCCATCCTATGACGAGCTGATCTATGTCGCCAACACCGACACTATGGATAAAGACATGATCTCCCGTTTCTTGGCCGCGACCGAAAAGGCGACGCAGTACATTGTGAACCACCCAGAGGACAGCTGGAAAATCTTTGCAGGGACCTCTGCCGAATTGCAAGACGAGCTGAACGCCAAAGCTTGGGTCGATACGCTGCCACGCTTTGCCCTGCGCCCAACAGCAATGGACGAAGGCCGCTATGCCACGTTTGAGGCGTTCTTGCATGAGGCTGGCCTGATCCCGTCGCAAAACCCTGTGTCCAAGATCGCTATCGACGTGACGGCGAACTGATGGCACCTGATTATGGTGAAACCTTCGCGCTTTGGCGCGAGGGGGCTGCGGGGCCGTGGCATGATTACACGCATCACGCCTTTGTCGAACGGCTGGGCGACGGCACCCTGCCGCGTTCTGCGTTCCTACACTATCTGATCCAAGACTATGTGTTTTTGGTCCATTTTTCCCGCGCGTGGTCACTGGCCGTCGTTAAATCCGAAACGCTTGAGGAAATGAAAATTTGCGCAGGGACTGTGGACGCATTGGTCAATCATGAAATGTCGCTGCATGTTAAAACATGCGCTGCCGAGGGCATTAACGAGGCCGAATTGTTTGCCGCGCAAGAGGCTGTCGAAAACCTGGCCTACACACGTTATGTGATGGACGCGGGGCTTCAAGGCGACTTTTTGGATTTGATGGCGGCATTGGTTCCTTGCGTCATGGGATACGGTGAAATCGGCTTGCGGTTGGCGCGCAGTAAGGCCCATGACACACCCTATGCCGCGTGGATCGCGACCTATGCAGACCCCGATTATCAGGCGGTTTGCACCGATATTGGCACCATGATAGACAATGCCGTGGCGCGCCGGATCGGTGATTTGTCTCAATCGCCGCGGGCCGCAGCTCTCCAAGATCGCTTCAGCATTGCGACAAAACTGGAAGTCGGGTTCTGGAAAATGGGCCTGAACGACGCATGAACATATCGCCCGGGATCATGTTGAAAGGCCAACACCGGATCGGTGATCGTGTTCTATTCAACACAGACCTGTACATCCCCGGCGCACAATGGACCTGTCTTTTGGGGCGGTCAGGTGTTGGCAAATCAACGATCCTGCGGCTGATCCTCGGGCTTGAGACTGGGGGCGTATTCAGCGGATCATTTGCGGCCACTGATGGTGTGCCCTTTGCGGGTCGCATCAGTTATATGGCGCAGTCGGATTTGTTGCTGCCGTGGTTGTCGGTGTTGGACAACGTCTGTATCGGTGCGCGGCTGCGGGGTGAGGCCCCGAATGCTGACCGTGCCCTCGACCTTCTGCATCGGGTCGGGTTGTCGGATCATGCAGACCAAAAACCCGCCACCCTATCTGGCGGAATGCGACAACGAGCCGCCCTAGCGCGCACCCTGTTTGAGGATCGTCCCATCGTGTTTCTGGACGAGCCGTTTTCAGCGCTTGATGCAGGCACACGGGCCGACATGCAGGAACTGGCTACCGACGTTTTGCAAGACCGCACCGTTCTATTGGTCACCCATGATCCTGCCGAAGCCGCACGTCTGGCGCATCAAATTACCGTCATGTCAGCGCAAGAGACGCAAAACTGGCCGGTCCCTGAAACCGCAGCCCTAAGAGACATCAACGCAGCGGAAACACTCGCATGTCAGGCCCAGTTGCTCGCGTATTTGCGGGGGATTGCCGCATGAGGTTTTGGGATACCTTGCTGGCTTTGTTGATCGGGCTAGCTTCGTGGCAAGTGCTGGTCATTGTCGCCGACGCGCCCCACTTCATCCTGCCGTCCCCTTGGCGGGTCGCACAGGCCGCATACAAAAGCCGCGTGATCATTGCAGAAAATTCGTGGGTCACAGCGATCGAGGTCGTGCTTGGGTTGCTGATCGGCACGTTACTTGGCGTTGCAACGGCGATCCAGCTGGCGATGTCAAAGACCGTTGAACGGCTGATGTTGCCGATTCTTGTGTTCACCCAAGCCGTGCCCGTTTTTGCATTGGCTCCCTTGCTGACACTTTGGTTCGGCTACGGCATGGGATCAAAAATTGTGATGGCGGTTCTGATTATCTACTTTCCGGTCACGTCCTCTTTCCACGATGGGTTGACGCGGATCGACAGCGGATACCGTGATTTGTCGATTTCGATGGGCGCAGAAAAGTGGAGTTTCATGCGGCACATTCAAATTCCCCAAGCGCTTCCCAGCCTTGGAACGGGTCTACGGCTTGCGGCAGTTTATGCTCCAATTGGCGCGGTCATTGGCGAATGGGTTGGGGCATCTAAGGGGCTTGGCTATCTGATGCTGCTTGCCAATGGTCGTGCAAAAATTGACCTGATGTTTGCCAGCTTGATCGTTCTCGCGTGCCTGACCGTGATTTTACACATCGCAGTCGGCATGCTGGCCAACAGGCTGACCTGTTACGCCCAAGGCACATCGAAACCATAGAAAGCACCAAAATGCGCGCCACTGATCTTTTGAAAATATCAACTCAAAACGACTGGGATGCCGCAACGGATCATCCGTTCTGCAAAGAGCTGGCCGACGGCACTCTGCCGCTGGATAAAATGCGGTGGTATCTTGTTCAGGGTTATAAGTTCATCGATGAATTTGTGCGGCTTTTGGCGACTGCCATCGCGCATGCTCCGACATTGGCGGACGGGGTTCCTATGGCGCAGTTCTTGGGCCTAGTGACCAGCACCGAGAATACATATTTCTTGCGCAGCTTTGAAGCACTTGAGGTGTCAACAGGATATCAAAACGCACCGGCCGCTCCAGCGACCCGCGCGTTTCAGGACCTGATGCATGCAGCGCGTACCTCTGGTCGCTATGAACAAATGCTGGCTGTTCTTATTGTTGCGGAGTGGAGCTACCTGACTTGGGCAAACCGCTATAAAAACTATAGCACGGATTTGCCATTTTGGTTCTCAGAATGGATAGATTTGCACACTGGCGAAGGGTTCGAAAATGTTGTGGCCCACCTACGCGATCAGTTGGACAATGTTTGGGTTGAAATAGATGATTGTCGCCGATCCAAAGCAGCTGCGATGTTTAACGATGCCGTATCGTGTGAAATCGCGTTTCTTGATGCTGCATTCGAAATCCGGCAGGCAAAGCGGACATAGCGTTTCGCATCATGAAGGTCGGTTTTGTCCGCTGACCGACGTTTCATTCAACAGAATGCGGTGCGATACACGAATGGCCGCTCTGACGGGCTGCGCCGCAGCATTGTGTCAGCGCGTGGGTTGCCGCAATGGGCTGCGAATGGCCACTTATTCCTCCCTGACACGAACCCTTCGCACTTGCAGCGAATTCACACTTTCCGCCCGGTCTCTGCAGATCATGCGCAATGAGGACAGCGCCAGATCAAACGTCGAGTTTGGGCTGGAGCGGTCAGCTGAACCTGCGGCTTCTCGTACCAAGTTGCCAGTCGGATGTGGGTTCTTGATTGAAGATCGTAAGTCGCCTCAAATCGGTGGAGCGGCGCGCTCGGTGATCAACTGACGGGCGGTGACCCTTTCGCGGTGGATCATATATAGACCCGCACCGATGATGATACCGATGCCGGTCAGGGTCAGCGCGTTGGGAAAATCGCTGAAGACCAGATAGCCCAGCAGGGTTGCCACCGGCAGTTCGAGATATTGAAGTGGTGCCAACGTGGCCGAGGGCGCCAGCGACAGCGCATAGGTCATCATCATATGGCTCAGCGTGGCGAAAAACCCGCCCCCCAACAGCCAGAGCCACGCAACCCCTTCGGGCCAGACCGGATCAAGTAACTCAGCTCCTGTGCCTTGGGCCAGTATCATCACTGGCAGGCACAAAAGGCTGGCGATCAGGCCGGTGTGGAATTGCAAAGTCACGGGATGCATCCGCCGCGACAGGCCGCGTGTGACCAGTATGTAGAAAGCGAACCCGACCGCCGTGCCGAGCGGAAACAGCGCCACCGCGCCAAAGGCTGCGAAACTGGGCTGGATCACGAACAGGACACCCACAAAGCCCACCATCGCCGCCCCCACGCGGCGCGGCCCGACATCTTCGCCCAGATAGAATTTCCCCACCAGCAGCACGATGAACGGGGCTACAAACACGATCGCCAGCGCATCGGCCAGCGGCATGACACGGATCGCGGCGATAAAGCAAAAGGTCGAGGCAAGCAAAAGTACCGCGCGCGATAGCAGTGCCAGCCATTGCCCCCGCGCTACCCGCAACGACAGCCCCATGATCCAGACAAACGGCGCCATCAGCGCGCACTGAACGATAAAGCGTGCGGCGGTGATCTGTCCCACGGGTACGCTGTCTGATGCCAGTTTGGCCGCGACGTCCAGCAACGGAGCAGTGACGCAAAATCCGACCATCAAGGCTACACCCGCAAGGATGCGATCCGTGGATGGCGTGTAAGAGGTGGCACTGGTCATGGACCACGCTTAGGGCGTCACCCTATGCGCGTCTATTCTTTTTGCGACGCTTGGTTGCGTCAAAGGGGCTATCCTCGCTGGACTGGCACCGCACAATCGTGAGTCCGGCCAATGGAAAGGAAAAATCCTTCATCAGCGGCGGACGAAAACCCTTACGCGACGCCCTCCACATGCCAGCCCTCGTCGCTATGAGGTTCAACCCAGATCTCAAAGCGAAATACAGCGCGCTTCGCGAAGCCGGAAAGCCAGCCAAAGTCGCCATCGTAGCCCTCATGCGTAAGCTCATCGAAACAGGAAACGCTCTGATCAAAGATGATCGTTGCTGGAGCCCAAAATCAGCTTGATCAAGACGGATACTTGTCATGGTATTCTCCTCGCTTGCAGCATAATGCTGCCGTTGCGCAGAAAATCCACTTATCCCGACTGTTCAAATTTCCCCAGCCACCTCTGTCCGTCGGCGTTGCGGAACGTTGCAACGCCGACGGATCAAAACATCTCCGCCCTGCAGGCAGAAAGCTTGTAATGACTCGGTCGTCGGCTCAGAATGGGTTTTGTTGTGATCGGAATTCCCACACTGTGACTTTGCCGTCCTTGTCGGCGTCGGCGGCTTCATAGCTTGCCTGCACCTTGGCTACGAACTCTGCCAATGTCACGTCCCCGTCGCCATCAGCGTCCATCCCTTTGAACCGTCCAGTGCGGTTTACATAGAGGCGCTCAACATTTCTTCGCCCCATCTGCATGCCCGAAGGTGCGCTATCGATATACTCATCTTCGCTGATCTGGCCGTCTCCATCAGCGTCAAATTGGGCAAACGCAGCGCTGGCATGTGTCGAAGCCTCGGCCGCGCTGACGATCCCGTCGCCATCCGTATCGACAGGGCGCGCCATCATTCCTATCCGTCCGGCATAGGGTCCATACCCGAATGGCATAACTTGCATCATGTCGTCGTTTTCAGAGTCACCTTCAGCTAGAACGATCGACCCGCTTGCCAATGCTGCAATTACCGTTGTTGCTGAGACCAAGCCGCGAATTGAAATGAATTTAGACATCATAGTCTCCATCTCTGATTTGGGGGAAATGTGCCGATCACAACGCGTGAAGCGACACCGAAAGGTTTCAGTTTTTGCCAGAGCCGCCGGAGTTGTCTGTGTCCGGGGCGCAATCCCTGTCCTGATCTCTGGTTTGATCTTGGGTTTGGTCCTGAATTGCACAGTCTAGCAAACGATCGCGCTCCCGCAAAAGAGCCGTGCAGGCATCTGAGGTCACGCCGTCGCAATCTTTAAGTTGATCTCGAATTCTCAACAGATCGGCGCAATCTCTCTCGCCCAAGGCACCACAATCTTGAAGCTGGTCACGGTCCTGAGTTTGATCCTGCGCCATAATAGCGCTAGGAACTGCGATGCTCATCGCGAGCGCAAATGCGGAAATAAGTGTGAGTTTCATAATCTTTGTCCTTTTCTGAAAATTGTTTAACAGCGTTCATTTTATGACACGCTGCGACCCCTACATTGATTTGAATCATCAACTGAGATCACGTGCCAAGAGCGGGCCAAATGCCGCCAAAAGGCAGTCTTGGTCGCCGTCAGGGCGATGATGTATGGATGCGCTCTCGCCTCGACACCCGGCGCAGTGGATCAGCCTCATGAAAGCAGCAAAGGTCGGCGCCACAGAGGCTGGTAACAACCGGATCGGCTTTGTCATCCACCATGCGCAGGGGACGGGGCCGATGCTTGCAATGCTGCCAACGGTGAACTTGTCGCTGTGATCTTTGATCTGGTCCGAGATCAGCATGGGTACTAAAGGGCATCAGATCACAGTGGGCTGCCTTCATGCCGATGTGTTCCGAAGGCCGATCAAAAACCTGCACCTTGGTGTTTAGCTATCCCCTCCCATGGTTCCTCCCCGGCCCTATCCGTATACGGGGGGCTTGGCGCGCCATTTCGTTAGCGCGTGGCTTTTTCACCGGGGAAGCCACCTTGGCCAGCAGCCAAAATAAAGTTATTTAGTTACAATGCGTTGAGCGCGCAGAAATAGCTTTTCAGGTGGATTTTACTATTTAAGCAAGAATCCACCCAAGCCAAAATCGAGCCAGTTTAGCCAGCCAGGGAAGCCACCCTCTTTGCGCTCGTTTCGCGGGGCTCGAAACGGTCATGACATGAGCCGCAAAAATGGTTTGACAAAGCTGCCCCCCTTGACTCATACCTACATCATCGAAGAATAGCGCCCGGAGGAACCCCCTCGAGAGCGCTTTTTGTTTTTCTGACATCCCATATCCCCATTCTGCCGCTGACAAGCACAGCGGCGCGCATTGGCATGTCCGCCCTGCCCCAAGAACGAGAACATCCTCATGGACCTTGTCTTCGCGCCAAGCGAGATCGAGACGTGGCCGATTGATCAGCTTCGCCCCTATGCCCGCAATGCAAAGATCCATGGCGCCAATCAGGTGGCCAAGATCGCGGCCAGCATGGCGAAGTTCGGCTGGACCGTGCCCTGCATGGTGGCCGACGATGGCGAGCTGATCGCCGGGCATGGCCGGGTGCTGGCAGCGACGATGCTGGGCCTGACCGACGTGCCGGTGATCCGGCTCAGTCATCTCGACGAGGCCGGGCGGCGGGCCTACCGGATCGCGGACAACAAATTGACCGAGCTCGGCGACTGGGACGAGGCGATGCTGCGCGACGAGATCGCCGGTCTCCTGGCCGAGGACTTCGACCTGTCACTGTTGGGAATGAGTGACGCAGACCTCGACGCTTTGCTGCAAGACGCGGACGCCCTGGGCGATGGCGGTGCTGTCGAGGGGGAAAATGACGTCCCCGTTCCCCCTATGGATCCCGTCTCGGTCGCAGGCGACCTTTGGCAACTCGGATCACACCGGCTGATCTGTGGTGACAGTACCAGTGCAGATGTGGTTGGGCGGTTGTTGGGCGACGTGAAGCCGCTCTTGATGGTGACCGACCCGCCTTACGGCGTCGATTATGACCCGAGCTGGCGCAACCAGGCGGGTGCCGCCAAGACCAAGCGGACCGGCAAGGTCCTGAACGACGACCGCGCCGACTGGCGCGAGGCGTGGTCGCTGTTTCCCGGCGATGTTGCGTATGTCTGGCACGGCGCGCTACATGCGGCGACCGTCGCGGAAAGCTTGGTCGCATCAGGCTTCAACATCCGCTCCCAGATCATCTGGGCCAAGGACCGGCTGGTGCTCAGCCGTGGGGATTATCATTGGCAGCATGAGCCGTGTTGGTATGCTGTACGCAAGACCGGCAAGGGCCACTGGGCCGGCGACCGCAAGCAGACGACCTTATGGCAGATTGCAAATAAGGATCAGGATGTCGACACTGTGCACGGCACGCAGAAGCCGGTCGAATGCATGCGCCGCCCGATCCTGAACAATTCCAGCCCGGGTCAGGCGGTCTATGAGCCCTTCATGGGATCGGGCACAACCCTGATCGCCGCCGAGACAACCGGTCGCGTTTGCTATGGCGTGGAACTGAACCCTGCCTATGTCGATGTGGCCATTGAGCGATGGCAGCAGTTTACCGGCGCAAGCGCCATATTGGCTGATACGGGCGAGGCGTTCGGAGAGTTGAAGATCCAAAGGCAACAAAAATAGCAACAGGACCTGTCGAAACCACAGGCTCAACAGCGACATGGTACGGCTAGCTCAACCCAGCCAAATCTCTATCGGTAAGGTCAAATTTGCGGACGAGTGGACTTAGCTGCCGTGTGCTGCACCATTATACCAACGGCCGCTTCTCTAATTGGGCGTTTGGGTCAAGCTCGTTTTCCTTCTTTCTCGTGGATCATTGTCGCTCATCCGGGTCACGCTTCTCTTCGCAGTCTGGTTGATGCCATCTGGCATCGCTGCACGCATGTGTCGGATTGGTAGTGGAGAGCCTTGCTCTCTTAGACGCGCTTCTCGTTGCGCAGCAGCCTGATTGAGATCAACGCGCTGAATACAAAAAGGCTCTAAGGCTTTAAAGAGCACAAGTACGTGCTGCATTTCCTTGAGAGGAAGCATTATGAATATGATCGCCACAATTTTTGGACTTTCCGCTATGGCTGTCGCCACGACCGCTATGGCCGAGGGCGACCTGAGCCGTGCTAAC
>NZ_JBGQOJ010000038.1:0-14733 GCF_052119585.1 Pseudogemmobacter sp. W21_MBD1_M6 | reverse complement strand
GCATTGTCGAGATCGCCGACGGCGTGACCGAAGCCGAACTGCGCGCCGCGACAGAGGCGACAGTTCTGGGTTGACCCATTGCGGGTTCGATTTGCGGCGACTGATCCTTTTGCCGCCGGGGGGGATCAAACCGACCTGAGGCGGGCAGGGAATTCGCCTGATGTCAGGCGTGGATCGGCTGTGCCTGGCCTTTCCCATTCTCGAATGCGACCGTTTGCCTTCGGGCGCGATGACCGCCCAGAAACTGACGACCGGCCCTTGGCTGGAATGCGGGCAACTTCAGGGAAAGACGACCGTGCCGGAACCACCGCTCGAGGTCGTGATGGTTGATAGAGCGCCGGGATTGGAGGCCGCGCTCGTGGCGCGCTGGGGTGATGATCATCGCGATATGATCTATGCTGAAACGGCGGTCGGGGTGGAAAAGCGGCGCAAAGCCTTTCTGCGCGGGGCAATACTGTCTGGGTCTTGATCCTGCGGCGGAACTCTTCTTTCAGGCGCTCTGGGCATCTGGGCATCTGGGCATCTGGGCATCTGGCCAGATCCAGATGCGGAAGGCAGATGGCTGAGATGCCCTGTCACAGCCCATCGTGCCAATGACACATGACCTGGTCGCACAATCAGGAGCAATTCAACCCGCGCGGGAGTATTTAGGCCGAGAAGAATGGCAAAAACAGGATGATTTGCCCGTCGCAGGACGGGCGGACAGACAATCACCTCTGGCCTCAAAGACTGTCATAGGATACACTTTTCCTCAGACCCGGAGAACGGGCGGAACCTGAGGCAGTAATCGGCGGTAATCCATGACGGAAATGGTCTATGGCACGGTCCCCTTGCGGGATAGCGAACCTGTACTTCCACGGTGGTGGCGGACGATCGACAAATGGTCGATGTCCTGCATTCTTGTGCTGTTCGGCATCGGGATGCTTTTGGGGTTGGCGGCCTCTCCTCCTTTGGCCGCGAAAAACGGGCTGGACCCGTTCTATTACGTTCAGAGGCAGGCGTTTTTCGGCGGCATGGCCCTGATCGCGATGTTTTTCACCTCGATGATGGCGCCGGCGATAGTGCGCCGTCTTGGCGTGATCGGCTTTGCCTGCGCGTTTCTGGCGCTGGTCCTTTTGCCGGTTCTGGGTACTGATTTCGGCAAGGGTGCGATCCGCTGGTATTCGCTGGGGTTCGTTTCGGTTCAACCATCCGAGTTCCTGAAGCCGGTTTTTGTTATTATGGCCGCCTGGCTTATGGCTGCGGGGCAAGAAATCAACGGCCCTCCGGGGCGGCTTTATTCCTTTATCCTGACGATCATCATTGTTGCGTTTCTGGCGTTACAGCCGGATTTCGGACAGGCGAGCCTGGTGCTGTTTTCCTGGGGCGTCATGTATTTCGTCGCGGGCGCGCCGATCTTCCTATTGATCACGATTGCTGGCGGCGTCATTTTTGTCGGCACTTTGGCCTATGAGAATTCCGAGCACTTCGCGCGCCGGATCGACGGCTTTCTGACCGCCGACCTCGATCCGACGACACAGCTTGGCTATGCGACCAATGCGATCCGCGAAGGCGGGTTTTTCGGTGTCGGTGTCGGCGAGGGCGAGGTGAAGTGGTCATTGCCCGATGCCCATACCGATTTCATCATTGCGGTGGCCGCCGAGGAATACGGGCTGTTGCTGGTGCTTTGCATTATCGGGCTTTACGCGACGATCACCGTTCGGTCCATGTGGCTGTTGATGCGCGAACGTGATCCGTTCACGCGTCTGGCCGGCACCGGCCTTGCCTGCATCTTTGGCATTCAGGCGATGATCAATATGGGGGTTGCGGTGCGCCTGTTGCCCGCCAAGGGGATGACCCTGCCATTCGTCAGCTACGGTGGCTCCTCGCTGATTGCGGGCGGGGTGGCTGTTGGCATGTTGCTGGCCTTTACCCGGACGCGGCCGCAGGGCCAGATCGGGGATATCTTGCTGAAGCGGGGGCGATAGATATGGCCCGCCCCCCCCTTTTGATCATCGCCGCAGGTGGCACCGGCGGGCATATGTTCCCCGCACAGGCGCTGGCCGAGGCGATGTTGCGCAGGGGCTGGCGCGTCAGGCTATCTACCGATCCACGCGGTGCCCGATATGCCGGTGGCTTTCCCCATGTCGTTGAGATTGAAACCCTGTCCAGCGCCACGTTCGCGCGGGGCGGTCTGCTGTCAAAGGCCATCGCGCCGTTCCGCATTGCGGGTGGCATTCTGTCCGCAACGGTGCGGATGATGAAAGACAAACCTGCGATTGTCGTGGGTTTCGGCGGGTACCCGTCGATCCCTGCGGTCACGGCCGCCTGGATCTTGCGCCTGCCGCGCGTGCTGCACGAACAAAACGGTGTTCTGGGCCGGGTGAACCAGATTTTTGCAAAGCACGTCGATGTTGTCGCCTGCGGAACCTGGCCAACCGCATTGCCCGAGGGGGCAAAGGGTGTGCCGACGGGAAATCCTGTCCGCTCGACCGTGATGGACCGCGCGGCGGCGGGTTATATCGCGCCCGGCGACTATCCGATGAGCCTGGTGGTGATGGGCGGCAGTCAGGGCGCGCGCGTCCTGTCGGATGTCGTGCCCGCCGCTGTTGCGGCCTTGCCAGATCATATGCGGCGCAATCTGCGCGTGGCGCATCAGGCCCGCGAGGAGGATGTGGATCGCGTCAACGCCGCCTATGAGGCCGCCGGTATCACCGCCGAGGTGAAGACGTTCTTCAACGACATTCCGCGCCGCCTGTCAGAGGCGCAATTGGTGATCAGCCGGTCCGGCGCGTCGTCGGTCGCCGATATCAGCGTGATCGGGCGACCGTCGATCCTTGTGCCGTATGCGGCAGCGACTGCCGATCATCAGACCGCCAATGCGCGCGGGCTGGTCGAGGCGGGCGCTGCGATCCTGATCCCCGAGCGGATGCTGGAGCCGGTCGCGCTGGCCGAACAGATGGAATTGGTCCTGTCGAACCCGCAGGCCGCCGAGAAAATGGCCCAGGCGGCCTTGTCACAGGGGCGCCCCGATGCGACAGAGCGCCTTGTCGAAATTGTAGAGACGCGCGCCAAGCGAGGATAAGAAGACCATGAATTCCGCGACCAAACTTCCGACCCAACTTGGGGCAATCCATTTCGTCGGGATCGGCGGCATCGGCATGTCTGGCATCGCAGAGGTCTTGCTGAACCACGGCTATACGGTGCAGGGGTCCGATCAGAAGACATCGAAGATCACCGACCGTCTGGCTGATCTTGGCGCGACCGTGTTCGACGGCCAGCAGGCGGCGAACCTAGAGAACGCAGAGGTCGTCGTGATCTCTTCCGCGATCAAGACCGGCAACCCGGAGCTGGACGAGGCGCGCCGTCGGGGCCTGCCCGTGGTGCGGCGTGCTGAAATGCTGGCAGAGTTGATGCGCCTGAAGTCCAACATCGCCGTTGCGGGCACCCACGGCAAAACCACGACCACAACCATGGTTGCGACACTGCTGGATGCGGGGGGCATCGACCCGACCGTCGTGAACGGCGGCATCATCCATGCCTACGGGTCCAACGCGCGGATGGGGCAGGGCGAATGGATGGTCGTCGAGGCGGACGAGTCCGACGGCACATTCAACCGCTTGCCCGCCACCATCGCCATCGTCACCAACATCGACCCCGAGCATATGGAGCATTGGGGCACGTTCGATAACCTGCGCAAAGGCTTTCTGGATTTCGTGTCGAACATCCCGTTCTACGGGCTTGCCGTGTGCTGCACAGACCATCCGGAGGTTCAGGCGCTGGTCGGCAAGATCACCGACCGCCGTGTCGTGACCTTCGGGTTCAACGCGCAGGCCGACGTGCGGGCGGCGAACCTGCACTACAAGGCCGGCGTCGCGCATTTCGACATCTATTTGCGGGCCGAGGATAAAGTGATCGAGGGATGCAGCCTGCCGATGCCCGGCGATCACAATGTCTCGAATGCGTTGGCCGCAGTCGCTGTCGCCCGCCATCTGGGGATGAAACTGGACGAAATCCGCACCGCATTGGCCAACTTCGGTGGTGTGAACCGCCGGTTCACCAAGGTGGCAGAGGTCGGCGGCGTCACGATCATCGACGATTACGGCCACCACCCGGTCGAGATCGCCGCTGTGCTGAAAGCCGCGCGCCAATCGACCGAGGGGCGCGTGATTGCCGTGCACCAGCCGCACCGCTATTCGCGCCTGCATTCGCTGTTCGAGGATTTCTGCACCTGCTTCAACGATGCCGATGTCGTTGGCATCGCAGAAGTCTATGCCGCAGGCGAGGACCCGATCGAGGGCGCAAGCCGCGATGATCTTGTGGCGGGATTGATCCGGCACGGGCACCGTCATGTGCGCGCCGTGGTGGACGAGGCCGATCTGGCGCGTCTGGTGCGCGAACAGGCAAAGCCCGGTGATATGGTGGTCTGCCTTGGCGCCGGAACGATTTCCACCTGGGCCTACGCCTTGCCCGATTTGTTGAAGGGATGAGCGCGGCGCTGATCCTTGGGTGTATCTGGGCCGTGGCCTCTGCCATCGTGGCCATGTTGCCGATGCGGCATCAGTATGTGCCCGGTGTTGCCCTGCTGATCGCGGCGCCGGTTCTGCTTGTCTATATCGGATACCTGCATGGTGTCTGGGTGGCGTTTCTTGGTCTGGCCGCGTTTGCGTCGATGTTTCGTAATCCTTTGATGTATCTGTTCCGCCGTTCGCGCGGAGAAAGACCGGAGATCCCGAAATGACCCTGTCTCTGACCCTTGCCTGCATCTGGGCGGTTGCCGCAAACCTGATCGCGATGTTCCCCAGTCGCGACTTTCACTGGCGCGCGGCCTATGCCCTGATCGCGATCGGCGTGCCCTTGCTTGGGTATGTCACGCTGCAGAACGGTCCGATGGCGGGCTTGTTTGTCATGGTGGCGGGCGTGTCGATGTTGCGTTGGCCGATTGTGCATCTGGGGCGTTGGGCGCAGCGAATGGTCGGCAGACGAGGTTCACAGTGACCCTACCCGATGTGCGTGGCGTTCTTACCCCGAACCGCCCATTGGCGGACCTGACCTGGCTGCGCGTGGGCGGACCTGCCGATTGGCTGTTCCAGCCTGCCGACGTGGATGATCTTGCGCAGTTTCTTGCGGCTTTGTCCCCTGATATCAAGGTATTCCCGATGGGCGTCGGCAGCAACCTGATTGTGCGGGATGGCGGCATGCGTGCTGTGGTGATCCGCATGGGGCGCGGGTTTAACCAGATCGAAATCGACGGAACCCGTGTCACCGCCGGTGCGGCAGCGCTGGACGCCCATGTGGCCCGCAAGGCGGCAGAGGCGGGCATTGATCTGACCTTTCTGCGCACGATCCCGGGTGCTGTCGGTGGCGCGGTGCGGATGAACGCAGGGTGTTATGGCCGGTATACGGCGGATGTCTTTGTGTCGGCCAGGGCCGTGACGCGGGACGGGCGGATCGTTACGCTGACCGCAGCGGATTTGAACTTTCGCTACCGCCAGACCGACCTGCCCGAAGGCTGGGTCATCGTCGAGGCGACGTTGCAGGGGCAAAGCGGAGAGCCGGATGCGCTGGCCGCCCGCATGGCGGATCAGATTGCCAAACGCGACGCCAGCCAGCCGATGAAAGAGCGCAGCGCGGGGTCCACCTTTCGTAATCCCGCAGGGTTCAGCAGCACGGGCCGCGCCGATGATACCCATGACCTGAAGGCGTGGAAGGTGATCGACGACGCCGGAATGCGTGGTGCGACACGGGGCGGGGCGCAGATGTCGCCGATGCATTCCAACTTTTTGATCAACACGGGCGGGGCAACCGCAGATGATCTTGAAGGTTTGGGTGAAGAAGTGCGAAAAAGGGTTTTCCAAGTCAGCGGAATAACGCTAGACTGGGAAATTATGAGGGTCGGCGAAACGGCCCCTAAGTCAGGCAACTAAACAATAAAATAACGGACCGTCGTAAAGGTCCGAGAATGGCACGAGGCGGGTATGTCGAGCAGGACACCCATAAGCGTGGCGGTATTGATGGGCGGACCCTCGGCTGAACGCGAGGTGTCGCTGTCATCGGGGCGTGAATGCGCCGCCGCTTTGCGGGTTGCAGGATATGAGGTGACAGAGGTGGACGCAGGTCCGGACCTTTGCACGCGCCTGTCAGAGATCAAGCCGGATGTTGTTTTCAACGCGCTGCATGGCCGCTGGGGCGAAGATGGCTGTGTGCAGGGTCTGCTGGAATGGTTGCAGATCCCCTATACCCATTCGGGTGTGCTTGCCTCTGCTATGGCGATGGACAAACAAAAGACAAAGGACGTGTTCCGTGCCGCCGGTTTGCCGGTGGTCGACAGCATTCTGGCGCTGACCACGGATGTGCGTGCCGGTCATGTGATGGCCCCGCCCTATGTGGTGAAGCCGAACAACGAAGGGTCCAGCGTTGGCGTCTATATCGTGCATGACGGCGCGAACGCGCCGCCGCAACTATCGGCGGACATGCCCGATGTTGTGATGGTCGAAACCTATGCCGCGGGCAGGGAACTGACCTGCACCGTGATGGGGGATCGCGCCCTGACTGTGACCGATATCGTGACCGAGGGCTGGTATGATTATACCGCCAAATACAGCACCGGCGGGTCGCGCCATGTGGTGCCCGCCGATATCCCCGAACAGATTTTCGATGCCTGCAAGGACTATGCCCTGCGCGCCCATACCGCCCTTGGCTGTCGCGGCGTCAGCCGCACGGATTTCCGGTGGGACGCGGCGCGGGGGATCGACGGGTTGATCCTGTTGGAAACCAACACCCAGCCGGGCATGACCCCCACATCGTTAAGCCCCGAACAGGCGGCGCACGCTGGCATCGCCTTTCCCGATCTGTGCCGCTGGATGGTAGAGGACGCGTCATGCAACAGATGACCCCGCCGCGCCGCGATCCGGCCCCGAGCCGCACCGCCTATAAGATCCAGCGCCTTTGGCTGACCCCGTCGTTCCGTGCGCTGACGCGGGTGGGATTGCCGGTTTTTGCCGTCGCTCTGGGCGTCGGCGGTTATTTTGCCGACGCAACCCACCGCGAAGACCTTGGCAACAAAATAGCCGAGATCCGCCGCTCTATTCAGGAACGGCCTGAATTCATGGTCAAGGTGATGGCCATCGACGGGGTCAGCGAAGGCCTGTCCGAGGATATCCGCGAAATTGTATCGGTGGATTTCCCCGTGTCGTCCTTTGATCTGGACCTCGAACAGATGCGCCTGCAGATTCAGGAACTTGACGCCGTGGCAAGTGCCCGCATCCAGATCCGCACCGGAGGTGTGCTTCAGCTTGATGTGAGCGAGCGCCTTCCGGCGGTTCTGTGGCGCACCCGCGACGGGATCACGGCGCTGGACGAGACGGGGCATATCGTGGCGCCCGTTCTCAGCCGCACCGATTTTCCGAACCTGCCGCTGATCGCGGGCGAGGGTGCGGATCGGGCCGTGCCCGAGGCGCTTGCGATTTTGGCGGCGTCCAGCCCTTTGACCAGTCGCATGCGCGGCCTTGTCCGGATGGGCGAGCGGCGCTGGGATGTGGTTCTGGACCGCGACCAGCGCATCCTTCTACCCGAGAAAAACGCCGTTCCCGCGCTGGAGCGGGTGATCTTGCTGAACGAGGCGCAGGACATGCTGGCGCGTGATCTGGTCGCCGTGGACATGAGAAACGAAAACCGCCCCACCATCCGCCTCTCCGAGGCTGCGGTGGAGGAGGTGCGGACCATAAAAGCGACCGAGCTGGGAGTAGCAAGCCGATGACCGACCTTTACCAAACGCAGCGGGCGATGCGGAATATGCGTCAGGCGGCCATGCAGCGGGGCGTCATTGCCATTCTGGATGTGGGGACATCAAAGATCGCCTGCCTTGTGCTGCGGTTCGACGGGCCCGACAGGTTTCGTGATCAGGACGGGATCGGCTCTATGGCGGGGCAATCCACGTTCCGCGTCATTGGCGCCGCGACCACCCGGTCCCGGGGGGTTCGCTTTGGCGAAATCGACGCGATGCAGGAAACCGAACGGGCGATCCGCACTGCGGTGCAGGCGGCGCAGAAGATGGCCAATGTGCGGGTCGATCATGTGATCGCCTGTTTCGGCGGTGCGCGGCCCCGGTCCTATGGTCTGGCCGGTGCGATTGATTTGCAGGACAGCATTGTCAGCGAACAGGATGTGGCGCGGGTGTTGTCGGCGTGCGACGTGCCCGACATCGGTCCGGGCCGCGAGGTGCTGCACGCGCAGCCGGTGAACTTTGCGCTGGACCATCGGTCCGGTCTTGGCGATCCGCGCGGTCATGTGGGCAACCGGCTGGCCGCCGACATGCATCTTTTGACGGTCGAGACGACCGTGGTGCAGAACCTTCTGTATTGCATCAAACGCTGTGACCTCGAACTCGCGGGGCTTGCGTCATCGGCCTATGTGTCGGGCATTTCCAGCCTTGTCGAGGACGAGCAGGAACTGGGTGCCGCCTGCATCGACATGGGCGGCGGCGCGACGGGCCTGTCGATCTTCATCAAGAAACACATGATCTATGCCGATTGCGTCCGTCTGGGGGGCGATAACATAACCTCTGACATCTCGAAGGGGCTTCAGATTCCTTTGGCCACGGCAGAGCGGATCAAGACCTTTTACGGCGGCGTTGTGGCCACCGGAATGGACGACCGCGAGATGATAGAGATCGGTGGCGATACCGGCGACTGGGAGCGGGATCGCCGCACCGTCAGCCGCGCAGAGCTGATCGGCATCATGCGGCCAAGGGTCGAGGAAATTCTGGAAGAGGTCCGCGCACGTCTGGATGCGGCCGGTTTCGAGCATCTGCCAAGCCAGCAAATCGTGCTGACAGGCGGGTGCAGCCAGATCCCGGGCCTGGATGCTTTGGCGGGCAAGATCCTTGGCCAGCAGGTCCGGCTGGGGCGCCCGCTGCGTGTTCAGGGCTTGCCGCAGGCCGCGACCGGGGCGGCGTTTGCGTCCTCTGTCGGGCTTTGCCTGTTCGCGGCGCACCCGCAAGACGAGTGGTGGGACTTTGATATTCCTGCCGAACGCTACCCCGCGCGGTCGTTGAAGCGCGCCGTAAAATGGTTCAAAGATAACTGGTGATCACAAAATCTGGCATGTCAGGCGAAATACCGCTGATTTAGTCCAATTATCCGCTAGATTTTGTGCTCCAAAGGCGTTTTTTTGGTGACGTTACCTCTATATCCAGATATTATTAGGGGTGGATAGGCATATAACGGCTCAAAAAGGGCCAGCGTTCAGAACAGGCGGACATCACATGGCATTGAATTTCACGGTTACCGATCAGGACGACCTGAAGCCGCGCATTACGGTTTTCGGTGTCGGCGGCGCAGGCGGCAACGCGGTCAACAACATGATCGAAAAGGCGCTGGAGGGTGTGGAGTTCGTGGTCGCGAATACCGATGCTCAGGCGCTTCAGCAAAGCAAATCCGAAGCGCGTATCCAGATGGGTGTCAAAGCGACCGAAGGTCTGGGTGCCGGCGCGCGCCCCTCGGTTGGTGCTGCCGCTGCCGAAGAGACAATCGAGGATATCGTCGATCACCTTGCGGGCGCGCACATGTGCTTTATCACTGCCGGTATGGGCGGCGGAACCGGAACCGGCGCTGCCCCGATCATCGCGCAGGCGGCGCGTGAACTGGGGGTGCTGACGGTTGGCGTTGTGACCAAGCCGTTCCAGTTCGAAGGCGCCAAGCGGATGCGTCAGGCCGAAGAGGGCATCGAGGCCCTGCAAAAGGTCGTCGACACGCTGATCATCATTCCGAACCAGAACCTGTTCCGTCTGGCGAACGAGAAAACGACATTCACCGAGGCCTTTGCGATGGCCGATGACGTGCTGTATCAGGGCGTCAAAGGCGTGACAGACCTGATGGTGCGTCCCGGCCTGATCAACCTCGACTTTGCCGACGTTCGCGCGGTGATGGACGAGATGGGCAAGGCGATGATGGGCACCGGCGAGGCCGAAGGCGAGAATCGCGCCATTCAGGCCGCTGAAAAGGCAATCGCCAACCCGCTGCTGGATGAAATCAGCCTGCGCGGCGCGCGCGGCGTATTGATCAACATCACAGGTGGTTACGACCTGACATTGTTCGAACTAGACGAGGCCGCAAACCGCATCCGCGAGGAAGTAGACCCGGAGGCGAACATCATCGTCGGCTCCACGCTGGACACCAGCATGGACGGCAAGATGCGCGTTTCCGTTGTGGCCACCGGCATCGACGCAAGGGACGTTGTTGCAGATATGCCCGTTGCACGCCGCCGCATGGCAGAGCCGCTTCAGGCATTGCAGGTTGCCGAAACACCTGCACCCGCAGCGCCCCGCGCGCCGGTCCAGCAGCCTGTTGCCGCGGCCGCAGCGCCGGCCCCGCGCAGCCAAGAGCCATCGTTCTTCGAGGATCTGGATGCGCAAGCCGTCGCCGCACATGAACAGCACGAAGACCTGTTCGACGACGAGGATGCGGTTCCCGCCCCGGCTTACCGCCCGCAGCCCGCAGCCTTTGCACCGCAGCAAGATCGGTACAGCCAGCAGCCTACCGCAGATCAGTTCGTTGCCCCCAAGGCGCGTCCCGCTGGATCGCCTTCGCCCGAGGCGCTGGCCCGTCTGCAAGCCGCTGTGCAAAAGGCACCTGCGGCCCCGCAACAGCAGGCCCGTCCTGTCGCACAGCAGCCTCAGCCTCAGCATGCTGAAAAGCCACGCTTCGGGATCAACTCGTTGATCAACCGGATGACCGGCCACGCCGAGCAGCAAGAGCGCGTCGCAGCGCCCCAGCAGGCGCGTCAGCAACCGCAGGTTCGGAGCTATGAAGAAGAGCCAGAGATCGACCCGGAACAGGAACGCATCGAAATTCCCGCATTCCTGCGCCGTCAGGCAAATTAACCTTATTCACTTCACTATGAAAAAGGCCGGCTTTGCCCGGCCTTTTTTCATTTATAAACAATGGGATAATTCCATAAAGACACTGTTTTAGGCAGAAAACAGCCTGTTGGCTTCCGGCATGTTTCAATGCGTTACAAAGTTTGAGTTGAGATGTGCGGCCGCAGCATTTACCCACCAACATGTCAGAAGTGTTAACGCTGACGTAAATTTTTAGGTGCCGTTTGCAAACTACGCTCAAATCCCCTGTCAGCTTTATCGGGCGCGGTCTTCATTCCGGCAAGCCGGTCAGGATGACCCTGCGGCCTGCGTCGGCTGAATTCGGCATCTGGTTCCGCAGAACCGATGTCGAGGTGGGCGATGCGCTGATTTCGGCACGTTGGGATTCCGTTGTGCCATCGCGCCTTTGCACGTTGATCCGCAATTCCGTCGGCGTCGAGGTCTCTACGATCGAGCACATCATGGCGGCGATTGCGGGCTGCGGCCTGCACAATGTGCTGGTCGAGATCGACGGCCCAGAGGTTCCGATTCTTGACGGCAGCGCGGCAGAGTTCGTTGATGGAATCATGCAGCGTGGCCTGCAGGAGGTCGCAGCCCCGGTGCGGGCGATAGAAATCCTGAAATCGGTCGAAGTGCGTGATGGTGACGCGGTCGCCTGTCTGGAACCTGCCGATACTTTGCACATCGATTTCCACATCGACTTTGCCGATGCCGCGATCGGGCGTCAGGACAAGGCGTTGAATATGGCCAACGGTGCCTTCGTGCGCGAACTGTGTGACAGCCGGACATTCTGCCGCCAGCAGGATGTGGACGCGATGCGCGCGAACGGTCTTGCGCTGGGTGGCACGCTGGAAAATGCCGTGGTTGTTGATGGTGACACCATTCTCAGCCCCGGTGGCCTGCGCTACAAGGACGAGGCCGTGCGCCACAAGATGCTGGACGCGCTTGGTGATCTGGCCCTTGCCGGTGCCCCTATTCTGGGGCGTTATCAGGGACATCTGGCGGGTCATGCCCTGACCAATAAACTGCTTCACGCGCTTTTTGCACGTCCCGATGCCTATCGCATGGTAATCTGCGATGAACCGATGGCAGCGCGTCTTCCGGGTGTCGGCCTGCACCGCAGCGACATTCCGGCCTACGCATAACCCGTCAAAACATGTTCAAAGACGTTTTGCACCGGATTTTTCTGTGCTAGAGACTTATGAACACTGGCCAAAAACGGCTTGAATTGCACTTGATGGGGTAGCGCTAGATGGCACGCGGCAGGTCACTCGGAAATGTGGTCGGAATGCTGGCAACGGTTGCTTTTGTTGCAGCCTGCTCCGGGCAGGGTGGCAAGGACGCGCCGTTGGAAAGCTTTTCGGCGGAACAGATCTACAAGCGCGCAGAATTCGAGCTTGAGGGAAACAACGACGCAGGGAAGGCCGCCGAATATTTCGGCGAGGTCGAGCGGCTGTATCCCTATTCCGAATGGGCGAAACGCGCGTTGATCATGCAGGCGTTTTCCTTCCATCAGGACAAGGACTATGAAAACAGCCGCGCCTCGGCGCAGCGGTTCATTGATTTCTATCCGGCGGACGAAGATGCCGCCTATGCGCAGTATCTGCTGGCGCTGTCCTATTATGACCAGATCGACGAGGTTGGCCGCGATCAGGGCCTGACCTTCCAGGCGTTGCAGGCGCTGCGCACGGTGATCGAGCGGTATCCGAATACGCAATACGCCCGGTCCTCGGTGCTGAAGTTCGATCTGGCATTCGACCACCTTGCCTCGAAAGAGATGGAAATCGGCCGCTACTACCTGAAGCGCGGCCATTACACAGCGGCGATCAATCGCTTTCGCGTGGTTGTCGAACAATTCCAGACCACCAGCCACACGCCCGAGGCGCTGCACCGTCTTGTCGAGGCCTATCTTTCGCTTGGCCTGACCCAAGAGGCGCAAACAGCCGGCGCGATCCTTGGGTATAACTTCCGGTCCACCACCTGGTACGACGACAGCTACAAGCTGTTGACGGGGCGCGGACTAGAGCTTGAGGCGGCAGGCGACAGCTGGTTGCGCAAGGTTTACCGTCAGGTGATCAAGGGCGAATGGCTCTGATCTAAGAAGGGGCGGGGGCGAATGCTGCGCGGTCTCGAAATTCGGGATATGTTGATTATCGACCGGCTGGAGCTTCAGTTCCAGCCCGGTCTTAACGTGTTGACCGGTGAAACCGGTGCGGGAAAGTCCATTCTGCTCGACTCTCTGGGGTTTGTGCTGGGCTGGCGTGGCCGTGCCGAACTGGTGCGGCAGGGCGCCGAACAGGGCGAGGTGACAGCGACCTTCGATCTGGCGGAAGACCACGCCGCGCGCGCGGTTCTGACCGAGGCGGGTCTGCCTGCGGGTGATGAGTTGATCCTGCGCCGGGTGAATTTCCCGGATGGTCGCAAGACCGCCTATGTCAATGATCGCCGGTGCTCGGGTGACGTTTTGCGCGCCTTGTCGGATACTTTGGTTGAACTGCACGGCCAGCATGATGATCGCGGCTTGCTGAACCCACGCGGGCACAGGGTGTTGCTGGATGATTATGCGGGGCTTGGCGGGCAGATTGCCACGACCCGCAGCGCATGGCGGGCGTTGCAGGAGACGCGCAAGGCGCTTGCCAGGGCAGAGGCGGACCTGAACGCGATCCGTGCCGAAGAGGAATTCCTGCGCCATGCCGTGGGCGAGATGGACAAGCTGAACCCCGCACCGGGCGAAGAGGCCGAGCTGGATGCGCGTCGCCGGATGATGCAGGCGTCAGAGCGGATCGGAACCGATATCGCCAAGGCGTTTTCCGCCATGGGCAACACCGGCGCCGAGGGCCTGTTGGGCGATGCGTTGCGGTGGCTGGACGATGTGGCGGACAAGGCGGATGGCCGGTTGGACGCGCCGATTGCCGCCCTTGGCCGCGCGTTGGTCGAACTGGGCGAGGCGCAAAGCGGTGTCGAGGCCTGCATCGACGCGCTGGCCTTCAACCCGTCAGAGTTGGAAGAGGCTGAGGAACGCCTGTTCGCCATTCGCGCCCTTGCCCGCAAACACAATGTGCTGCCCGACGATCTGGGCACCTTTGCCGAGGAGCTGCGCGGCAAGCTGCTGGCGCTGGACCGCGGCGCGTCCGGGATCAACGATCTGCGGATCGCTGTATCGGGCGCAGAGGCCGATTATGACCGCGAGGCGGCGCATCTGACCCAGGCGCGGCAGGAGGCGGCGGGGCGGCTGGACGCGGCCATGGCGGCAGAACTGGCACCGTTGAAGATGGAACGGGCGGTCTTTGCAACCCTGGTGACCGAGGACAGCGCAGGCCCCGAAGGGCGCGACGCGGTGGCCTTCACCGTCGCCACCAACCCCGGTGCGCCATCCGGCCCGCTGAACAAGATTGCGTCGGGAGGAGAGCTGTCGCGGTTCCTGTTGGCGCTGAAGGTCTGCCTGACCTCTGGCACCTCGGGCCTGACGCTGATCTTCGACGAGATCGACCGCGGTGTCGGGGGAGCGACGGCGGATGCGGTGGGCCGGCGCCTGGCCGCATTGGCAGACGAGGCGCAGGTGCTCGTCGTTACGCACTCGCCGCAGGTCGCGGCCCTTGGCGGGCATCACTGGCGGGTTGAAAAACAGGTGATCGAGAACATGACCACCTCGACCGTCGTGTCCCTGAGTGCGGAAATGCGCGTGGACGAGATCGCGCGGATGCTATCTGGCGACACTGTCACCGACACCGCCCGTGCCGCCGCCCGAACGCTTTTGGCGGGGTAGGATTCGAGTATTTAAGGAACAAAGTATCGGATGGGCACCTCGATTTTTACGAGTTTTCAGCTCCACACCTCGGCGCTACCGGTTTGAAGGTGGCCGGAGACCACTGACT
>NZ_JBGQOJ010000037.1:0-22581 GCF_052119585.1 Pseudogemmobacter sp. W21_MBD1_M6 | reverse complement strand
GTCACAGGTGGCCGGATACCCCGGAACAGGTGGCCGGATGTTGTCGGAATGGATGGCCGGATCCTCCGGAATACGCACAGAGCAGGGTGTCATCGAATATTATCCCAATGAAAACATAAAACGGCAGTGGCAAAATCAGGCCTACCGCCGGGTTTCGTTTTCCGAGACCTACGCAAAGGCCGATTGGTGCATGGCGCTGGATGGTGACGAGTTTCTTAACGTGCATGTCGGCAATGGAACAGTGCAAGACCTGATCGTTGCCTCTGGTGATGCCGATGAAATCTTGGTGAACTGGCGGATGTACGGGGCGAACGGGCATCGAAAACTAAGCGAAGCGCTGGTGGTGGAACGTTTTACGGCGACGGAACCGAATACCTACATTCAAGAAAATGTGCGCGGTTTCAAATCCTTGTTCCGCTCAACACTTTTCCAGCGTCCGGGCATCCATCGCGCCAAAGTGCCGGTTAAGGAAGACTTCATTGTGAAGAACGGGTCGGGGCTGCGGGAATCGGAATTCGAGATCCTGAAGTGGCGTAGCAAAGACCCTTTGCAGCGAAAATTTGCACAAGTGAACCATTATGCGATCCGCGACGCCGAAAGCTTTCTGATGAAATCCCATCGCGGTAGCGCATCGCACCCCGATCGGGTTTTGGAAACAAGATACTGGCGTAAGTTCGATGCAAACGATGAACAGGACGCTTCTTTGGCGAATAAATCCTTGGAAATTTGGCAAAAGATGCGCGAACTGGATCAATTGTCCAAGGGGCGCTTATTGTTGCAAAGAGAGAAATCCATTGCGATCTGGCGAGAAACGCTGGCAGGAATTCTTGCGACTGAGCATGGCAGACGCCTGTACGACGACCTTGTCAGCGGAGTTTGATACGGTCTTAACCTAGCCGCGTTGAAGACAGGCCAGAACCGGCCTTAACGCATCATAAAGCCCCGCCCGTTCGCCGGCCGTCAGAAACGCCCCGATCTCGACCTCGCGACCGTTGCCTTTCAGTGTGACGTAGTTCTCGACCGGACCGCCTTTTTCCAGCATCTGAACCGACACCCAGTAGGGGTTCGCCTGCCATGTCTGATCGGGTGCCCTTGGGTTGTGGCGGATCAGGGTGATGCGGTCGGGCCAGAGCGTCAGCTCTTCGAGGATCGCGCCGTCCTGATAGCTGCGGTTCAGCGCATACCAGACGCCACCGACGGCCAGCATGATGAAAGGCAACAACCCCCATAGAATAGGAGAGCCCACAGCGATCAGCAGCGGCAGCGCCACAAGCGCCGATGTCGCGCCGATGAACCAGACGAATCCGCGTTTGGGCAGGGAGCGGTAGGGCCAAAGGTGCAATTCGCAAATCGGTGCACCGCTGTTTCTGGCGGCACAAGAAAGGGCCCCGGAATAATCCGGAGCCCTGTTTGGTGGTGTGACCCATTCAAGGGGCATATGTCGTGCCTCATCTAGTGCGAGTGTTGCTTGTCCCAGACGTCCTGCTTGACCAGTGTCTCGAACGTGTGCTCGGGGGGTGGGCAGGGCAGGGTCCATTCCAGAGTATCTGCATACTCGTTCCATGGGTTGTTCACGTTGACCTTTTTACCGGCCAGCAGTGTGTATGCCAGAACGCCGATGAAGAAGAGGAACGACGCGAAGGCAAGGAACGCGCCCCAGCTGGAGACATAGTTCCAGTAGGCGAAGGCCTCTGGGTAGTCGATGTAGCGACGTGGCATGCCCTGACGGCCCAGAAAGTGCTGGGGGAAAAATGTCAGGTTGGCGCCGATGAACATCATCCAGAAGTGCAGCTTGCCTGCCCATTCAGGATACATGCGGCCCGACATCTTGGGCAGGTAGAAGTAAATACCCGCAAAGATGCAGAACACGGCACCAAGGCTCATCACATAGTGGAAGTGCGCGATCACATAGTAGGTGTCGTGATAGGCGCGGTCGATGCCGGCCTGCGACAGAACCACACCTGTGACACCGCCGACGGTGAACAGGAACAGAAAGCCGAACGCCCAGAGCATCGGGGTTTTGAACTCGACCGAGCCGCCCCACATCGTTGCGATCCACGAGAAGATCTTGATGCCGGTCGGCACCGCGATCACCATCGTGGCCAGCATGAAGTAGGACTGCTGCGTCAGCGACAGACCGACCGTGTACATGTGGTGCGCCCAGACGACGAAGCCCAGAACACCGATCGCAACCATCGCATAGACCATCGGAAGGTAACCGAAGATCGGCTTTTTCGAGAAGGTCGCGATGATGTGGCTGATGATGCCGAAGCCTGGCAGAATGATGATGTAAACCTCGGGGTGACCGAAGAACCAGAGGATGTGCTGGTACAGGATCGGATCGCCGCCACCGGCCGGATCAAAGAAGGTGGTGCCAAAGTTCCGGTCGGTCAGCAACATGGTGATCGCGCCTGCCAGAACGGGCAGGGACAGCAGAATCAGCCAGGATGTGACGAAGATCGACCAGGCGAACAGCGGCACTTTGTGCAGGGTCATGCCGGGGGTTCGCATGTTCAGGAACGTGGTGATCATGTTGATCGCGCCAAGGATCGAGGATGCCCCCGAAACATGGACCGCGAAGATCGCCAGATCCATCGACATGCCGCCTTCGCGGACCGACAGGGGCGGGTATAGAACCCAGCCCACACCCGAACCGGCCTGACCGTTGCCGCCCGGTGCCAGCACCGAACAGACAGCCAGCGTGGTGCCTGCGACATAAAGCCAGAAGGACAGGTTGTTCATCCGCGGGAACGCCATGTCCGGCGCGCCGATCTGCAACGGCATGAAATAGTTGCCGAAACCGCCGAAAAGCGCCGGAATCACGACGAAGAACATCATCAGGATGCCATGTCCGGTGATCAAGACGTTCCAGAGATGACCGTTGGGGGTACAATCGCCCACTGCCGCAGCGGTAAACCGCGCGCCTTCCAGGCACATGTACTGAACGCCGGGTTCCATAAGCTCCATCCGCATGTAGACCGTGAAGGCCACAGAGATGAAGCCGACAAAGCCGGATACGAAGAGGTATAGAATACCGATGTCTTTATGGTTTGTGGACATAAACCAGCGGGTAAAAAATCCCCGTTGATCGTGTCCCTCGTGGCCATGTACGGCTGCGTCCGCCATGTGGTGCCTCCTAAGGTTCCCAGATTATAGACCGGAAGAGTCACCCCGACCGGTTCGTTCCCAGCATGTTCTAGTGCGCTATTCGCCTCTGGGCAATGATCCACGCCGCCGCAGGGTGGAAAAAATTGACGCAGGGCATTGTATTTAGCAAGGAGGAGGCACCGCGATCCAGCGGACACGCCTGCGGCGTGACGTTATTTGTCTCGGGGCCTTGTGGCCCCTCGGGGTTTTCGCCTGCGGCGGGCGAGTATTTTTTCCGAGAAGAGGGAGAAAGATTTTTTCATGCGCGGCCATGGGTTCAGCCAAAGACCTGCCGAAATGATTTCTGCAGGGCGACATCAACGTCGTTCATCGTGACCGGCAGGCCCAGATCGACCAGCGATGTGACGCCGTGTTCTTTGATGCCGCAGGGAACGATTCCGTCGAAATGCGAGAGATCGGGTTCCACGTTGATCGAAAGTCCGTGGAAGCTGACCCATTTGCGCAAGCGGATGCCGATAGCGGCAATCTTGTCCTCGCGCGGGGTGCCGTCGGCGTTCGGTGCCTTGTCGGGGCGGGCGACCCAGACGCCGACGCGGCCCGTTCTGATTTCGCCTTTGACATTGAATTCGGCCAGGGCGGCGATGATCCACGTTTCCAGATCCTGAACGAACCGGCGCACATCGCGGCCGCGATTGCCCACATCGAGCATGCAATAGGCCACGCGCTGACCCGGCCCGTGGTAGGTGTATTGCCCGCCGCGACGGGCCTCAAAGACGGGGAACCGCGTGGGATCGGTGAGATCCTCGATCCGGGCGCTGGTCCCTGCGGTGTAAAGCGGGGGGTGTTCCAGCAGCCAGATTGCCTCGTCGGCTGTGCCTGCGGCAATCGCTGCCGCGCGGGATTCCATTTCGGACAGCGCGTCCGGGTAGGGGACAAGCCCGTTGGAGGTTAGCCAGGTCACCATGAATTCGCGTACTTTCTGCGATATTGGGCATTAGCGGTATTTTCTTCTTAGAAAACATCCGATGATATGAGACAATTAAGCGAATTATAAATCTGTCTCGCATTTTAGGGAGTGATGCAATGATCACCAGACGTTTTCCCGCAGCCTGTATTGCCATGAGCCTTGCCCTGACCCCTGCCACCCGTGTCGCTGCGGATGCGGGCGATCTTTTGGGCGGCTTGATTGTCGGCGGCCTGATCGGTGGCGCGATTGCCAACGAGAACAACAAGAAGCGCACGGTCAGAACGACCAGCACCAAACGGGTCGCATCGAAGCCCGGAATTTCAACCGCGACACGGGCCGCAAACCGCGAGGTGCAAACCTCGTTGAACTATTTCGGGTATTCCGCAGGGACGCCCGACGGCGTCATGGGGCGCAATTCGCGTACGGCGATTTCGCAGTATCAGGCGACATTGGGATATGCGCCCACCGGCCAACTGACGCAATACGAGCGTGATTTTCTAATTTCGTCCTACCAGCGCGCGATGGCCGGGGGGGCGGCGACGTATCAGGCGATCGCGGCGAACCCGCAAGGGCCGCGCGGGCTGTTGCTGGACTATCGCGATCAGGCTGCGGGCGTTGTTGCCCAGGCACCGGTTGCCCCTGTAGCCGAAGCGCCTGCAGTGATGGCCTTTGCGGCAGTGCCAGAGGCACCTGCATCGAGCGGGCTGCCGAATTTCATGGGGGCAAGTGCGGGGCTGTCCCTGGCGTCGCAGTGCAACAAGGTCAGCCTGTTGACCAATTCCAACGGCGGATTCACCACCGAGGCCGCAATGACCGACGCGGGATTCGCCCTGAGCGAGCAGTTCTGTCTGGCGCGCACCTATGCGATCGCGCAGGGAGAAGACCTTGCCAGCAAGATTCAGGGATTCACATCGGACCAGATCGCCCAGCAGTGCGAGGGCATCGGCTCGGCGATGCAGGATCAGGTTGCCGCAGTGTCGCTGAAGCCCCGCGATCAGGTGATGCAGGATGTCAGCGCCTTTGTCCTGTCGACGGGCATGTCGCCTGCGCAATTGAGCGGGACGGCGAAAATCTGTTTGTCGGTCGGCTATCGCACGGACAATATGGATGTTGCCATCGGGTCGGCGCTGATGCTGGTTGTGCTGGGCGAACCGGTTTACGCGGAATTGCTGGGGCACCATCTGGGGCAGGGCTTTGGCACCAGCACGCGTAGCGACCTATCGCTGGCGTGGTATTCCCTTGGTCTGGACGCGATCAGCAACGGGGCTGTGCCCGTGTTTGCCCCCGGTCAGCCAGAGCGGAACAGTTTGATTCGCAAGGCGGCCTATCAGGTGGGCGGGGTTTCGGATCCGGCGGCGGCTCAGGCCGGGGCAGCGCCGCAACCTGTGGGCATGCCTTTGTTTGCGGTTCCAGTGAAATAGCGGGCTTTCGGGGGGCGGGTCTGCGGCCCTCCGAAGTATTTTACCGGCGCCCGTGATTAGCGCGAAAAACATGCTTCACATCCCCGGATCGCTGCGCTAAGACACGCCAGACTACCAGATTACGTGCGGTCGTGGCGGAATGGTAGACGCGCAGCGTTGAGGTCGCTGTGGGGTAACACCCGTGAAAGTTCGAGTCTTTTCGACCGCACCAATTTAGAGTAGTAAGACATTGTTTTTATTGGGTTTGAAAAATAGCCCACCTCAAAGACCCCCAAGGCACCCCCCACTAGCCAACAGGCTGTGGGGGGTATTTTTTTTGTAGGATTCGGTCACCTCGCACCCGCCTTTCTGGCACCATAGAGCGCCAGCCTTGTTTCGACGCCCTCCAGAACCCCTTCATTGAGCATCAGCGCAGCCCTTTTCGGGTCGCCTTGCGTCACAATGAGTATGGCGGCAATCGTGTGTTCGAGAGTGACCATGATCTCGGCCATGCTGTCCTGCGGATCGCGACCGTCGAGGATCGCGTGGATGGCTGCATTCGCGCGGCGGCTGTCTTTTGATGGAAATGTCACGCCGCACCATCCAAAGACAGCCGCCGCGCGTTGAATGCGTCTAGGGCGGCGTCAAAACCAAATGTGCATGACTTCCCGTCGATAAATGCGCTCGTCAGGTCACAGATTCTATCGTGCCATGCATATGACAGCAGCACCTGCGTCTTGGCCGCTAACGCTTTGGAGTGGGTTGTGGCGTCTCTGTGAAGCGCCCGCGCATACCGCTTGCCTTTTTCGGTCAGATTTGCGCGGTAGCTGTTGCTATTCGGCTTCGTGATAAGCCCATGTTCGCGCAGGATTGCCACCTGTGTTGAACCGCCAGTATAGCCAACCGCATATTTCCTGATGTCATCATTGACGACTTCGCGCGGCGTCATGCTTCCAAAATTCGCATAGCCGTGGACGCGGGTGATTTCCTCGTCGCTGATGATCTTTTCCGGGGAGTTATTCATATCTTTGGCTCCAATTCGGATTTGCCGCATCGAACGCCGAATGGCTAATTGCCCTGGTTGCCACGGTGCCGACGGCGATGGCCAGCATCAGTGCGCCGATCACAAGGACAACGTCGCGACATGTCCAGCCCGAGCGGCCTGCCGCAAGATTGTGCACGGTGCTGTCGTGCCGCAGCTCTTCAAAGATGACGCGCTTGGCCGTATGGCCGCCGCGTTGATCATAGCGGGTCATGCGTTACCGCCTTGCGCGGCACCATTGACGCACTGCATGTGATTGGTCGATCTGTCATTCGAGCGCCTCGAGCACCTCGACCGTCACTACTGGATCAACAACGCCGTCGTTGATGGTCAGGGTAATTTTGTGGGTGTCTAGTTTATGTCTTTGGGTGGTCGCATCATCCGAGATGTTATGCCCGAAATACAGCGTCACCGTCTCGACCTTTGGGGTTGGTTTGACGCGGTAGGCTATAGAGCTGTTCCAGCCCGGGACCGCATCCTCCCACCCGCGGTACATATACGCTTGATAAGGTCCGCCGTGATCACGCAAGGCTTGCTGTGTCGCTTCATCAAGCAGGCCAATCGGGGTTTTGATTGCGGTTAGGTCTATTGGTTCGGGTTTGGGTTCTGGTTCTGCGCGGGATACAAGGGACCACCCTATTGTATCAGCGCTGTATCCGCATCCATCATCAAAGATCACACCGCCAGCGACGACTGATGAAACTGTGCATTTTTTCTGCAATATGGGGTGGCTCAGGACGTCCCTAGCCATCACGTCCAGATCTCGCAACGTTTTTCCATTGGTCATTTCTCACGCCTCATTGTAATTTTTTCATTACAGGTCATTTCGCGGCCGCCTTGCGTCTTGTGCGTGCGTGATACTCTGTCACCCCTCGATTGCATCTGACTGAATTGCGGCAATTGCATCACTAACCATACTGTCCTTCATCTCGCACCAGTCTGGTGTGTTGCTGGGGTCATCGATGGTGCGGCTTGGGTTTTTATGTGTGCAGGTGACGTTGATGCGAAACGCGCAGTAGGTGCATGACGCTCGGAGACCGCCTTCTTCGTGGTGGACAACTGGTCCGAACGATCTGATTGGTTTTTTCACTTTTTTAACCTTCTTTGGAATCGGGGGATTTTAGTATACAATGATGTTTCTTCACCCGCCTCTATTTTTTGGACGAAATGATCGACGCTTCAGGCGCTCCACCCCGTCCATCTGGTCTCAGCTCGATCCGACGCGACAGGGCATTTGCCGTGATTTCTCCCGTGCTATGGCTCCAAAGAAGCGCAACATCATGCGGGTCAAATTCCGCAGAGCCTTGGCGTGATAGGTAGTGCGCAATGGCTTGCTTGATCCCGGCCGCATCGATGCTGATCTCTTTTCTGTCTTTCACACTTCGCTCCTCATTTTGATTTTGCCCTTCCCCGGCGTTCGCCGTGCGCAGCCGATCGAACAGCACACGGCGCTGCCGTCAGCGCGCATCCAGCCGTAGGGGTGGCTGTTTCCAGCGATCGTCGGGTCCTGGGCGTGCAGCGCGAAGGTTCGGCCGCACGTCGCGCAGATTGCCTTGTCACTGAGCGTTCCCGCTTGCGCTTCAGTCATTGACCGCTCTGAAGTGTTATTCATGCTGCCTTCACCCCTTTCTCGATCCACTGTTCGACTTCGGCGACTTTCAGAAATGACATGACGCCGCGCTTGTAGATGGTGAGTTCGCCGCGCTGGGCGGCGCGGTATGCTGTGGCTTTGTGGATGCCGAATGCCTCATGGACGTGGGCCATGCGGACATAGATTTGCTGTGCTTTACTCATGGTAATACTCGCCTTTCCGTTTAGTTCTGGTTTTCGACGGCGCGGTAGATGCCGTCGCTTGAATTACCGGTTTTGATCACCACTGTGGTATGGGCTGCATTGGCGATGGCCTTGTTTGCCAAGGTGGCAAGCAGTCCAGTAGCGGCGCAGATGGCAGCGATCTTTGCCCAGAATACTGCGCCGTCGATCAACTCTGTGCGGCGGTCCTGTGCCAGGGTTTTGCCGTTGAGTGTCTCAAGGGGGTGCGGGCGCGCTTGCGGGCGGTTGCCTTGAGTGGTGACGCGCGCCCCATCAGCTGGCTTTGCCCGCTGAAACTGAATGACTTTTGCAGAATGCCCGACCGTCAGGTGGCGGTGGCCTTGGCCGGTCACGATATGCATTCCAGCACCCCTATGTCCGAGTTCGTGGCAAAGGTGGCCGCGATGATCCAGATGTATGGGGCTTGGTGCTGGCTGCGTGCGTACGCGGTTATGCCATGTAAGGTGACCTCAAATCTGTCGCCGTGGTCGCAGCAGTAGATGCCACCTGTCTCAATCACCTCATTGGCAATCGCGTCTGGCTGATCCTTTCGGTCAAGACGATCAAGGTTGATCAGAAAGGCAAACAGCCGGTCGTGGAGCTCGGTGCTCAGTCCGAGCAGTCTAGTCGGTTCTGTCTTTGTATCGTCGCGATGCATGTCGGTTCCTCCTGTGTCGCATGGAGGACATTATGGATAAAAAATCCATTGGTCAAACATATTATGGAGAAAAAATCCATTGAATGGAACGTATGGGGAACGTAAGTTTTATGAAATGGAGGGTTGTTCTTTGGGCGGTTACGGAGTTCTCACATTCCTAGTGCTGGTGCTGACGAGGCTGCCGTTCGTTACGCCACATGCAGCTTGGAGGCTAGTTTCTGTTGTTTTCCGACATAAGAATGGCAATTAGATCGGAATGTAATTCGCGTGGCACGTCAGTCAGGTCATTCGCGTAGATAAAATTAAGTCCGAACCCATAAATGTGGTATATTCTCTCGGCGACAGCGATATCTAGCCCGGCTTCTCCTTTTTCAATTTTTGTCAGCGAGCTTCGGTCGAGCGCTATTGCGTCGGCGAACTCGGCTTTGGTGAGCTTCAGTGCTTCTCGGATGGCGTGAACTCTTAGTGCTACCCGGTCTTTTCTGCTCTCTCGTGGAATCATGTTGTTTGCTATGTTTTTCATACCGTCACAGTTACCCCCTGTGGAGAAATTCTCCATTGACTTGTTTCCCATCTTGACGAATGGAGAAAACATCCATTATTGATCTTGGAATGGATCATTTCTCTTCTGTTTGCCCGTTGATTTCGCAGTGGCCGAGCCGCAAAGGTTTGGCTGAAGACCTTGGTGTGACTGTGGATCGTGTTCATAAGTGGGCACAGGCAAATGCGATACCAGCTAAGTATCATTACGATCTTCTTCGCGCTGCTAATCGGCGTTCGATCCCTTTGACCGCAGAAGTTCTTACTGAGATGCATCGGCGTGCTCCTAATAGCGATTGCGAGGCAAGTCGTTGAAATTGAATTCCCCTCATTTTTGCTGCGCCTGTTTCGGACGCCAAGGAAACGAGGTTTCGAGTGGCTGACCTTGTGACGCGGGGCATTTTCGATGGGTTGGTTCGCCGCGCTGGCGGTGTCGAGGTTGTCGCATCGGTGCTCGAGGCGCGGTATGGCACCGGCTGCAAGGGCACGATTTCGAAGATGTGCGCTGGGCATTTAGGCGTGACCGTCGATGCGGTGGTTGCGCTGGAGGATTTCCTTGGGGTTTTCCCGATCACCGGCCGCATGTTCGAGAGGACCGGCCGTGAGGGGGTGCGGCACGGTTCACTGCATGAGCTGGCGGCGCAAAGTACGATTGCGAGCGGTCAGGCGCATGCCGCACTGATCCGTGCCTTCTCGCACCTGAGTGATTATCCGGCGGGCCTGACGGATCGGGAGCGCGCGGACGTGATCTCATCGATGCGTGCCGCGCGCCAGATCATCACCGACATCATCGAAACGGCGGAGGCTTACAAATGACGCCGATGCCGTCCGCCTTTGGTGAATCGATGCTTGCGGGTGGCGATGCGCGGCGGGCTGCTTGGCATGGCATCCTATTTGGGTTGCGAGACCTTCTTGAAATCGTAGCCCTCGAACGTCAGGACGTTCTGGAGCGGGCGCATCCAGGCGGGGATAACGAGGCGTTCGCTGTCATCGTAGTGCCCGAGTGCGGCGATGGCATCGTTGAACGCCTTTGCGTCGACTGCACGCAGGATGGGCGGCTCTTCCCTGGCGATTATCGTCATTTGTGCTTCCACGAATTCGATAGTTTCGGGGCTTGGGTTCGTTTCCTGGGCGATGCGCGCGAGCAGGGCGTAGTATTTTTGCTGAAGGGTCTGGTGTTCTCTCGCACGGCCAGAGAGGTCAAGTGCGAGATGATACGCGCCGATGATCACGACGGCGGCTCCGATGTACATGGTTTCGACTCCGAACGGCACCACTGTCTGGACAATGATTGCGGCACCGAGTGCAACAACGCTGAAGCTGAAACATCGATCCATTGCCTCGAGCCACCGGCGTCGGGCAGCTTGGTAGAGGGCATTTCGCATGGCCCTATGCGCAAGTGCAGCTGCTTCGTTGTTCATTGTAGGCTTCTTTCGTTAGCTTCCGTTGCCGTGTTCACCCTCACGATATTCGACTCCTTTTGGGCGTTTCTTAGGGGGTTGATAGGCACTGCTTGGCGCTGCGAACGTCGGGCGGTTCCGAGGCCATATCGTCGCATGCGACGTCGTGCAATAGTGTCTGGCTCTCCTTTAGGGGTGTTTGGCTCTCCTTTAGGAGTGTCTGGCTCTCCTTTGGGTCGCATGAGCGCACACGATTTCTCCCTGTTGTCAAAATCTATCGGAGGTGCGGCATGAGCCACAGAGCCGTTAACTGGGCGCTTGAGCAGCGCCACCTCAAGCCGGGGCCATGGGTTGTTCTGCTGCAGCTGGCGGACCGCCACAACAAGGACACACGGCAGGTCAGCCCGCACCAGCACACCCTCGCACACGACTGCAATATGTCCCGTTCGACGGTCAATTTACATCTGGCCTATCTCGAGGAAATTGGTCTGATCCGGCGCGTTCAGCGGCAAAATCCGGTCACGAAACAGCAATTGGCGACGCACTATATTTTGTCTCTCGATCTGGATAATCCACCAGATGTCGATAGTCCCGTGTCCGAAATTCGGACACGGGAAAATGAGGACCAAAGCAAGAACATCGACGATTCCCGTGTCCGAAATCCGGACACGGAGCCGTGTCCGAAAAACGGGCAATCCCGTGTCCGGATTTCGGACACGATGAACCTTGTAAGAGAACCAGAAGAAGAAGAGCGTGCGCGCGCACGCGAGGAAAAATTATTTTCTGATTTTTTTAGAGAGCTGCTGCTGGTGGTCGGTTTCGCGGAGAATGCCGAACTTCCGGCTTGGTGGGATGGCCAGCATGCCGAGCGCCACGTTCAGCGCTGGATCGATGATCTCGGCCTGACCGAGGATCGCATTCTCGAGGTTGCTGCGCAATTCCGACGGGAGAAGCCATCCCGGCCACAGGGCCCGAAGGCGCTAGATCGGGCAATGCAGCGGGCGGTTCGATCGGCACGGGGAAAATCGAAGGCTGCGACGACCTCGTTTGCCAACCTCGACGCCCAGCTGGTGTTTTTCGCGGATTGGGTCAAATCGGATCGCTACTTGCCGAGCAACGCGGTCAGCAGCCGGATCGCGAATGATTTGGTTCAGCGCGGCTTGGTCTCGGCGGACCGGATGCGGTTGCGGGGGGTGATCTGATGGCGGCTTTTGGCGTTGAGCTGACCAATGGGGGCGGCACGAGGTTCGGCGACGTTCGTGTGTCTGTGGATGCCGCTGGTGGCAGCTGCATGGTTGTTTGCGACCGGATCGGCTTCCAGGCGCGGCGGATGAGCTTGCACAGCCTGGATAAAATTCTGGGGGCGTGTGCGGAGCAGCGGGTGCGCTCGCATTCGGACCCGTTGGCTGCGGACATCGTTCGGGCGTTGTCGTTCGCTGTTCAATGCATCCAGCAACATTCTTCGCGGCATGATCGCCGCGGGCGGCCCTGATGGCTGCGCGTCCGATCCGGGCTTGTCCAACATCGGAAACGATGCGCCGGCACGAAGTTGCTGAACTGCTGGGCGTGTCGGTTCGGACGATGGAGGGCTGGGCGCAGAAGGGCGGCGGGCCCGCGTTTCGGCGCATTGGTCGCGATGCGCTGTATCTGCGTTCGGACGTGGATGCCTGGTTTCTCGAACAGCCCACTTTGGGCGGATGTGACGCAAGGAGGCACGGTTGATGGATCACGGCCAGGAACATCGAACCGACCCTGATCGGTTTACGCTACATGAGCTGATTGGCGAGGTGCGGCGCGAAGTCCGTATGCGCCGATCGGTTTATCCGAAGTGGGTCCGCGCTGGCCGTATGGAGCGCGTTGAGGCGGATCGTCAAATCGATTTGATGGTTGCTGTCGAGCGGCGTCTGACAAAAACGGCAGGGATGTGAGTGATGGCTGACCAGATCAGGATGACCTTGAGAACGATGGATCCCGATGGTCAGGTTGTTGAAACCGCGCCATTTACTCTGCCTATGGCTACAACGACGTACAAATGCGCGTCATCCCGAACGCTGGCGAAATCCAGCGCATGGAGGACTGCATCCAATGGCTGCTTTGGTTGAGCCCGGACGATGCAAAAATCGTCTGGATGCGCGCAGAGGGGTGCCGATGGAAGCAGGTGTGCTGGCGTATTGGCGTTGTTCGCTCGACTGCGCACCGGCGCTGGGCGGCCGCCTTGTTGACGGTGGCGAAGCGGATTGAGAGGGAGCATGGGCGGCGCAAGGCCAAGAAATTATGACTTATGGTCACATTCCATCGCTTTCGCGGCAACAGTGATCTTCCGGTTAGTAGTCCCGAGCCCTACCGTTATCATGTCCAGCGTACGGCGGTTCCGAAACCCGCCAGATTGATTACATTGTTATCGAAATGCGCCTCGAATTGGCAGGACACCAGCGCATCCGCACCCAGACGTTCGGCATATCTTCGTAATCCTTCCTTGCATTTGTCCAAAGCTTCATTGAGGTGTGGCCCTCCCCTGAACGCGCTGCTGGTTGAGATGCCGACGGCAGCAATCGTATCTAGGATTTCGTGTGGCCCGTCGGGCGGTGCGGTCGAGACCGTGATCTTCATTTCGAATCCTTTCTGGGAAATGTGCTACGGAAATCAATCGGTTCACCCGATGTTTTCGTAGGCTTATCATCCGATATGTTTATATCATCTGTTATGATTTTACATTTCACACGTTAAGGGTGTAAAGGTATTCGGCGATTTTTTTTAGAAGAACTGCTCTTGTTCTGTATCCATCTGGATACCTTTGGCCGTTGACATGACCGGTGAAACCTAAAAATGGCCCCCTAATGCGATGACGCATTCAGCCTTATCCGGCGGCCATCCTCTAGGTCATGCTGTATCAAGGACCAGTGGCAGGTCAACTGATATGCTTGGCCCGCAAGCAAAGTGTTCGGGCCTACACCTCCTTACTGACCAGCGATCCCGACAATGCCTAATACGGCAGCATCGACGCCCGAGGTAATCGTGCCGGTGTTCACCGCTCCCAAGGCTGTGGTGGACACATCCCCGACCAAGCCATTCACTGCCAGCAACGTGTTCTGGATCGAGCCGTTCACCGCAGAGGCGTTGCTGGCCACGTTCAGCACCAGCGCACCGGTATCCGCGGACCCGCCGATCTGGGTCATCGCAGCCGAAATGGCCCACGTAGTCGAGGTCCTGGCCTCATCCACCGCCGAGTTCACACCAAGCGTGATCTCGCCCGTGTTCACAGCCCCCAATGCCGTCGTCGCCATGTCGCCAAGATCGAGCGTGGGAAGGGTGAATTCCGTCGCCGTAGCCGCACCAGCAACAGCCTCAGCCGTTGCAGAGGTCATGCCCGTTATGAGGTTAGTGATCGAGCCGTCGATGGTCGTGGAAATGGGGACTTGATATGTCTCAGTGCTTGTCACTGCCTCTACATAAACCAGTGCGTTTGTCAGCGGGGGGTCTGTGTCATTAAACTGACCAAGCAGAATCCCGTTCACCCCAAAAAGGGAGTATGTGTCCCCCGTAGACCAATTCCCATCGGACGCTTGCACGCGCCCATCTGCGAAAAGATTCAAATGGTCCGTGAGCCCAGTATTCCAGACTGGTAATGTTGTACTTCCAGAGACTGGAAAATCACTACGGAGGAGGTCATATGAATTCCCGTTTGAGTCTGTAATGGTAGCAACGACTTCTCCAGGAGATCCTGCAGAAAAATCAGATGCCACGCTTGACAAAACGTCACGAGATTGGGTCTCACTCAGGAGAACGCTTTCCGCAATGTTCGCGTAAAATCCGTTGATCTGTGCGAGTTTTGGTGCGCCATCAATCTGACCGAGCACGCGCTCGAGGACAGACTGCGCCGAAACGCTGCTCGAAGCAGCAACCAATGCCGCAGAACAAACCATGATGCGACGCATCTACATGACATCCTTTTTTTTATTGCGATTTCGCGTATCAGCGTTTTTTTCGCGCGTATCGCGAAAAAATGAGAAAGATCGAAAGAGTTTCGATTACGCCATTCGATAAAATTACAACTTTGCACATACAGACCACTGCCCCGGACGCCTGGGGTCAAGGCGCGGATCGTGGCCGAGAGCGTGAAGCCCAGGGCGAGGGTGAACGGGGTTGCTGCGTGGTATGGGCTTCGGGCAAACCATCTTTCGGAATGGCGCAGTCGGGCGCGTGATGGTTGGCTTGTTTTGCATGCAGCCGAGGATGTTGGCTTTTGTTTGCGCCGATCGTGGTGTCGGATGACGGCGGCATAAAGAAGGCCCGCCTGGCGGCCGCTACGCAGCAGCGATAAGCGTGGGGACCGCCGACACATCGACTTCGCGTGAAGCGTGCCAAGCATCATAGGCACCCTGCATCCTGATCCAGAACAGGGGTGCTGTCCCGAACATCTTTGCTAGGCGCACTGCGACCTCAGGGCTGACTGGTTTACGTTCAGCGAGAATGTCATGAAGGTGCTGGCGCGAGATACCGAGCATTTGCGCGATCTCGGTCTTGGATTTGCGTGTTGCAGGGATCACATCTTCTCGAAGTATTTCACCCGGATGCGTCGGGCAGCGGTCTTGGTTGCGGCTCATCTGCGCCTCCTAATGATATTGCTCGAAGTCCAGAACATGGGCGTCACCATCTCTGAACTCGAATGTGATGCACCATGGTCCCTTCACATGGCCTGTATAGCGCGGTGGATTGTAGCCTCTAAGCGCGTGGAGCTCAAAACCGGCAAGGTTCATGTCGTCTTGTGCAGTAGCGGCATCGAGGGCGTCAAACCGTCGCATAATCCGCGACTGAAGGCGGGCGTCAATCCTGGATTTTTCTGATTCCCATAGGGCTTTCAGCTGCTTGTTTGCGAAGCTCTTTATCATGTGGGCTTGTGGCCCAACCGCTTACATGCGTCAACAGTTGGCTTACATAGGGTCGCGGACTGCGCGCGGAACATGCGGGAATGGATTGACGGCGCAGCCGTTCGATTTTTTTTTACGCTCTGCCTACGCAATACCACGCTCTGCCCGCGTAATTCCTACCGAAGATTGCGCAGGACAAAAGCGGGCGGTTTGGTTTAGTTTTTAGATACGATGGCGGAAGAGCATGTGGTTCTGCCGCAGCCCCCCCTGCTTTGGGTCCTCCCTGGCTCTGATCGTATGTGGGTGTGCTTTGCGCGCTAAGTCGCTAGTGACAAATAATTTTTCTGGGTTCGCACTGTTGGGTTCGCATCTTTGGGTTCGCAGGGTTCGCAGCGCTCACGCTTCTAAAAACCTATACCTCCCTCAACTGCCCGGCACTTAATTGTGTCGGGTATTTCTCACTGGAGTTCGCCGTTGAAGATCGAGATGATGCCGCCCGCACGCCTCGTGCCCTACGCGCGGAACGCCCGGACGCATGACGACTGGCAGGTGGCGCAGATTGCGGCGTCGATCGCTGAATTCGGTTTTTGCAATCCAGTTCTTGCCGGTGCTGATGGTGTGATCATCGCTGGGCATGGCCGGATTATGGCGGCCGAACGGTTGGGGTTGTCTGAGGTTCCGGTGATCATGCTGGATCATTTGTCGCCGACACAGCGGCTTGCCTTGCTCGTCGCTGACAACAAGATTGCCGATAATGCAGGCTGGAACGAGGCTCTGCTTTCCTCCTTGTTGGCCGAACTTCGGGACGAGGCCTTCGATCTGGACATTCTTGGGTTTTCGGACAGTGAGCTGGACGATCTTTTGGCTGATGCCGATCTTGATCACGATCCACCACCGAGTTTTGGGGATCCGGATTTCGTTCCGGAGGCCCCGCCTGCACCGGTGACTGAGACCGGCATGGTTTGGTGTCTTGGCAAGCACCGCGTTATTTGCGGGGATTCTACGTCGCGGGCCGATGTGGAGCGCCTTTGCGGTGACAATCCAGTCGACGCGTGCTGGACTGACCCGCCCTATAACGTGAATTACGAGGGCACTGCTGGCAAGATTGCAAACGACAACATGGGGTCGACGGAGTTTCGTCGGTTTTTGATCGGGGCGTTCGGCGCTGCCTTCGCCGTGATGCGCGCTGGCGCTCCGATGTATATCGCGCATGCGGATACCGAGGGTTTGAATTTTCGAGCGGCGTTCCGCGATGCGGGGTTCAAGCTTTCTGGATGCCTTATCTGGGTCAAGCCTTCGTTGGTTTTGGGCCGATCGGATTACCAATGGCGGCACGAACCAATACTTTACGGGTGGAAGCCTGGCGCGGCGCACAGTTGGTACGGCGGTCGGGCAAATACCACCGTGCCAAAGTCGGATGCTTCTCCGATCCGGATCATGCCGGACGGCACGATCCAGGTGGATGTCGGGGACCAGACGCTGGTTGTGTCTGGTGAGAAGCTCTCGATCGAGGCGCACGATGGATCGATCATTCGGGCCGATAAGCCGTCGCGCAGCGCGGATCACCCGACCATGAAGCCGGTGGGCTTGATCTCTGGCATGCTCGAGAATTCGACCAAGCGCGGTGATGTGGTGCTGGATATCTTTGGTGGTTCCGGTTCGACGTTGATTGCTGCGCATAAATTGGGGCGCATCGCGCGCCTAGTCGAGTTGGACGCCAAGTTTTGTGATGTGATCGTGCAGCGCTGGCAGACCTTTTCCGGCGAAACGGCGACGCTTGAGGGGGATGGCCGGTCGTTTGACGAGGTGAGAAAGATCAAATGCAAAGCCGCCTAATGTCGTTGGTCGAGGCGGTTACGAATGTATTGGTCGGGTTTTTGGTGGCGTTTGGCGTTCAGGTTGTGACGTTTCCTCTTTTAGGGATCGAGGCGCGGACTGTTGATCACTTCATGCTGGGCGGTGTGTTTACCGTGGCGTCTGTTGTTCGATCCTATGTTATTAGGCGGGGGTTTGAGAAATGGCGTCAAGAAGGCCGAGGTCACTTCGATATGCGACCGGAAATGTCAGGACGGTTATCCATCGCACGGAGACGGCAGCGGAAGTAATTGGGGCGTTGGTGCCCGGGCAGCGGATAACGGGGCTTACGGCTGGTCAGTTTTCGTCGATTGATGCGATGGAGCATATGATCGACGAGCTTGGCCCGGCAAAGGTTCGGGTGTCGACTTGGACGACCGGTCTGTATGATGTGACGCGCGCGGGTAAAATACGCACAGACGGGCGCATTACGGATATCCGGATGCTCTTGGACCGTGGCACATTCGAGAAAAGCCCGAAATTCGCGGGTCCATTGATCGAGGTTTTGGGGGCGGATGCTTTCCGGTGCCTGTCTGTGCATGCCAAGGTGATCATCGTATCTGGCGCCCGCGGCGCGGCCGTGATGCGGTCCTCCATGAATTTGAACAAAAACCTGCGGACCGAGCAGTTCGATATCGATGTCGATGATGCGGTGGCAGAGTTTTACTCCGACTGGTTTGATGCGCTGTGGGACGAATCCGGTCGAACTATGGATAACCGTCGGATCATTCAGGCGGTTTATGATCGGTTCCGTAATCTGCCTGCGGAGGCGCTCAAACAGAAAAATCCGCCAGTATCGGAGCGGCGGGTTAAAAAGGAGGATGTCTATCTGACTGCGGCTGATCTGGTAGCTCTGATCGGAGACTAGTCCTCTGGGGTTCCATATGGCTGAATGTCAAGGGCGACGGCCGCGCAGGCCAGCCTGATCCGCCAGTCCGATACATCGCTTGATCTGGTGATCCCTGCGGCGGTGACCGCCCTGATGACCGCGGGCAGCGTTACGCTCGATGTTGTGCGCACGGACGTGCAGCCCGATCTGCATTTGGGCTTTGCGCTCGATATCCCGGTGATGATGCCGGTCACCCGGGGGCTCTGATCATGGCGGACAGCATCGAGGTGCGGCAGGCAACAGGCCCGATCCGCGTCAGGGTCTCTGCGCATGCGCCTGTGGCGGTCCGCATCCTGACGGTCCCCGTTGCTGTGCGCGTGTCGGGCACGCCGGGGCCGGATGGCGGGGTCGGCCCACAGGGCGACAAAGGCGATCAGGGCGCGCCCGGCATAACCCTTCTTCCAACTGAAACACCGATAAACGGAGGCTTTTTCTGATGGCCAACACGATACAGCTCAAACGCCGGGTGTCCGGCAATGCCGGCGCGCCCACGGGGCTCAAATCCGGCGAGGCCGCGCATAACGAGGTCGACAACACGCTCTATGTCGGCAAGGGCGATGACGGGTCCGGCAATGCCACGGCCGTGGTGCCTTTGGCGGGCAGCGGGGCCTTTCTGGCACTGAGCGGCACCCAGACGGTTGCTGGCGCCAAGACCTTTTCCACCGTCCCGAAATCGAGCCAGGATGCCAGCGCCACCACGGATCTGGTGCGCAAGTCGCAATTCGATGCGGGGCTGGCCACAAAGGCGGCCGCGTCGCACAGCCATGCGATCTCCGAGGTGGGCGGGTTGCAAGCGGCGCTCGACGGCAAGGCGGCCACCGCGCATGGGCACGCCATCTCCGATGTGACCTCGCTGCAGACGACATTGAACGCCAAGGCGGCGCTGGCCTCGCCCGCATTGATCGGCACGCCCACAGCGCCCACCGCCCTTGCGGGGAACAATACCACCCAGATCGCCACCACCGCCTTTGTGCAGGCCGGGCTTGCCGGTCTGGGCGCAGGCGACATGCTGAAATTGGTCTATGACGCGGATAACGACGGCAAGGTCGATGCGGCCGAGGTGGCAGACGCAGCTCCCTGGACGGGGATCACCGGCAAGCCGTCAACCTTCCCCCCTGCGACCCACAGCCATCCGACCAGCCAGGTGACGGGGCTCGATGCCGCCCTTGCGGCCAAAGCCCCGCTGGCCTCGCCGGCGCTGACCGGCACGCCCACCGCACCCACGGCCGTATCCGCGACCAATACCACGCAGCTGGCCACAACCGCATTCGTGCAGGCGGTGGTGTCCGGTCTGATCTCCGGTGCCCCCGGTGCGCTCGACACCCTGAACGAGCTGGCCGCAGCCCTTGGCGATGATCCGAACTTTGCCACCACGGTGACGAATGGCCTCGCCGGCAAGCTCGGCGCGGCCAGCAACCTGGCCGATCTGACCAATGCGGCCACCGCCCGGGGCAACCTCGGGCTGGGCAGCCTGGCGACACAGGCCGCCAGCAATGTCGCGATCACCGGTGGCAGCATTGCCGGCATAAGTTTTGATGGCGGGACCTTCTGACCGCTGCAATCACCCATTCCCCCCTGGCTCGGATGAGCCCATGAACAGGAGGCCATATGGCCATTAAGATGAAACGCTCGGCGGTGGCGGCCAAGGTGCCGACCACCGCCCAGATCGAGCTCGGCGAGCTTGCCGTCAACACCTATGACGGCAAGCTCTATATGAAGAAAAACAACGGCACTGACGCCATTGTCGAGATCACGCGGGCAGCGGCGACTCAGGCCGAAGCCGAAGCAGGCACCGACACCATCAAGGTCATGACGGCCCAGCGGGTAAAGCAGGCGATCTACACGTTCAGCCCGCCCCCCGTGGTGATCGAATATCTGGTCGTGGCGGGCGGCGGGTCGGGCGGCGGCGCCTACTATGCAGGGGGCGGCGGTGGCGGTGGGGTGCTTGCAGGATCACTCACCCTGCTCGCGGGGGAGGCCCTCTCCGCCGTGGTCGGCGCGGGTGGCGCGGCCCCTCTGCCCTTGGGCGGCGTCGGGACCCGTGGCGGGAACTCCAGCCTCGCCACAGTGGTTGCCACCGGGGGTGGCTATGGTGGTTCGTACACCGGGGCAGCACCCGCAAGCGGCGGGTCTGGCGGCGGCGGCTCTCTCTACCAGTATTCCGCCGGTAGCTTTGGCGCGGGGATCGCCGGACAGGGCAAAAACGGGTCAATCGGGGCAAACAACTCGGGCGGCGGCGGTGGCGGCGGCGCAACTGTCGCGGGCGGGCCCAGCTCTGCCGGTCGAGGCGGCACGGGGGGCGCCGGGTTTACCTCGGACATCTCCGGCACTCCCCAGGTCTATGGGTCCGGCGGCGGTGGCGCGTCCTACACCTCCACACTCCCCGGCCTTGCGGGGGACAACGCAGGCACCGGCGGCTACAGTCCCGCGGGGGCTGCAACAAGCGGCGTCGACGGGTTCGGTGGTGGCGGTGGTGGTCAGCGTAACGACGATGATTCCGGGTCCGGTGGCAGTGGCGTGGTCATTGCCCGCTACCCCGGTTCTCCCACCCTGACGGGTGGCACGATCACCGAAGTCGGCGGCTACACGATCCATACATTCCTGTCCTCCGGGACGCTTGCCTACTGACGGGGGCCCGTAATGGCAAAATTTGCACAAATCGACGGCACACTGGTCACAAATGTGATCCTCGCTGACGCCGCGCACGTCGCCACTCTGAAGGGCGTCTGGGTGGAAGAAACCGGGTCCACCGGCCTGGCCCGCTCCGGCATGGCCTATGACCCGGACACAGGGGTATTCCAGGCGGACGCCCCCTATACGGAGGCTGACCACCTGCACGACCTGCGAAAAACCATGGTCTGCTCCCGCCTGCAAGGGCGCCTCGTCCTCGGCCCGGACACCTGTGCCGCCCTCGATGCAATGGCCGAGGATCCAGACACGCTCTGGGCGATGCGCGAGACGATCAAGAACGCCGGCGACTGGCGGCGCCTAAGCCCGTCGATGGACGAACTGGGTTACCTACTGGGATACTCGCACGAGGCCATGGACGCGCTGTTCAAACAGGCCATGGCGATGCAGGTGTGATCTGCCAGTATTTTTGGAGGCCCCCCAAAAAAACGCAATCCACCCAAATCAGGCCCTTCGGCTCCGGCTGGGGGGCCTCTTTGCATTTTCGGTCTCAGATTATTCCCTCGGATATTCACGCGCGGTGTGGGAACGTGGAAAAATCCAGGTGATCTTCAACCAGTCGAATGTTCCATGCTGATTGGCGGAGGGGGGACTTCCAACTGGCAAGTCTGCTTCAGAAGGTCTTCACTTAAGAACCGTATTGTTCCAAGCAAAGCAAGATACTTGCTGTCATTTCTAAATTCTTCAACAGAATCTGGATAGAGATCGAGCAGCAATTCAGTCAAATGATTCAGTTGTGATATGTAGTTCCTGAACTTTGGCGAGATGGTGCCGACTTCCTCATCCTCTTCCAGCGTTATAGTAACCATCAATCCCTCCCTAGATAAATTAAACCTAACGACGTGTATATCAGCTTAAAAATGTCAACATGATAAATTAGATCAAAAACTAATGTGATTCGTCAAGGAGCAAAAACTCAGTATTGAACCGTTGACTTGACTCGAGATTCACACAGTTTTTGTAGCTGATTTTTATACTGTTGAGACGGATCAGACCATCCGCCGAGAGGTTGATTTTCTTCCATTGATTGCGCGTGGCGCAATGTGCCAGACGGGTAAGTAACTGTTCCATCCCGCACGTTTGCATTGACGAGCGCCGTCTGCCACTCTTCATCGCGCGGGCGACACTGCGCGAGTTGATCGCGGGGCTGGAAGCACGCGCAATGGGGGATGCTGCGCGATGATGTTATCTCTGCACAAGAACGCGACGACGACCCCAGCAATACGGGCGAAGATTGCAGCCAGCGGCGAACCGGCTTCGGTGCTGGCTGCACGCTACAGTGTGACGCTCGACACCATTTATCGCTGGCGGGGGCGGACCAGCTTTGAGGATCGCTCGCACACCGCGCATCAGTT
>NZ_JBGQOJ010000036.1:0-26282 GCF_052119585.1 Pseudogemmobacter sp. W21_MBD1_M6 | reverse complement strand
TTCTGGCCGGCTTTGACACCCGCCACGATACGCCGCCCTTCAAATCACGCCATCACCCAAATTCCCGCATAGCTCGCCGCCGTCGGTGGGCAGGTCGCACGTCACCCCAAGACCGATCTGCTCGACATCAATGACGAGTTGCGCGTCAGTCTGGTTCTGGCGCGCTGCCAGCCCCTGAACGATGGTCGGCATCGCTGGCGCATCCGGTTTGACCCCTCCCGCTACAAGGCGGATGTGACACTGGCGATCCGCCTTGATCACGCGAATGAGGCCGAGCTCGACTACTTTCTGCTGCCCTGGCTCGATCTGCCCAGTCAGGAAATCCGCATGTGCAATCGCAACAGCATCGCATTCGAGGCGTTCCGCTTCGATGACCTCGACTTTTTCTACGGCATGGCCGAGCGGGTCGGCATCTGGAGAAAGCAGAAATGATCCCACATCCCTCACATCTCAACCCAGCAAGGAGTACAAAACATGAACAATACATATGCGCGCAGGAGGCCCGCCCATGATGACTGACACCCCCGACAGCGTCACCATGGTGCCGATCGAGCGTGTTGAGGTGCTGAACTCGCGCGACCGCAACATGAAAGTGTTCGAGGAGATCGTGGAGAACATCCGCACCATCGGCCTCAAAAAACCAATCACGGTGACAGAGCGCGACGGCGCGGATGGCAAGCCCGCCTTCCTGCTGGTTTGCGGTGAAGGTCGGCTGAATGCCTTCCGGCTCTTGGGTGAGACCCACATCCCGGCGCTGGTCGTGAACGTCAGCGATGAAGACGCCTTCATCATGAGCCTTGCGGAAAACATCGCCCGGCGCGGCCACCGTCCTTTGGAAATCCTCGCCGACATCGAATTGCTGCTGGCGCGGGAATATACAATCGATGACATCATCCAAAACACCGGCCTGTCGCAGAAATACGTGCGCGACATCGTCTTCTTGCTAGAAAAGGGCGAGGAGAGGCTGATCGAGGCGGTGCAACACGGCACGATCCCGCTGACCACCGCGCTCGAGATCGCCCGCGCCAAAAACGACGATGATGATTTGGGCGACATGCTGGAGGAGGCCTACAAGACGGGCCAGCTGAAAGGCCACCAGATCACTGATGCCAAGCGGCTGATCGAGAAACGCCGCGAGAAGGGTCCTAAATCGGCCGCGCGCCCGAAGCTGCCCAATTCCGCTCACTCGCTGGTCAAGACCTATCAGAAGGAGGTCGCCCGCCAGCACAAGATGGTGCTGAAAGCCGAGCATGCGCAGCAGCAACTGCTGCTGGTGGTCCAAGGCCTTAAATCCCTCTTTGCCGATGAGAACTTCGTCACCCTGTTGCGCGCGGAAGGACTGGACAGCTTGCCCAAGTACCTCGCCGATCGCGTTGAAATCGTCTGAGAAAGGACAAAGAGATGACCCTGCACAACACAGTAAAGCCGATCTACCCCGGTGCTTTCCCGCCGCCCAGTGCGGAGGAAGACAGCGACCTGACCTATCCCAAGGGGCCGCTGAACCTGATTCTCGGCTTTGATCTCGAGACCTACCAGATCCCGCTCGAAGAACTGATGCCCAGCAAGAAAGTGCCCGATGGTGTCATGACCACACGCAAGTTCAAGCAGATCGTGTCCTCGATCCGCGAGATCGGTCTGATCGAACCGCTGTCGGTGATCAAGCCAGACCCGGATGCAGCGGGCTTTCTGCTGCTGGACGGCAATCTGCGCGTGTTGGCACTCAAGGAATTGGGACAGGAAACGGCCCCTTGCCTGATCGCCAAGGATTTCGAGACCTACACCTACAATCACCGGATCAACCGGCTCTCGACGGTGCAAGAGCATTACATGATGCGCCGCGCAATTGACAAAGGCGTCGCCAAGGAAAGGCTGGCGCGCGCGTTCAATGTGAACCTGTCGACCATCAACAGCCGGATCAACTTGCTGCACGGGATTTGCCCCAAAGCGGTCGAGTTGCTGCAAGACCATCAGTTTGCGCCCGATGTCACACGTCATCTGCGCAAGATGAAGGCTGCGCGCCAGATCGAGGCCGTGGAGTTGATGATTGCAGCCAACAGCGTCACCGCCGCACACGCCGACGCGCTGCTGAAAGCCACCCCGTCCGAGCAGCGCAGTGACACCCCAGCCCCGAAACCGGATCAACCCAAGGGTGATCCGCTGGAGCAGATCGTGCGCCTCGAGCGCGAAATGAGCCAGGTCCAGACCAAGTACAAGGATGCCGAGCAGAACTATGGCTCTGAGCTGCTAAACCTTGTCGTCGCCAAGGGCTATCTGACAAAGCTGATTGGGAACGCGGCGGTAAAATCCTACATCGGCCGACACGCCCCGGAAATTCTCGAACAGTTCGAACTGGTGGTGAGCACGCTCAGCATGGAAGAGGCCCTGCAACAAGAAGCCGTGTCAACGGGCGAGAGCATACCGCCTGATGCTTCGGGGTCCACTTCGTATCAGGCGAGTTCGGACCAGGCACAGAACGGCTGACGGCGGCGGCCCGCCCAAGAAACATCGCGCAGGACCGGCGCCTGCCGGTGATGATCAGGCGGTGCCGTCAGATCATCTCTTGCGCCATTACCTCCGCTCATTTACGAACGACACGAGTGCAGAATGCCTGTTGTCTGACCTTTGGGCTGTGCGCTGGCCCTAATCCTTCGTGAGGCGCGCAAATCCAACCGGCTGCGGCTCCGCAGGCTGAGTGTCATAAAAAAATTATACCATTTGAGCAGTCTGAGCTTTTCGCGGATGCAGCATTGTGCTACCGTTCAAGACTGAACAATTATGCTTGGATTAAAGCAACCCATTCGAAACAGAGCAAACCCGAGAAAAGCCAAAGGCGCTTCTTGTGCGGTAGCCTGCGAAAAGGACACATCTAATGGCCGGACAGCGCAGTAAGGCGCAGGAGGACGTGCGTTTCCGTGTTCTGCGTCTCCTTCAGGAAAATCCCGAAATGTCCCAGCGCGATATCGCAGCTGCGGTCGGAATTAGTGTTGGCGGTGTGCATTACTGCCTGAACGCGCTGATTGAAAAAGGCCTGGTGAAGCTGGGGAACTTCTCGGCTGCCCAGGATAAAAGGCGCTACGCCTACATTCTGACGCCAAAAGGTCTGTCCGAAAAAGCTGCCCTCACATCGCAGTTTCTCAAGCGCAAGATGGAAGAATACGAGGCGCTCAAAGCAGAAATTGATGCCCTGCAGAGCGAAATGGGACTGGGAGCCGACATGGCACCTCGCCCACTTAAGTAACCGTAAAACGAAAAGAGCTTTCATTGAAACGCATTCTCATCACCGGCACGGCTGGATTTATCGGCTTTCACCTTGCCAAGCTGCTGCTTGCCGAAGGGTTCATCATCCACGGCTTTGACGGGATGACGGATTACTACGACGTCGCCCTAAAGCAGCGTCGTCATCAGATGCTGTTGCAAAACCCGAACTTCGCAGCAACTGAGGGCATGCTTGAGGATCAGGCGCTGTTCGACCGTGTTGCGGATGAGTTCGCGCCTGACGTGATTGTGCATCTCGCCGCCCAAGCTGGCGTGCGCTACAGCTTGGAAAACCCGCGTGCTTACCTCGACAGCAATGTCATCGGCACGTTCAACGTGATGGAGGCAGCGCGGCGTCTCGAAGTGCAGCACCTACTGATGGCTTCGACCTCGTCTGTCTATGGCGCCAATACTGAAATGCCATTCATCGAGACCGAAAAGGCCGACACGCAGCTGACGATCTATGCTGCGACAAAGAAAGCGACGGAGAGCATGGGTCATGCCTATGCGCACCTCTATGATCTGCCGACCACGATGTTCAGGTTCTTCACCGTTTATGGACCATGGGGGCGGCCGGATCTAGCGCTCTATAAATTTGTTGACGCTATCCTCGATGGACGCCCGATCGACATCTACAATCACGGCGACATGTATCGTGACTTCACCTATGTTGATGATCTGGTCCGCGCGATCCGCCTGTTGATCGATGCCGTGCCGGTGCGTCCCGCAGATGGTGTTGTGCCCGAGGGCGACAGTCTGTCACCAGTTGCACCCTACCGCGTGGTGAACATCGGTAACTCCGACAAGGTGCGCTTGCTTGATTTCGTGGACGCCATCGAGGACTGCCTCGGGCAAAAGGCGGAGCGGAATTACATGGGCATGCAAATCGGCGATGTGCCCGCGACTTGGGCAAATGCCGATCTGTTGAAAACACTGACCGGCTACCGCCCCCAGACGGATTTCCGAGACGGCATTGCACGGTTTGTCGAATGGTACAGGGAATATTCGGGGAAATGATCTCAGATATGCAGAAAATAGCAGTCATCGGGCTTGGCTATGTGGGCCTTCCACTCGCTGTCGAATTTGGCAAGATACGCCCTGTGATTGGCTTCGATATCAACCAAAGCCGAATTGATGCGCTGCGCGAGGGCCGCGACAGCACTCTGGAGGTCTCCGCGGATGAACTTCGCGAATCCGCGAATTTGTCGTTCACGACCGACCCGGCGGATCTGGCAGAGGCGAACATTTACATCGTCACCGTGCCCACGCCCATTGACGCGCACAAGCGTCCTGACCTGACGCCCCTGATCAAAGCGTCTGAAACTCTGGGCAAAGTCCTGAAGCGCGGCGATATCGTGATCTACGAATCTACCGTTTACCCGGGTGCCACGGAAGAAGACTGTGTGCCTGTGTTGGAGCGTGTTTCAGGGCTGACCTTCAACGAGGACTTCTTTGCGGGATACTCTCCCGAGCGGATAAATCCCGGTGATAAAACACACCGCCTGCCGGACATTCGCAAGGTGACGTCCGGGTCTACACCAGACGTGGCCGAAACCGTAGATCAGCTTTATGCCAGCATCATTACGGCAGGCACCTACAAGGCGGAAAGCATCCGTGTGGCTGAGGCCGCCAAGGTGATCGAGAATACGCAGCGCGATTTGAACATCGCGCTCATCAATGAACTGGCCATCATCTTCAACAAGATGGACATCGACACCGCGGCGGTGTTGAAGGCGGCCGGCACAAAGTGGAACTTCCTGCCTTTTCGACCGGGGCTCGTCGGCGGGCACTGTATTGGCGTGGACCCCTACTACCTGACCCACAAGGCCGAAGCGATGGGCTATCATCCGCAGGTAATTCTTGCCGGGCGGCGTATCAATGACGGGATGGGGGCATATGTGGCCAGCCAACTGGTCAAGGCGATGCTGAAACGACGTCTTCAGGTCGACGGCGCCCGGGTGTTGATCCTAGGGCTGACCTTCAAGGAAAACTGTCCCGACCTCCGCAACACCCGCGTGGTCGATGTGGTGGCGGAGCTGCGCGACTATGGCGTGAAGGTGGATGTGCATGACCCTTGGGTCGATCCGAATGAGGCGAAGCACGAATACGGGCTGGACTTGGTCAAAACTCCCGAACCCGCAGCATATGACGGGGTAATCTTGGCCGTCGCACACGACAGCTATCGTGACGCCGGAGCAACAGCCCTGCGCTGCTACGGGGGCCCGGATCATGTGTTCTGCGATCTGAAGAGCGTATTTGCACGCGATGAAAGCGATCTGAGGCTGTGACCTTTCCACCATACCGTACGTTATTCAACCTACAGGTTTTATGATCGGAAAACGCATCACTCAGCTCCGCGAATTCTCGCACCGGCCGTTTGTCCGAAATGTCGCAACCGTTGCTACCGGAACAGCAGCCGCACAGGCGATTGGCATAGCATTTGCGCCTCTAATCACACGCTTGTATGGACCTGAAGCGTTTGGAGTGCAGGGGGTTTTTGCATCTGTCGTTGGATTACTCAGCGTTGTCGCAGCCCTCAGCTACCCAACCGCCATAGTCCTACCGCGAGACGATGGTGATGCTATTGGTCTTGCAAAGCTCTCAATTCTAATTGCAGGAGGGACGTGCTGCCTGACCACAATAATGCTGGCCTTATTCGGCGCAGAGATACTAAGCTTGCTGGGTGCGGATACTATAGTTCGCTTCATGTACCTCATTCCTGTAGCCATGTTCACCAGCGTGCTATCCGGCGCGTTGGGTCAATGGTTAATTCGAAAGAAGGCGTTTGGAGTAAGTGCGCGTTACGTTGTTATAAAAACATTCTTTGTGAGTGGCACAAAAACAGTTATTGGGTTTGAAAACCCTAGTGGCCTAGGTTTGATACTTACCAATACTTTTGGCAACCTTTTGGGAACGCTTCTGACTTATATTGGTTGGAGGCGGCATTTAAAAAAAAAGGGGATACTCAAAGCTACACCTCCAGCAGAAACTACGACCAGCCTATTGACCCTGGCGCGTAGAAATTACGATTTTCCGCTCCTTCGCACCCCTCAAAATCTAATTAATGCGCTCTCGCAAAGCCTCCCGATGCTTTTGCTTGCATTCTACTTTGGTCCAAGTGCCGCAGGACAGTATAGCATAGCAATAGCCATGCTGGGAATCCCTTCCAGCTTGATTGGCGGATCAGTAATGGCTGTATTCTATCCGCGGATAAATGAAGCAATTCATAATCGCGAAAATGCACGATCGCTTATCATAAGAGCAACTGTCGGAATGGCCATCACAGGAGCCTTGCCATTTCTTGGGATTATAATCTTCGGTCCTTGGTTGTTCGAAGTTATTTTTGGGGTTGATTGGCGCACAGCGGGAGAATACAGCCAATGGTTATCGATCTGGTTATTCCTTCAATACGTTAATAAACCAGCTGTTTCTGCAATACCTGCACTGAAGATGCAGGGTGGTCTCCTAATTTTTGAAATCTTTAGTACTGGATCCAAATTTTTGGCCTTGTGGGTAGGCTTTGTAACTTTCGAAAGTGATACGGCTGCAATTGCTATATTTTCAATGTTAGGCTCGATTTCCTACATATGGCTAATTTCGTGGGTGATTAAAAAAAGTGGAAAAACTAACTATGGCTGAAACCAAACAAGTTGAAAAAAGCCACTATGAATTCCAGAAATACGTGGGCAAACCGCGTTGGATTAGCATGTGGCACCAGCTCGATGAGCTGATGCGCCTGAGCCCGGAGCAGGTTTTGGAAATCGGCCCCGGTCCCGGTCTGTTTAAGGCGGTGGCCGGTCAATTCGGCTTGCATGTCGAAACCATGGATCTGGCCGCAGACCTGAATCCTGACCATGTGGGATCAGTGACGGATATGCCTTTTGAGGACAACAGCTTCGATGTGGTCTGTGCCTTTCAGGTCCTTGAGCATCTGCCCTATGAGATGGCCCTTGAGGGCTACCGCGAGATGCGCCGGGTCAGCCGAGGCAATGTGCTAATCAGCCTGCCTGATGCGAAATTGGTGTGGCGATATGCGGGCTATATCCCCAAAATTGGCAAGATCGACTGGCTGATGCCCCGCCCCTTCGCCAAGCCCAAACAGCATGAATTCGATGGGCAACATCACTGGGAGATCAACAAACGCGATTATCCGTTGGAGCGGATCATGGCGGATTTTAGTGATCAAGACAGCGTGATCCACACCTACCGGATCAAAGAAAACTCCTTTCACCGCTTCTTCGTGATCACGCCGAAATGACAAAAATCGCGATTGTTTTAGGTCGTTTAGGCACCCATGGCCCAAGCTTTGTCAGATTGCAGCTTGCCGCTGAAATGATCCGGCGGGGATATGAGGTCGATTTCGTCATAGGCCAGGATCCAGACAATCTGGCACAAAATGTACCCGAAGGGTGCAAAGTGCATATTCTGGGTACCCAACGTCCGAGAACGTTCATCGCAAAGCTGCGCGATTACCTCAAAGATGCGCAGCCAGATGGGGTGCTTGCCTCGTCATGGCCGTTTTCCGCAGCGAGCATCATCGCCGTAAAACTGCATAATCGGCGCTTACCAGTTGTAGTCAGCGAACATGCTGATTTCCGCACAAATATCGAGAAAAGCAGGGAGTTCACCCCTAAAGATGCATGGCTGATCAAGTTTCTATCACGATTCATATATAATCGCGCGACAAGAATTGTTGGCGTATCTCAAGGCGTTATCGATGGCCTTTGCGAAGTTTCTGGCGTCAAAAAGCGTAAGACAACAACAATTTTCAATCCCTTGCGCCCACTTCAGAACGGAACTGAACACACGCCCAAGGCGCGGATTATACACGGGAACTTTGGGGAAACTGAAGAGATCAGACTGCTTTCTGTCGGCAGGCTCGCCCCGCAAAAAGGCTATGCGACCATGATAGAGGCACTGTCGATACTGAAGGATAAGGGTCGTTTCAGGCTGACCATCGTGGGAGAGGGTCGCTTACGCACCGCTTTGGAGGCGCAGATTGCTCATCTCGGTCTCGAAGAAAACGTGCTTCTGGCTGGGGAATCCCATTCAGTGTCTGAATACTATCAAAATGCAGATCTGTTTTTGCTCAGCTCATCCAGTGAGGGCTTTGGCAATGTCCTCGTCGAAGCGCTCTCCTTCGGTCTGCCCATCGTGAGCACAGACTGCCAAAGCGGCCCGTCCGAGATTTTGGAGGGGGGCAAATATGGCGTTCTGACCCCTGTCGGTGATGCCACCGCCTTTGCCGCAGGCATCGAGCAGGCCCTCGCCAATCCACCCAATCCAGACCTGCAAAAAAGTCGTGCTGCCTTCTTCTCCATCGAGGCGGCGACGGACCAATATCTCGCCGCGCTCTTTTCAAAATCCAAACCCAAATAAAGTGAACCCGCCCCATGCCCCCTCTCATCTCCATTCTCACCCCATCTTGGAACCGGGCCTCCTATCTGCACAAGGTCTGGCAGGGGCTGGAGGGGCAGGGCTTTCGGAATTTTGAATGGATCGTTGGCAATGACGGCTCGCAGGACGACACGGTGGAGGTCGTGCGTGCACTGGCACAGAAATCCGATTTTCCCGTCACCTTGGTCTCCGCCTCGCAACGGGTCGGCAAATCGCGGATCGACAATGAGATCGTGGCCGCAGCACAGGGCGACTTCATCCTGTGGTGCGATTCAGATGATGTCCTGCTGCCCGAGGCCCTACAAACCCTGATCGACACATGGAACACCATCCCCGAGGCGGAGCGGGAGGGCTTTTGCGGTGTCAGCGCGCTGTGTGATACGGAAGATGGCGTTCTGGGCAATTGGTTCTACACCCCGGACGCACCACAGGATATGAGCTGGAACACCTTGTTCCAGTCCTTGCGCGCCGATCTGGTGATCTTCACCCGCGCTGAGCTACTCAAGCAGAACCCGTTTCTGGAGGTGGATTTCCTGATCTCGGAATCCTCGGTCTGGAGCAAGATCGGCGTGCTCAAAACACGGTTTCTTCCCGTCGTTCTGGAACGTAAGCGATATGGCGAGGCAAACGCCCTCTCGCATAGCGGGCACATGTCCTATAATCGCGGCCACGCCCATGCGATGGCTGTGACAAAACCCTATGTCTCGCCTTCGGTGACCCGAAAAGCACGGATCAAACGGGCGGTGAACTATCTGCGCTATTGTCGGCACGGGGAGATATCGCTGCGCGCGGCCTTCCGGCTCTGGCAGGCGGACGGGCGCGAGATGGCGCTGTTTCTGGCGCTCTGGCCCGTGGCACTGGCCCTGGCACTCAAGGATCAGTTACAAGGGAAGGTGCGCAAAACCCACCGGGACTTTCAGGCCGCGCAGGCCGTGGCGACCCTCACCACCGAAAGGCTGACCTTTGAAGCGTAAACTGCTCTCCATCGCTTATGCGATCATCCGCCTGCTGCGCCGCATAGGCGCGCGGTTGCGGATGACACTGCTGCGCCTGCGCGGGGTGCAGGTGCACAGCACCGCCCGGATCAGTCCCGGCGCAATTTTCGAGCTGTCTGGCGGCCGGATCATCATCGGCGCGCGCAGCTATATCGATCGCGGCGTGATCCTGCGCGCCTTGGGCGGCACCATCGAGATTGGCGAGGATTGCTCGGTCAATGCCTATAGCATGCTGCAAGGCGGTGGCGATCTGCGCGTGGGCAATAAAACGCGGATCGCCTCCCATACCGTGATAGTGCCATCCAATCATGTCTTCACGGACCCTGATATTGCGATCAAGGATCAAGGCCTGACCCAGATCGGCATCACCATTGAGGAAGATGTCTGGATCGGCGCCGGTGCGCGGGTGCTGGACGGAGTGGTACTGGGCCGGGGCTGCGTGGTGGCCGCGGGCGCTGTTGTGACCAGATCAGTTCCCCCGCGCAGTGTCGTGGGCGGGGTGCCTGCCAGACAGATATCAACCCGCTAAAGCACAGCGCCTCCCAGACGCTCAGGATCGCCATGACCTATCGCTTCGACATTCAGATCCTCAGGGGCATCGCCGTTATTCTGGTGGTACTGTTCCATCTGGATATCCCCTTTTTCAGCTCAGGTTTTCTGGGAGTAGACGCGTTTTTCGTGATCAGCGGGTTCTTGATGGCCTTGCTCTATCGGCAAGGGCAAATGGGGAATTTCTATCGGCGCCGCGCCGCGCGTTTGCTGCCCGCATATTTTGCCACGATCTTTTTCACGCTGGCGATCTCGGCCTTTATCGCCTTGCCCGCAGAGCATATGCAAGTGGCCGAGCAAGGCCTCTATGCGTCTATCTTCGCGTCAAATGTGGGGTTTTGGATGCAGAACTCCTATTTCAGCAAAGCCGAGTTTAATCCGCTGCTGCATCTGTGGTCGCTGGGGGTGGAAATCCAATTCTACCTCTTTGTGCCCTTTGTGGTCTGGCTACATTTAAAGATGCGGCTCCTATTGGTTCTGGGGGCGTTAGGGTCGCTTGCAGCCGCCCTCATACTGCTTACAATCAGCCCCAAGACCGCCTTTTTCTTGACGCCCTTTCGCATCTGGCAATTTCTGCTGGGGGCGGGAATCGCGTGGTATCTGACCCATGCAGGCACACCGCGTTTTGCCCGGCCTTGGCTGGGTATGGCCGCGCTGATCGCGGTGGTGGCCCTTGCCATGGGCTATCCGGTTCGCGGTCAGATGCAAGATATCGTGCTGGGCCATCCCGGTCTTGCCGCCCTGTTGATCAGCCTGGCCACGGCGGGCGTCTTGGCCTTTGGCCTTCCAGGGTGGGCCGAATTCTCCTTGCCAGGGCGGGTGCTAGGCAAGTTGGGGGACTGGTCCTATTCGATCTATCTTGCGCATTTCCCAGTGATTGTTCTGGCGCTTTACCAACCCTTCTCCGGCACGATCCTGACCCCGGACAGTGCGGGGCGAACGGTGCTACTGGTGCTGGGCATCACATTGTTTTCAACCTTGCTCTATCAGATGTTTGAGCGTCGACGGATCTGGTCGGGCAGCTTCAAAGGCACAACCGCACTGATCTGCGGTGCGGCGCTTTGCGCCATGCTGTCCGTGCCGGTGGCGCTATCGGGCTATAATGCACAACAGCTCAACATCTTGTCCGCATTTCAGGACCGCGCACCATATCGCTGCGGCAAACTGATCCGTATTGTGACGCCAAGTGCGCAATTATGCGAATTGACCGGCCTGCCCGACAGCGCCCCTGCTCTGGCCCTGATCGGAGACAGCCATGCGGATTCCGTGAAAGCCTCCTTCGTGCGGATCGCACAGTCCCGGGGCTATAGAATGTTCTTCACTGTGGCCAATGCCCCGGTGGTCGCCGCCCCACGCATGGCGCAGTTGATCCCGGAATTGACCGCCCTTGGAGTTGAAGGAGCCATCGTGCATTTTTCCTCCGCCAGCGCGCTGCGTGCCTTTGAGCTTGGTTTCGATCCAACCTTGCAGGCAGCCGGGATCGAGACCATCTGGCTGCTCGACGTGCCCACATTCGACAACAACGTTGTGGCTGCGATCTGGGATAATCCCAAGGTCAACACCATCACGCCGATTAATTTTGACGCGGTGGCCCAGTTGCAGATCGCGCTGCGCGCCGAAGGCATTGCCCATTTCGACCCGCGGCCGCTCTTCTGTACCGAGGGCTGCGCCGTAATGTATGCGGATAAACGCCCTTTCTATTTCGACGATGACCACCTGACCCTGACCGGCGCGCGGCAGATCGAAGACATGATGCGCACAATAATCGATCAATTCGGCTCCTGAGGACCGTGAGGATATTATGAGCATCACCCTCTCCATCGTGATCCCGAACTATAATGGCGCAGCCTTCCTAGCGGCCTGTTTGCGCTCGGTCTTTGCCCAGATCACGCCGGCTTGCGAGGTGGTGCTGGTCGATGACGGCTCTACCGATCACAGCGCCGATCTGGTCCGGCATTATTTTGCCGGGGCGCTGGAGCATGGCCAGCTGACCTTGATCTGCACGGAAAATGCGGGTCCAGGCGCGGCGCGCAATATCGGGGTTCAGGCCGCGAGCGGGGATTATATAGCCTTTCTCGATAGCGATGATTTCATCCTGCCCGGCTATATTGCGCGCTGCATGGCTGTTTTGCAGGAAAGCGAACCCGATATTGTGCAATTCAATCTGCTGCGGGTGCTGGACGATGATCTAAGCGGGCAACATCTCATCGCCTGCCACACATCTCCCGATGGTCTTTACGAGTTGGACAGGGTGCGCGCCGAGATTTTCGGGAAGGGGAAGTGGTTTCCCGTTACCAGGATTTTCACACGCAAGATCATGCTTGCAAATCCCTTCCCGGCGCAGCGGGTGTTTTATGAAGATTTACTGACCCTACCCTTCATCTTCTTTCAGGATCTCAAGATCCATCTGATCACAGAGCCGCTGATCGCCTATCGCGATAATCCCCACGGCACGACCCGCAATCACAAGCCGGAGCATGCCTACACCATGCTGACTCATTTTGACCGCGTCAGCGCGCGCCCCCCGTCACTGCCGCGCGATTTGATGCGGGTGCAGGTCGCGCGCTCCATCGTGTTTCTGGCGCTCGAGCTGAACATAGATGAGATTGACCTGGGCACCCTGCTTCGGCGGGTCCGTGGGCTTGAGAACAAGGCCGCCCTTGCGGCCCATCTGGGCCGGGTAGACCAGTTTTTTCTGCGCTTTCCGCTGCTTTATACGGCTATGGATTGGGGACGAAAACGGCTGCGTGCCAAGACATCGCGATGAGGGTCGCCCTGACGCGCGCTCCACTTTTCACCTCCCCCCTATTCCCGTCATTGGGTAACTGTTCAAGGTTATTATGAAATTCACTGTCATCGTCGCGCGCTACGCCATTACGGGCGTTCCTCTGGCCCAAGCACGGCTGGCCAGCGCCCTGGCCGGACGTGGGCATGAGGTTGATCTGATCATCGGATATGTCGCCGAAAGCCTGCCCGTGCCGGAGCTGGACGGCGTGACCGTTATCCACCTCAACAGACCCAAGGTGCGTCACATTCTGTTCGACATCGTGCGTTATCTTAAAGCTGCGAAACCCGATGCAATCTTCTCCGCCGAAGATCACCTCAACGCCGTCGTAATTATGGGTGCGCTTTTGTCCGGCTCCAAGGCAAAAATCACCGGCTCGTCGCGGGTCAATCCCTTCGATACTTATAGTAAAAAGATACTGTCCAAGCGCTGGTTTCTTAAGCGCATCATGGGCGCGTTGATGTGGCGGGCAACTGCGCTAACCTGTGTGTCGCAGGCGATGGTCGATCAATATCGCACGCTCTTTCGCAATGCGCCGCATGTCTGTGTCTATAATATCGTGGACACCCCCGCCGCGCGGACCAGAATTGCCGAACCGGTGGATCACCTTTGGTTCATCGATCGCGCTATGCCCATCCTTGTTGCCGCCGGTCAGCTGGGACCATGGAAGGGATTTTCCGACCTGATTGCCGCCGTGCATATCGTCGCGCAAAAGCAGCCCCTGCGCCTCGTGATCTTTGGCGAGGGCCCACAGCGCGCTGACCTGCAATCGCAGATTGACACCTTGGGGATGAGCGACAGTATCCGCCTAGAAGGGCATGTGTCCAATCCGCTGAAATATTTCGCTCATGCAGATGCGTTCGTGCTGTCCTCGTTGCTCGAAGGTATGCCCAATGTGCTGATTGAGGCGATGATGGCCGCCTGCACCCCCGTGGCGACAGATTGCCCAACCGGGCCGCGCGAAATTCTCGAAAGCGGGCGTTATGGCTACCTGGTACCCGTCGAGAATCCTGAGGCGCTCGCCACTGGGATCGAGAACGCTTTGCGCAACCCCGTGTCCGCCGAAGTGCTGGCAGAGGCGCTCAAACCTTTTCAAGAGGATGCCGTTCTCGCTGAGCATTTCCGGCTGTTGGGCCTATGAAACGCATTGTCCATCTAATTCCGTATCACGAAATTGGTGGCGTGGAAATCGCCGCACGTTCGTTGCCGACTGGGTGCCACGGAGAATTGGAGTTCGAGCGAAACTACTTAGTCAAAGCTCCCACTTCAACGGTCGAAGCAGGTGAATATCACGGGCCGGAGGTTTCCTTGAACAATCCCCGCGCGTTTTGGGGTGCCCTTTTGCGGTTGTATCGTGATCCGCCAAACCTATTGGTTGCGTCTTTGTGGCGTAGTGCATTGGTGCTGATCTGTCTAAAAATCCTGCGGCCACGGACGAGAACGGTAATCTTTCTGCATTTAGCCCATGATGTTCATCTTGTTGACAAGCTAGCTAACAGGGCCGCAATGTCTCTTTCCGATGCAATCTGGGCGGACTCGAGCGTCACGCTCGATCGACGGGTACCGCGCGGCCTGCACGGCAAGGGGCGGGTCGTGTCTTTTCTCTTGAACCAGCGGTCCTTGCCAGAACAGTGTGATCCCGTACCTGAATTCATATTCTGGGGTCGGCTAAACGCGCAGAAGGGACTGGATCGGGCGCTGGGTCTGTTTGCAACCCTGGTACGACAACGGCGAGATGCACGATTCACGATCATTGGGCCGGACGGGGGCATGGAGGATCAACTACGGGCGCGGGTGGCAGAGTTGGGGTTGCGTGACCACGTTGTCTTCAAGGGGCGTATGCGGCATGCGGATATCGCGGATGCAGCCTCGCGCGCTTCCTTCTATCTACAGACCAGCCGGGACGAAGGCATGGCCATGTCGGTTGTCGAGGCCATGCAAAACGGGCTCGTGCCTGTGGTGACCCCGGTTGGCGAGATCTCCAACTACTGTGACGACAAAGACAGCGCTATTTTCGTTCATGAAGACGACGCAGCAGTAGAGGCTGTCTTGGCCTTGTTGGCGGACCCGGATCAATACAGGCGGATGTCCTGCGCTGCAGCAAAGTACTGGCAGGAAAAACCGCTTTATCGTGATGATTTCCTCGATGCCGCAAGAGAATTGATAGGCAGTCGGGGCGATGAGGCGTGATGTGTTATTTTGATCTGAACCTGGTGACCTAATATGTGTGGAATTTGTGGAGTTTTGTCGTCTGGATCAGATGCGTCGCTAGCTGGCACCGCACGCACAATGGCCGATACATTGCGCCACCGCGGCCCTGATGATGCGGGTGTCTGGGCCGATCCCGATGTGGGTGTGGCGCTGGGGCACCGGCGGCTTTCCATAATCGACCTCAGCCCCGCAGGAGCACAACCCATGATGTCGCCTTGCGGTCGTTACGTCATCGCTTTTAATGGTGAGATTTATAACCACCTGACCATGCGTGACCATCTAGCACAAGTTGGCGCGGCGCCGGAGTGGCGGGGGAGTTCCGATACCGAAACCCTGCTTGCTGCGGTATCGCATTGGGGCCTTCAGCAGGCGTTGAGACGTGCCTTTGGAATGTTTGCTCTGGCCCTGTGGGATAGGCGGACGCGGCAGCTCCACTTTGCCCGCGACCGTATCGGCGAAAAACCACTCTACCTCGCGCGGCTTTGTGATGGCTGGGCCTTCGGATCGGAACTGAAAGCGTTGCTTTCTGTGCCAAGATTTGAGGCGCACTTATGTCCCGATGCTGTTGCCGCGTACCTTGCCTATGGCTATGTCCCTGATACCCAATGTATATTTCAGAATGTGCAGAAGGTTCAGCCCGGCCATGTATCAACCGTGTCTTTGGCCGCCATAGCACCTGAAACCCACCCCTACGAAACATTCGGCGAGTTGATCGATGGCGCCCTCGAACGGCGCGATGCCGGGCAAAACGATGGTCTTGACGGGCTGGAAACGACACTAAGCGAGGTTGTTGAGGAGCAGATGCTGAGCGATGTACCGCTGGGCTGTTTTCTGTCAGGCGGGGTGGATTCCTCCCTCGTCGCCGCTTTAATGCAAAGCCGAAGTGATCAACCGGTACGTACGTTTGCCATCGGATTCAGCGAGGCGCGTTTTAATGAGGCCCCCCATGCCGCCGCTGTGGCTCGCCACCTCAGGACAGAGCATACCGAATTCATCCTGTCCGAGCAGGACGCGCTTGGGGTGATCACCGATTTGCCAAAAATCTACGACGAGCCCTTTGCCGATTCGTCACAGATCCCCACGGCCCTGTTGTGTCGCGAAGCGCGCAATTCCGTTACGGTGGCCCTGACAGGGGACGGGGGTGACGAAGTGTTCGGAGGCTACAATCGTCACGTTATCGGGCCGCGGCTCTTGTCAAGGTTACAACGCGTGCCGCGCGGCTTGCGCCGATCCGCCGGGCGGGTCATTTCGGCCTGCGCCCCAGTGATCACGCCGGAGAATGGATGGGCGCGTCGTTTTTCATCAAGGATGCACCTGCCGGTAACAGCCCTCGACAAGGCGTTAAAACTTGCGCTGCACTTGGGCGACATCAATGACCTGTCAGCGATTTATCAACATTTCACCCGTGGCATCCAGAATCCCGAAGACCTAACGCGAGACGCCAACACCGTATCGACCCCGGAATCAGCTTTTCCATTGGTAGGGGCGGAATGGATGATGGCGATGGACAGCGAGACCTACCTGCCTGGTGATATCCTCGTGAAGGTAGACCGTGCGTCGATGGCGGCGTCACTTGAGACACGGGCCCCATTTCTTGATGCGCGCGTGGTCAGAGCCGCTTGGGAGCTGCCGCTTGAAATGAAGATCGCTGATGGCAAGGGCAAGCAAGCCCTGCGATCAATCCTTGATCGGTATGTGCCACGGGATCTTATTGAACGTCCGAAACAGGGCTTTGCGATCCCTTTGGATCGGTGGTTGCGTGGTGCCTTGCGGGAATGGGGTGAGCGCCTCTTGTCTGATAATGAGCTTGTTGATCTGGCCGGTCTGGAACCCACTGCGATCCTTGAATTGTGGGACATGCACCAGTCGGGTAACGCGAATAACGGTACCAAGCTTTGGACCATTCTGACGTTGCTGGACTGGTTGAGGCACTATCGTCATGACGTTGTGCGTGCGCGGTCGGCGGACCTTCTGCCCGCTTATACCTGAAAGTATAAATTCGATGCTGCCCTACTGGCTTTTCTTCCTCGTCCCTGCGCTGGCGGCCCTCGCGTCTGGCCCATTAATGAGGGTGCGGGCCGATGGGACGCGCCCGCTGCGGATAGATGACACTTGGATGCTGATGATTGTGGCACTCACCCTAGTCATCGGGTTTCGTTACGATGTGGGCGGTGACTGGGGTAACTATTTTCGATACTTGTTCGGTGCCCAAAATCTAAACTTTTCGGACCTCAGTGGCATGGAGGATCCAGGCTATTGGGCGCTTAATATTCTGTCGACGCAACTCGGCTTCGGCATCACAGGGGTTAACACCTTTGGTGCCTTCCTTTTCTCCATCGGCCTTGTTCTATTCTGTCGAAGTCTGCCCCGTCCATGGTTGGCGCTTGCCTGCGCCATGCCCTACCTCGTCACAGTGGTTGCCATGGGCTACACGCGCCAATCGATAGCCTTGGGCTTGGTGATGATCGGTCTCGTTATGCTGGGCCGTCAACGGTTCGTGGTTTTTGCGCTTTGGGTGCTGGTCGGGGCGCTGTTTCACAAATCTGCGGTCCTGCTGATACCAATAGCAGGTTTGACGGTTTCGAAGAACCGGTTCTTGACCTTGTCGCTTGTCGCCGGGGCGGCTGCGCTGGGTTACGTCACTTTGTTGGCGGACAGCGCCGCGCGTCTAGTCGACACCTATGTGGATCAGAATATCGAGTCTGCGGGCGCTTTCATTCGTCTTGCAATGAACGCTGTTCCGGCCGTTCTTTTCTTACTCTATCGCAAGCGCTTCGCGCTCTCTCCGGCCGAGAAAAAGCTTTGGCTAATCTTCTCGCTTATGGCGGTTAGCATGTTTCTCGCGTTTTTCCCGACAAATTTGAGCACAGCGCTTGATCGCATGGCGCTGTACATAATTCCTTTGCAATTGGTGGTATTTGCGCATCTTCCAGACGCGATTGGTGCCTTCGGTCGGCGCAACCAGGCCATCGTCGCCTTGATCCTATTGTACTATGCCACAATCCTGTTCGTCTGGCTCAATTTTGCCACCCATTCGAATTATTGGGTGCCATATCAGATGGGTATAGGATGACGGGGACCCGGAGCGCTATGGCGTGGTCGATTTCGATGCGGATGGCACTGTTCGCGGAATCATTGAGAAACCTGAGCACCCGCCGTCGCATTACGCCGTAATCGGGCTTTACTGCCTCGACGGCACGGCACCGCAAAAGGCCGCGCAAGTTATGCCTTCAGCCCGCGGAGAGTTGGAAATCACCTCGCTGCTAGAAATGTATCTGGAAGAAGGTTCGCTGACAGTCGAAACCATGGGGCGCGGCTATGCCTGGCTCGACACCGGCACGCACGGCAGCCTGCTGGACGCAGGCAATTTCGTGCGCACGTTGCAATCCCGTCAGGGCCTTCAGACCGGCAGCCCGGACGAGATTGCCTTTGCCAAGGGCTGGATTGATGCCAAGGCACTTGCCGAACGAGCGACCCGCTTCGCAAAGAACGATTATGGCGCCTATCTCGAAACCCTTCTCAGCTGATGTGGTCATTCGGTTAATCACCAAGAAAGAACAGATAGAGAACACATTCAGCGCCACCCGTCGGGATCCTCTTTTCGTATTTCATCACCAACGACTGCCAGCATACCGTCTGTTTCGACTATTTTCAGAAAGAACATCCAAGCCTCAAGGTCCGTTGCAAACTTTTGGCTCCATTTCCGACCTGTCGAGTTCGCCGATTCAGTCAACAAAGACCATGAATTAGACCCTGAGACGCGTGCGATCCGAACATCCACTGCCATTGAATCCTCAATGAATATCCCCGAAAGTGGGGACAGATTAGGAGAAGTGCGCGCAGGCACATCTTGCAATCTATCGCGGCGTGACCGCAGCCCTACCCCACGAGTAGCAAGAAGGTCCACCGCCACCCAATAGCTCAAAACAAAAAGCAGAGCGAAGGAAAGAAGTCCAACCAAAGCCTTTATGGGATGGTCCCAAACAAGTACCCCTAAGAACGCAGGAGCTGCAAACAACGGCACCAAAACTAGAGTCGACATGGAATTCAGGAAGTCTTTTGAATAGCGGCGCCACATTAGGCGATCTAGCATTCGGATCACGATGTGATGGAAGTGCATGCGGTCGGGCTGATTGATAGCCTTCCGAAATAGGATCCGCCTGGCAATTGCAAATACTGTATCAGCGACCGGCCAAAACAGGATCAGCAGGATAGCCAGAGGAGAGACCTCGGGGTTCCGTGTCATCAGAACAATTCCTAGCCAAGCTATGATATGACCTATCGAATACGCCCCGGCATCACCCATGAAAATCTTGGCGCGCGGCCAATTGAAAATCATGAAGCCAATCAACGCGGCAATCAAAAGCACTGCGACAAATTGGATGTCTGCATCGCCGGTCTCGCTCGCAATCAGCGCTATCGCCGTTGATGCCACGATTGCATAGCTTGACGAAAGCCCGTTGAGCCCATCGATCAAGTTTAGCGCATGGCATGTCCCCGAGGACCATATCAGTGTCACAATCACGGGAACAGCGATGAACCCGAATATCCAATCAACCTGCGGAATGCTTAGACCCGGAACAGCCGCAGATGTGAGATACATAGCCAATGCCGCCGAAATGAACGCTGCCAGTAGCCGCGTCCGAGGCGAGACATCACGAAAAATATCTTCTTTCAAGCCAACGAAAAATATAATGGCTCCCGAAGCAAGCGCGAGCAACAGATCCGTCCCGAGTTGTTCTCGAGTCAAAAGAATTGACACAAAAAACGCAGCCAAAATTGCCACGCCGCCCAGGCGAGGAACCGGCGTTCTGTGAAGCGCCTGGCTCGCAGCCAAGTCATTGATCATGTGCTCATTACTCGAATTCAAGCTTTGGTATCGAATTACTGCCACACAAAATACAACGCTCACGACGAACGCCGTCGAACATCCAAGAAAGTAAAAGTTCTCAACCATGAAAAAAACCTTAGTTTGAGATTATTGAAATCCCCTACAGGAAGACCAGTATGACTTCCACAAACCATCAGTGTGTTTTGCTGACTAATTTGTATAGAAAACAACTTTAAGGTGATATTTACCTGATTGCTTGTGACTTGCAATCCCACGCCACCGAGAGGATCAGTTTTCAACTGGGCGCACTTTTTCGCATCAGTCCAACGCCGATGGCCTCCGGTAACGGGAAGCATCCTGCTTCGAGCGTGTATCTTTGGCGGATTATAGCGCCGCTACCCAGCCAGAGCCGGTCCAACGAAAATAAGGTCGTGTCTCGAATGTGGTGGAAATTCTCTGGCGGCGATCTCCGAGCATTGGGATTTGGACCTGATCAGGCGACGAGGTCAAGGGTGATTGGTTCGATTGGCTGATCTAGGGTTTCCCAGCCATCGACCTTGCGCATCTGGATCTGGCCGGAGGCCATCAGGGCCCAGAGCAGCATCGGCACGGTTTCGGCGCAGGGCAGCACGGTCTGGGTCTTGACGCGGCGGCGGAATTCCTCGTTCAGCCGCTCGATCGCGTTCGTTGTCCGCGCCGATTTCCATTGTGACGGGTCGAGCCGCGTGAAGGTGAACAGCCGGTCGCCTGCCTCCTCGAGGCTGTCGGCGACGGCCTTGCATTTCAGCCGCCATTTGCGCAGGAATGCCTTGCGGCATTTCTCGACCTCGACCGCGGTGTCGGCGTAGATCATGTCGCGGTAGTCCTCGGTCAGCTCGTCGTGCATCGTCTTCGGGGCATGGCCGAGAAGGTTGCGATGCTTGTGGACCGTGCAGCGCTGGACGGCCAAGTCCTCGCCCCAGAGCGCGACAAGTGCGGCCTCAAGACCAGGGGCGCCGTCGATGATGACGAACTCGGGCCGCTTCAGCCCGCGCGCATCGAGATCGGCGAGGAACTGGCCCCAGGCGGCCTTGCTCTCTCCACCCATATTCATGATGGATAACAGAACCTTCTGGCCATCCCGGCGCACACCGATGGCCGCCAGCACCGAGATGTTCGTGGCCTTGCGGTCGAGTCGGGTCTTGATGACGGTGCCGTCCAGAATGAGACGGACGATATCTTCGTCGGCCAGATTGCGGGCGCACCACGCGTCCCAGTCCACCTTCACCTTGCGCCAGGCCCGGCTGACCACGTCCTTGCCGACTGCCCCCTGAAACAGGCCGTAGAGCGCGCGTTTGACCCGCCGCGTGTTCGTTCCGGCCAGATAGGCCGAGGCGATCAGGGCTTCTGCCTTCTTCGTCAGCCGCTGATAGCGCGGCAGCGCCTTGGACCGCCATTCGGTGATTTTGCCCTCTTCGTTCTCGATCCGGGCGCGCGGCACGCTGACCGTTTCGGTGCCGAAGGTGCCAACGAGCTGGCGCTCGCGATGCCCGTTGCGGTAGCCCTTCTTCGTGGTGCCGCCCCGACCATAGCGACAGCGACCGATGAAGGCGGCAAGCTCCTCCTCGAACAGCGCCTCGATGGTTGCACGGATATTCTGCCGCAGCCGATCCTCGATCGGATCATAGCCCACTTCATTGGCCAGTAGCGCAAGCATGCTGGTGTCTGTATTCTTCGTCATGGCGTGATCTCCTTGGCGGTTGCAGCCGCCGATTGGGTGGGTTTGGTTCACCCGGAGATTACGCCACCTTCAAATTTCCACCACCTTCGCGACACAACCGAAAATAACGTCATAGGTGTACTATGGACGAGAGCGGACATACTTTGCCAACGTGTTTTGTCGGCCATCAAAGACAGCGCCACAGCTATCATGGGGCAGGTCAGCGGATCACACCTGCATCGCCATGGCTTGTTTGAAGAGCGCGTCCATCGCCTCGTGCGAGTATCCCAGCAGGTAACCCAGTTCGTCCATGGACGGGCTCAGGCGTCGCCAGTCGCCAGCGTTCTTGATCGTCTCACGCATCGCCCAGAGCGTGTCTGGATCCTCGGCCATGGCATCGAGGGCAGCACAGGTGTCCGGGCCAAGGACGAGGCGCCCTTGCAGGCGGGAGCAGACCATGGTTTTTCGCAGGTCGTGCAGGTGGTCCGCCTCCGTATAGGGGGCGTCCGCCTGGAATACCCCTGTGTCCGGGTCATAGGCCATGCCGACGCGGGCCAGGCCGGTGGACCCGGTTTCTTCCACCCAGACGCCCTTCAGAGTGGCGACGTGCGCGGCATCGGCGAGGATCACATTTGTAACCAGTGTGCCGTCGATTTGTGCAAATTTTGCCATTACGGGCCCCTGTCAGTAGGCAAGCGTCCCGGAGGACAGGAATGTGTGGATGGTGTAGCCGCCGACTTCGGTGATCGTGCCGCCCGTCAAGGTGGGAGGACCGGGGTAGCGGGCAATGACCACGCCACTGCCACCGGACCCGGAATCATCGTCGTTGCGCTGACCGCCACCGCCGCCACCGAACCCGTCGACGCCACTTGTTGCAGGCCCCGCGGGACTGTACCCGCCAGTGCCCGCGTTAACCCCGGCAAGGCCGGGAAGTGTGGAGGTGTAGGACGCGCCACCACCGCCGGACCCATAGACCTGGGGGGTGCCGGAGATGTCCGAGGTAAACCCGGCGCCCCCCGTGCCGCCTCGACCGGCAGAGCTGGCACCGCCCGCGACAGTTGCGCCGCCTCCACCGCCGCCGCCCGAGTTGTTTGCCCCGATTGACCCGTTATTGCCCTGTCCGGCGATCCCCGCGCCAAAGCTACCGGCGGAATACTGGTAGAGAGAGCCGCCGCCGCCAGAGCCACCGCTTGCGGGCGCTGCCCCGGTGTACGAACCACCATAGCCACCCCCGGTGGCAACCACTGTGGCGAGGCTGGAGTTCCCGCCACGGGTCCCGACGCCGCCCAAGGGCAGAGGGGCCGCGCCACCCGCGCCGACCACGGCGGAGAGGGCCTCCCCCGCGAGCAGGGTGAGTGATCCTGCAAGCACTCCACCGCCACCGCCGCCCCCTGCATAGTAGGCGCCGCCGCCCGACCCGCCGCCCGCCACGACCAGATATTCGATCACCACGGGGGGCGGGCTGAACGCGAAGATCGCCTGTTTTACCCGCAGGGCCGTCATGACCTTGATGGTGTCGGTGCCTGCTTCGGCTTCGGCCTGGGTCGCCGCTGCCCGCGTGATCTCGACAATGGCGTCTGTGCCGTCGTTCTTCTTCATATAGAGCTTGCCGTCATAGGTGTTGACGGCAAGCTCGCCGAGTTCGATCTGGGCGGTGGTCGGCACCTTGGCCGGCACCGCCGAGCGCTTCATCCTGATAGCCATATGGCCTCCTGTTCATGGGCTCATCTGAGCCAGGGGGAATGGGTGATTGCAGCGGTCAGAAGGTCCCGCCATCAAAACTTATGCCGGCAATGCTGCCGCCGGTGATGGCGACATTGCCGACGGCCTGTGTCGCCAGGCTGCCCAGCCCGAGGTTGCCCCGGGCGGTGGCCGCATTGGTCAGATCGGCAAGGTTGCTGGCCGCGCTGAGCTTTCCGGCAAGGCCGTTCGTCACCGTGGTGGCAAAGATCAGATCACCGCCAAGGGTGGCTGCCAACTCGTTCAGGCTAGCCGATCAGAATGGCGGGGCCTTCGGGGTGGTCGTGGTGCTCATCTAGATTTTCGAAAGGTCTCGCGCGGCGACTGGGTTTCTGGCAGCATTGCGGACCGGTATTCGCGCGGTTAATGAAGACATAGAGCCAAAGGAGTGGTGCAATGGCCCAATCAGATCAGGACCTGGATCGCCTCAGCGAGTTGCTATTTGCACTGCCCCATGAGCACTTTCCGATGACCCTGGGCGAGCTTGATGGTTATCTGACCGGCGTTCTCGCCTGCCCGGATCTGATTCCACCCTCGGAGTGGCTCCCCCATGTCTGGGGCGAGACGGGTGATGCAAACTTTCCGGACATGAAGACCGCCGAAGACACGATCGGGGCGGTGATGGCGCATTACAATTCTCTGGCCGAAGGCTTGACGCGTTCTGTCTGGATCGAGCCGCTTTACGAGGTGGACCCGAACAGCGACGAGACGCTCTGGGAACCTTGGATTGATGGCTTGACCCGCGCGATGGGCCTGCGCCCCGCAGCTTGGCAAGCCCTCATCAAACGCGCCGATGACGACACTCAAGCCTCGATCATCTTCCTGATGGCCCTACAGGATATCTGTGAGGGCACCAGCAAGTTCACCGAGGAGGAGATCGACGAGATTGATCTTGAGGCTCCGGAGCTCATTCCGAACTGCATGGCCCAAGTCTTGATCTTATCGCGTCCGGAATTGGCCATGGGGGTTTCCGCAAACTCACCGCATCCGGTAAGGACCAAGCGCCCGGGGCGGAACGATCCTTGTCCCTGCGGATCAGGACGCAAATACAAACAGTGCTGCGGCAAGAACTGAACGCCGTCCTGGCACCCCTAAACTCATGGCCGCCACCCACATAGCGTTGCGCCCGTCTCGTTATGGGCGAGGATCTGGCGCGCGGTGCCGGGGCTCAGCAGATCAACGCGCGAGGGACGGATCGGACCCGCCCAATCGCAGTCATCCGCAGGTCTATCCGGTCCGCATGCAATCAGAACGACAACAAGACAAAGAGTGATAAAAAGGCGCATGTGTCGTCCTTTATGTGAGGGCGTCCGGGAGCAAGGTTGATGAACGGTCAGAATGCCGTATTGTCTCGACGGAACGTGATGACCATCAATCGAGGACGCTATGTCGCTGGAGCAGAAGTCAAAGGTCGGCAATCTCCGGCCTGACGAACAGCGGTTTCTGGAATTCCTGCAGGCCGCGACGCATAACGACCACTACATGTACAGCCATTCCGGGGCACGCTGCTCGAGACGACTGATGGATCTGGTACGGCTTCAGGCTAATTGCGGCTTGGTCAACCTTGCGCAGAAACGCGACCAGACGGGATTCCAGTATCTGGCCATTCGCACCCGTGAACGATATTTTTGCCCTGATTAATCCCGCATCCAGCGGTCAAGACGGCGATCGAGATCAGCATCGCTTGTGGTGTCCACCTCATGGCGGGTTTCCTTTGCTATGATCATGGTGCGGATGCGGGCCTCGGTGCGGCGCGCGGCATAGGCCGACGCGCCCGCCGCCCGACCGCTGCGCCACAGGGTGTAGAGGGCGACGATCGCCGCAAGCAGGAGCGCGCCCGCAAGGGCAACGCGGCGGCCGAGAGCCGGGATCAGCGATAGACAAAACGCGACCATCCTAGCGTTCCCCCCGGCGCGGGCTGTGACCCGAACCCGGGCTGCGACCCGTCCGGTAATCCTCGATCCGCGCGGAGCGCGCCCGCACCGCGTAAATTATCACGCCGACAAACAGCGCCGCCCCGATCCAGGGCAAGAGGGCGGGCAGCGCGCCCTCAAGGCCGAGCAGGACCAGCCCCGCGCCGAACTCGTAAAGGCCGGAGGTCTGCACAGTGGAGGGCGTGCCCTGCGCATCAAGCACCGTGCTCAGGGTCACCACACCATTGCAGGCATAGCGGGGCTCCGCGCCGCCCTCGATCAAGGGCACCGCCTCGTCGCAGATGTTGGCCGCCTCGATCAGGCTGGCCGCCTCGAGGCCGTCCTCGGCCCCGATCACAGCCCCGATGCCATGGCGGGGATCCGCCATGTAATCCGCGAGACACAAGGCCGCGTTTTCCGAATACGATCGATGTGATTGACCCCCAGACCGGGGAGGTGCGCACGGCACAGGTGTTTGTCGCCGTTCTGGGTGCATCGAACTATACATTTGTCGAGGCGACCTGGACGCAATCCCTGCCGGATTGGATCGCAAGTCATGTGCGCGCCCTTGGTTTCTTCGGGGGTGTAACGGCGCAGATCGTCTCTGACAACTTGAAGGCGGGGGTCACCAAGGCGTGCTTTTACGACCCCGCGATCAACCGGACCTACGCAGATATGGCCGCGCATTATGACACGGCCGTTGTCCCGGCCAGGCCATATAAGCCTAAAGATAAGGCGAAGGCAGAGGGTGGGGTATTGCTGGCTGAACGCTGGATCCTGGCACGGCTGCGCAATCGCCAGTTCTTCAGCCTCGCAGAGGTGAATGCGGCCATCCGCCCGCTGCTCGATCGGCTCAACGACAAAGTCTCGCGTCACCTCGGGGCCAGCCGACGGCACCTGTTTACGC
>NZ_JBGQOJ010000035.1:0-27914 GCF_052119585.1 Pseudogemmobacter sp. W21_MBD1_M6 | reverse complement strand
GTCACAGGTGGCCGGATACCCCGGAACAGGTGGCCGGATGTTGTCGGAATGGATGGCCGGATCCTCCGGAATACGCAGGCACCATGCGTCGCAGTGTGGCGATCGTGTGGGCATCCCCCGTCGCAATTGCGGAAAGGCCGTCCGGCAGCGCTGTCTCTTCCACAATCGCGTCCGAAACCAAGCGGTCCATATCAACCAAATGTGCCCGAAAGCCAGCAAGATCAACTTGGCCCCAGTCTGTGTCAGGATCGGCTTCGAGCACGCGAACAACTTCGGAAAGGGCCGCGAAAGCCCCTTGCCCCGGCTCGGTCAGGATCGTGCCTTGGAGCGACTGGCCTTGAACGTGCATCGCGTGATCCATGCCGTCGTCATGGCCTGAGTGTGTTGTCTGGGCAGCTGCAAAAGCCGTTCCACCGAGTAGCGCTGCTACGATCAAGATTATCTTCGTTTTCATTCTCTTTCCTCGCGTCTATCGAGAAAACCCTATCGGACACTGCGGACATACGGTATGATTTCTATCATGTCCGACTGGCAGCAAATATTTGATAACGCGTCGATGAAGACCTTCGAGCAGGGTGCTGTTCTCTTTCGTAGGGAAGATCGCGTTCATTCGATGTATCTTGTTCGATCCGGCATGGTCGCACTTGAGCGTCCACTTGCGGATGGAACCGCACTTACGCTCAGCGTTGCCAAGGCTGGAATGGCTCTGGCCGAGGCGTCGTTGTCGGCCAAGACCTATCACTGCGATGCTATTGCACGCATTAAGACCGAAATAGCGTTCATGCCGCGTGCCACCTTTCGATCTGCGCTGCGTGACCGGCCAGACGCTGCTTTAAGCCTGATCGAGACTTATGCCAGAGAGGTCCAATCCCAAAGAGCGCGCATCGAGATATTGCGCCTTCGCCGGGTGTCGGACAGGTTGGACGCCTGGCTGGATCTAAACGGTGAACCGCCGACAGGCGGATGGATAATAGTTGCCGATCAGATTGGTGTATCGCCACCCGCACTTTATCGCGAGCTTGCACGTCGGCGATAGTGAGAGTTCATCGTCCAAACCATTTATCGGTATGAGTAGGCCTTCGCTAAGCAGCGGCATTTCGGTAGTTTGGGCTCGAAGCCGACTTGCGGCAGTGCAGCGCGCTAATTTTGATGAGTACGCAAAATTTCGAGGTATCCCAACCACGCCGGATGACCGCTGTCAGCCCAAAGCGGATCCAAAGCCCTTTGCGCGAATATGCGATAGCTGACCTTGATCGCGCAGATGGCGAACTGGTAAGATGCGAACAAAGCTGACTCCTAAGTTCCGGGCCATCGGTGGGTCTACCGGCAGGCAGGCCGCCGTCAGGCGTCAGTCTACCGCGAGTTAAGCGGCAGCCTGGATACTGCTTCTGGATGCGACGAGACCCACTGGGCACTGATCGTCGGGCGAACATCAATCACAGCTGGAAACCGCCTATGGCTGTTATTCCATCGGAATCATCAAGTGCGCATAGGGCGTTCCTGGCCACATGACCCACGGCTGGTTCGCGCCTTCCGGCACCTCGCTCGGGTAGCTTTGGAGGAGCGGCGCGGCGGCAGAACCGACGATCATTACGTGCGGACCTGCAACCACCCATTGGTTGTCAGGTTTCTCGGCCTCGGCATACGGGTCAGTATTGCTGGCACCCTCATCGCCGAGCAACATATAGACGAAACCGAGCGTTTCCGGCGGATTTTCCTTGTTCATCCATGCTTGGAGAAAACTCATTGATGCTTCATCCGCGCACATCGGGTCGGTGCCGGGGTACATGCATGTCCACCCGTTGGTGCCTTCACGAAGCACTTGTATTTCACCGTCTTCTTTCATGTTCAGCAGCTTGGAGTCCGCGAGCACAGCCGCGGGCGCCACGCCCTCAAGCTGAGCCATCAATTCTTCCACGGAAACTTCGGTGGTCTGTGCAAAAGATGAAAAAGCAACCAGACTGCAGGTTCCAGCGATTGCGGCAAGTGTAAAGGATTTCATGGCAGCGCCTCCCGTTTGGGGTTTCACGCCATCGCCAATCAAGCACCAACCGCTCGACGGCGGTAGCTCTATAAATATACCATTCCGTGAGGACGCAGGCAAAGAAATTATCCGACTTTCAGCAGTGGCGCAGCCTGCGGGAGCGTCTACGTCGGGCACAGAGCTGCCTTGCGGCTGTGCAGTACCCAGTTTTCAACTTGGGCCACCGCAGACTGGATTTCAGCGCCGCTTCGGTTGACCGCTGCCAGCCCAGAGCGAACCCATGTCTGGCAACTTGCCAACCCTGTGGGCGCATGCTGGCCGGGCGGAAGGTGTGCATTCGCTGCGTCGGGCACGAACGGCTGCAATGCGCAAAATGCGAATTTGCGAGCTCCTGATCGATGGGCGCAGATGATGAATGTGGCGGCTTCAAAGAGGCCAAGCAATTGCTAGCCGATGATTGATTGCGGCTGGATTAGAGCGGCCGACTGCCCTGGCAGATTACCCAATTCAGAATCGGACTGGTCGCATGTCAGGCGTCCATTGTTACTCCGGTGTTGCCTTGGTCAGCACCGCCCGCCCGTCTTCGCGCCATTCCGGCAGGCCGCCGTCCATCCGCCGCGCGTTCAGTCCTTGTTTGCGCAGGATGGCGACGGCCTGATGGGCATAGATACAGTATGGCCCGCGACAGTAGGCGACGATTTCGATGGTCGGATCGAGCGTCGGGAGGATCCACTCGAGTTCGGCCAGCGTCGTGTTGAGCGCGCCCGGGATGTGACCGGCTGCAAATTCATCTGCTGGCCGCACGTCGAGAATGGTCACTGCCCCATCGGCGATCCGCGTGGCCAGATCGGCGCGACTTACCGGCTCAGGTGCCTCTTCTCCGTCCGAGAGGCCGCGCAAGATGTGCTCGACCTGCGCGAGATTGCGCTCTGCCACGATGCGCAGCAGGTCCATCAGCTCCAGCGTCTTCGCATCGGTCAGCCGATAGATCACGGCCTTGCCATCGCGGCGGCTGGTGACAAGTCCGGAACGGCGCAGCTGTTGCAGGTGTTGCGAGCAATTGGCAACAGTAAGGCCGGTCTTTTCGGCCAGCGTATCCACACCGCGTTCGCCCTGCGCCAGTTGTTCCAGAAGTGACAGGCGCGCTGGCGCGGACAGAGCGCGCGCGACAAGGGCGTATTCTTCCAGCAGGGCCATCTTCGGGCTGATTGACACGGTGATCTCCAATGACTAACGTTCAAGTAACAACTTGAATGATAGCGATTCCATCGCATTCCGCAACCCAAAGGTTTGTGCCATGTCCGAGGCCGTTCTTGCAGCCGAACCCACGATCCGCCTTGTCATCTTTCTTGGCATGCTCGCAGCCATGGCGCTATGGGAAGTCGCAGCACCCCGACGGCGGCGCAACATTCCGCGCGTGATCCGATGGACAAACAATCTCGCGCTGGTGGTGGTTGATACGGTGATCCTGCGGCTTTCCTTTCCGATCCTTGCGGTCGGGCTTGCCGTCATGGCCGAGGACAATGGCTGGGGTCTGTTCAACAACATCGACGTGGCCCCGTGGGCAGCCATCGCCGTCTCGATGCTGCTGCTGGATCTTGCGATCTACCTGCAGCACGTGATGTTCCACGCGATCCCCGGCCTATGGCGGCTGCACCGGATGCACCATGCCGATCTCGATTTTGACGCCACGACCGGCCTGCGGTTCCACCCGGTGGAAATCCTGATCTCGATGGGGATCAAGCTGGCTGTGGTCGCGGCTCTCGGCCCGCCCGCCATCGCCGTGTTGCTGTTCGAGGTACTGCTGAACGCAACAGCACTTTTCAACCACGCCAACATCGACCTGCCGCGCCCGGTAGATCGGATTTTGCGTCTGTTCGTGGTCACACCCGACATGCACCGCGTCCACCATTCCATCGACCCGCGCGAGACCAATTCGAATTACGGCTTCAACCTGCCATGGTGGGACCGGCTGCTGGGCACCTACATCGCCCAGCCCGCCAAGGGCCACAACGGGATGGAAATCGGGATCGAGCAGTTCCGCACGCGCCGCGATCTATGGCTTGACCGGATGCTGATCCAGCCGGTCCGGGGCCCGGCCTCGGGGCACGCGCTTGACCCGCGCATCACGACAAAGGAGCCGTCAGAATGACCGGACCCGATCTGCAACGCGGTATCCGCGAAAACAGGGGCCAGGTCGCCCACCAACTGATCCAGGTGATGCTGGTCGGCTTTGCCATCGGCATGACGCGCACGGTGGTCCCCGCATTGGCAGAGAGCGAATTCGGGCTCGAGCGCGGCTCCTTCCTGCTGCTCGCCTCCTTCGTGGTGGCCTTTGGAGTTGTGAAGGCGGTGATGAACTTTGTCGCCGGGCGCTGGTCGGAACGGATCGGGCGTCAGCGGGTGCTGTTCTGGGGCTGGGTTGTGGCGCTGCCGATCCCGGTGATGATCTGGTATGCACCCGACTGGAACTGGATCGTCGCCGCCACCGTGCTGCTTGGTGTCAATCAGGGCCTCTGCTGGTCGATGACGCAGACCGCGAAACTCGACATCACCAAGGCCGAGGAACGCGGGCTGACCATGGGGCTGAACGAGTTCTCGGGCTACGTGGGCGTCGCGATCGCCGGTATTCTGACCGCCTATGCCGCAGAAGCCTTGGGCGCCCGCGTCGGGCTGCTGGTCTTTGGCATGGCCGTTGTCGTGCTGGCGCTGGTCCTGACGGTGGTCTGGGTGAAGGACACGCTGCCCTGGGCCAAGGCCGAGACCGCCGCGCACAAGGTAGCGCCCCCGAAATCCCTGCCGCGTTACCCGCAAGGCGTGTCGGACCATCCCAGCACGGGCGAAATCTTCGCGCTGATGAGCTGGCGCGACCGCCGCCTGTTTGCGATCTCGCAGGCGGGTCTTGTCGAAAAGTTCGTCGATGCGCTGGTCTGGGCGCTCTTCCCCGTCTTCCTTGTGGGTGAGGGCGCCAGCCTGACCGAGGTGGGCTGGATCGTCGGTGTTTACGGCTTCGTCTGGAGCGGCTCGCAGCTTTTTACCGGGCGGCTGTCGGACCATGTGGGCCGGTTCTGGCCCAACGTGCTGGGCATGTGGATCTGCGGCGCGGGCGTGGGGATGGTGGTGTTGGGCACCGGCGCGCTCTGGTGGTCGGTCTCGGCCGGGGTGGCGGGCTTCGGCATGGCACTGCTCTACCCCAACCTCTCTGCGGCCGTGGCCGACATCACCCCGCCCGCTTGGCGCGGCTCGGCCATCGGCATCTACCGCTTCTGGCGCGACCTCGGTTACGCCATCGGTGCGCTCGGACTTGGGCTTGCTGCAAGCCTGACAGGTGCTGCCGAGGCCGCCTTCTGGTTCGTCGCGATCTCGATGTTCATCTCGGGCGCGATCCTGTTCTGGTTCGGTGAGGAAACCCACCCGCGTCTCAACCCCGCAAAGCAGGAGACCGCTGATGCCTGATCCCCTTGCCCGCCGCCTTGGCCTTCTGTCCATCCTTCTGGGGCTCACGTCCTTAACTGTTCTGGCCGTTTCGGTCTGGGGCTTTCGGGCTGACGGCTGGCCCTGGCCGCAAGCCTATGACGTCGCCGGCTGGGCCGCTTGGGCGGCCTTGGCGGGTGTTCTCATCGCGCTGATCGGACTGGCAGTTGCTGGTCTTGAACGTCGAGGCGGTGCCGGTGCGGTCCTGCTCGGGTTGATCCTATCGCTGCCCATTGCGGGGCTTGGTGCAGCGTTCGAGATTGCCGCACGCACCACCCCGCCGATCAACGACATCTCGACCGACACTGACGACCCCCCGGTGTTCTGGTTCACGGCAACGCCGAGCGACTACCCGGCACCGAACGCCGAGCAGCAGCGCGCCGCCTATCCGAATGTGCGTCCGCTGGAATTTCCGGTCCCGGTAGACGAGGCCTTCGCGGCAGCGCTCGCTCTGGTGGAGACCCGCGGATGGCAGGTGCTGTCAGCCGATCCCGCAGAGAGCCAGATCGAGGCCATTGTGACAAGCCACCTTTTCGGCTTCGAGGACGAGGTGGCGATCCGCGTCACCGAGACCGGCACCGGCACCCGCATCGACATGCGCTCTCGGTCTCGCCTCGGTCAGATCGACCGGGGTGCCAACGCCCGGCGCATCAAAGCCTTCCTTTCCGATCTTGAAATCCGCGCCCCGAACTGAGGACCGACAATGAAACATCTGATCCTGATGAACGACCCGCCCTACGGCACCGAGCGCAGCTTCAACGGCCTGCGCATGGCCCATGCACTGGCCAAAAATGACCCCGAGGCTGAAATCACTGTCTTCCTGATGGCCGACGCCGTGCTGTGTGCCAAGGCCGGGCAGAAGACGCCGGACGGCTATTACAATCTCGAGCGGATGATCCACCGCGTCCTCACTGCCAAGGGCCGCGTTCTGATGTGCGGCACCTGCATGGACGCCCGCGGCCTCGCCGAGGGCGACATGATGGAAGGGGTAACACGCTCGACGATGGACGAACTCGCGCAGGCGACGTTCGCCGCCGACAGGGTCCTGGTGTTCTGATGGCTCAGACGCTGAAGCTCGCCGCCCTCGTGGCCGATCCTGAACGCTTCCACCTGATCGACGTCCGCGACGCCGAGGACTACGCCGTTGCCCACGTTACGGGCGCCGTCCATATCCGGCTGGCCGAACTTGAAGGCCGAGCGGGTGAACTCCCTTCTGGCAAGACGCCCGTGACCATCTGCGGCAAGGGCGGCGGGCGGTCCGCAGAGGGGCGGAAATGCTGAACAGGCTCGGCCACCCGGACGCCGTCTGGCTCGAAGGCGGAACGAACGGCTGGCACGCGCAGAACACCTGAACACCAAGAAACCGGATGAACCTGAAACACCTTCTTTTGGCGGCGACAGTCGCGCTTGGCGTCCATGCGGCACCCGCACTGGCGCAGGACGCAGCCATCGACGCCATGCAGGAATACATGATGTTCTCGGACTACGAGTCCGGCATCATCCTGCCCCAGCAACTCGACCAGACCGTGTTCGAGACCGCGCTCTTCGTCGACACCCGCGACGCGGAGCAGTTCGATGAGGGCACGATCCCCGGCGCCATCAATATCGAGTGGCGCGAAGTGCTCGACCGGATCGACGAGATACCCGAGGACCGCAGGACCATCCTCTTCTGCAACACCGGCAGCCTGTCGGCGCAGGCCGCCTTCGCGCTGCGTGTGGCGGGACGGTCGAATGTCGTGGTGATGCAGACCGGCTTTACCGGTTGGCAGCAGGACGCGGCCTACAAGCCCTGACTTGGGCAGAGCGACAACGGAAAGGAAGCTGGGCCATGCGCGATATCTATCTGGATTTCAACGCTAGCACCCCGATCGCCCCCGAGGTCGCCGAAATCATTTACCATGTCCTGGAGACGGGGCACGGCAATCCTTCCAGCGGCCACTGGGCTGTCCCCGAGCGTGCTCCTGCGGCGAATTGACGCATGTCACTGGAGTGATGAATAACCGCCCAGCGGTTACGTGGCGGGTGTCACAGAACTTGCCCATTTCATTATCAGATGATCCACCATCAGCCCGATGGTCGCGACGGCAAGGCCAAGCACCAGACCCTTGCCGACATCGGCCGACGAAAGAGCCCGCTGCATTTCCTGACCCAGATCCTGCGTGCCGATGAAGGCCGCAATGATGACCATGAACAGTGAGAACATCACCGCCTGATTGACCCCCACCATGATCGTCGGCAGCGCAATCGGCAGGAGGACATGCCGTAGGGTCTGCCGCCGGGTCGCGCCGGACATTCCCGCAGCTTCTACCATCGCCAGGGGTACACCTCGCAATCCCTCGACCGTATAGCGGACCAAAGGGATCGCGGCGAAAACGACCACGGCACCGACCACTGCCACATCATTCACGCCAAACAACATGATCATCGGGATCAGGTAGATGAAGCTGGGAAAGGTCTGCAATGAATCGCAGACCAACAGAACCCTGCGTGACCTTGCGGCGCTGCCTGCTGCCCATATGGCCGTCGGGAAGGCTAGGATGGCAGCGATCGCGACCGAGACCACGACCGTATAAACGGTGATCATCGTGCGGTCCCACCAGCCTGAAATGGCGATATAGCCGAAGAAGACCAGACAGATCAGCGCAGAACGACGACCGCCGACCGCATAGCCGAGGGCGGCAAGAAGCGACAGCACCGCCGCGAAGGGCATCCACAGAAAAGCATCGCGGATCGGGACAAAAACCCAGACGATCAGGAACCAGTGCAGCCAGTTTGTCACCGGATATATCGCGACGATGACGTGGTCCATTGCCGCATCTATCACCCCTGCGACAGAGAAGCTTTGCCCGCGTTCGACTTCGGCAAGAAACGGGAAAAGCTGCGACAGAACGCTCGCCAGTGTCGCCAGTGCCAGCCATATCAAGGGCAGGCGGTTGCGTTCATGCCAGGGGGTGCCGAGGGTCACATGCGCTGGCTGGCGCAGCGCCCATGCCCTTGTGCAGCGGTCAAGGGTGATGGCCAGCAGCACTATCGTCAAACCGATCTCGACCGATTGGCCGATCCTCAGCGCCTGCAACAGTTGCAACAGCTTCTGCCCCAGCCCGGGCATTCCGATGAAGCTGGCCAATACCACCATGGCCAGACATTGCATGATGACCTGATTGACCCCGATCAGAATATCCGAGCGGGCCGTCGGTATGCGGGTGCGCAGCAATAGCTGCCAGCCCGTCGCGCCGCACATCTTACCGCTTTCAACGACCTCATCGGGTACCTTTCGAAGCCCGAGTAATGTCATGCGGATCATCGGCGGGATGGAAAAGATGATCGTCACGATCGCCCCCGCCTTTGGCCCCACTCCGATGAAAACAACGACCGGAATCATGTAGGCAAAATGCGGCAGCGATTGCGCGATGTTGAGGATCGGGTTCAGCACCGCCGCCAGTCGGCGCCAGCGCCAGGCCGCGATACCTACCAGCAGGCCAAGCATGACCGAGACGGGTGCGGCGACGATGATCACAGACAGTGTCTCCATCGCCCATTTCCACTGCCCCATCAAGGCAATCCACACGAACGTACCGCCCGCCATCACAGCCAGCCTTATGCCGCCCAAAGCATAGGCTACGACGGCGGCCGTGACAGCAATGACCGACCAAGGGATCGGCCCCAGCCAGGGCCACCGGTTCTTGCCATAAAGCAGGTTCGCCGTGATATTTAGCAACCACTCGACGCCGTCGGCGACGCTGCGCGTGACGCCGAGCAGGCCCAGGTCATCGCGCAGAAAGTCAAAAAGCGCGTTGATCCAGTCAGCCAGCGGCAGGATCATCCAATCGGGCGGGCGGATCAATCCGTCGGGCAGCATCCCGCGCCCCAACGCCATCGCGATGGCTGCGGCAATCAGGACAATGACAACCCTCAGTCGCACAAAGCGGCCTGCCGACACCGCAACATGGGCAGCGGCTCCGCTCACGGACGGGAGCCCACCACAAGGTCAAGGGCGTCCTGCCTGTCCAGTATGCCGATGATCTTGCCATCGGGCGCCTGGACCGGCAGGCTGTCGCGATCATCATCCACCAGCATCCGGGCAAGATTCTGGATCGTGCTGTCCGCAAAAACCGCCTCGCCTTTGGGCAGGGTACCAGGAAGGCCCTGCACCATCATCCCGCCCGCGCGCACGACACGGGCCTTGTCGATGTTTTCGGTGAATTTTGCGATATAGGGCGTCGCGGGCTCAAGCACGATCCGTTCCGGCGTGTCGCACTGTTCAACGACCCCGTCTTTCATGATCGCAATCCGGTCCGCGAGGCGCAACGCTTCGTCGAAGTCATGGGTGATAAAGACGATGGTCTTGCCCAACACGGCCTGAAGCCGCATGAACTCCTCTTGCATCTCACTTCGGATCAGCGGGTCGAGGGACGAGAACGGTTCGTCCAGAAACCAGATATCAGGTTCGATGGCGAGGCTGCGTGCGATCCCGACGCGTTGTTGTTGGCCGCCCGACAATTCATGCGGAAAATGGTTCTCGCGGCCGGCAAGGCCGACAAGCTCGATCACTTCCAGTGCACGGTCATGGCAAGCATGCCGGTTCTGGCCGCGCATCTCGAGCGGAAAAGAGACATTGCCCAGAACGGTGCGGTGCGGCAGTAGCCCGAAATTCTGGAACACCATGCCCATCTTGTTGCGCCGAAGTTCGATCAGCCCGCGCTCGGACAGGGCGCCAAGATCCTGCCCCTCGACCTCGATCAACCCATCCGAAACATCCAGAAGCCGCGACATACAGCGCAGCAACGTAGACTTTCCCGACCCCGACAATCCCATGATCACCAGAATCTCACCCTTCATGACATCCAGCGTCACGTCCCGCACCGCCGTGACATATCCGGCGGCCCGGATTGTCTCCGGATCAGGAACCTCTTGCAGGGCCGACATATAGCCTGTCGGTGCAGGACCGAAGAGTTTCCAGACATTCTGGCACGAGATGACGGGTTGTTGCACGATCATGGGCAGTCCTTCTAGCGGTTTCAGAGGTATCCGCCCGGCACGGGCCGGAGGGATACAGTGCTGCTTGTGGGCTGTCTCAGTTGGTCCAGGCGGTCCAGATGTCCACGTTCTGATCAAGCCAGTGGGCCGCCGCGTCTTCCGGCTCCATGCCGTCAATGTCGACCAGCCGCGCCATTTCGGCGATCTGCGGATTGGTGAAACTAACATTGGACAGAACCGCATAGGCCGTCGGCCACTTATCCTTCATGCCATCCCAGGCGGCCTTTTTGAGGTAACCATCTGCAGGATTTCCGCAGTCGTAGGTCACGTCAGGGTTCGGCCCGATCGACGGATCGGTATTGCAGCCTGCCACCCACTCGGGGAATTCCACGAATTCGCCGGGCCACACCGCTTCGGCAAAGTTTGGCGTCCAGTTGAACAGCACTATCGGCTTGCGCGTACGTTCCGCCGCAGCGAGCGATGCCCAGAGCGCCGCAGCCGAACCGGCGTTGATCACAACGAAATCCATGCCTAGCGCGTCGACCCGCTCCTGATCGTGTTTCAGCCAGTCAACTGGCCCACCCAGGAACCGCCCCTTGTCGCCAGTTTCCGGCGTGGCAAAAAGCGCGGCGCAGGCGTTCAGGGCCTGCCAATCTGGCAAGCCGGGACAGGCTTCTTTGGTCCATAGCGGATACCACCAGTCCTCGCGCGTCACGGCATCATGTTCGCCGACGGCGTGAACACCGCCCTTTTCAACAGCGGCGTCGAACGAGGCACCATATGCGCCTTCCCAGACCTCGACCTCAAGAGCGACGTCCCCCAGCCGGATCGACTCGTAGACAGCCTGACTGTCGGTCGAAACGTATTCGACGCTGTTGCCAATGGAATCGAATATCTGTCCGACAACATGGCTCATCACATTCTGGCTGGACCAATTGTGGATCGGGATCACGATTGGATCGGGTGAATCGGCGCTGGCAACGGGTGCAGTCATCGCAATGATGGCGGCACTGGCCATGAGCACTGTCATTCTCGTCATTTTTCGTTCCCTCTTTCGTGCAAACGCACCCGCGTAAAGTCCTCGGGCGCGCCGCTTTTACAGAAACAAATACGGCCGACCCGGCGCGCGCATGGGCACGCAAAGAAGCATGTCCAGTGACAGCACCCGGATGCACAGCCTTTGTTGTTCGTTTCCTGCCGGTGAATGCCCGGTCTTGATGCGCGGCCGATAAATATGGGCACGCGCACTTTGTTCGCTGCCAGAATATACGGGACTGCGTGCAGACCCCTAGCAGCGTGTTGCGATAGATATGGACCGAACCTCGGTGCCCAAAAGCGCAGTGTCACACCTATCATCAAACGGGATAAATTCACAACCTGCGGATGGATTTAATTTGGGGCCGCTAACTTATGTTGATCCGTCTGCATATTCTGAACGCCGATTGCAGAGCGCTGCCTTGGTGTGTTCAGAACGCGGGCGTGGTTTGGCTGGCGACTTACCTTCTTCGCCTGAACTAACCGTCGCGCGGACACAAGACGCCTGCGATGAGCAGACCGAGGCTGCCCTAGAGCTTCTTGAGGCCGACGTCGTTCTCCTCGAGTTTGGCATAGGTATAGTGGTTCGCAGTTTTCTCCTTGGAGACGTCGCGCTCGGAGTCGTCACATTTGTCGAGGATTTCTTCGTAGGCGTCATCCGGTAATCCCCCCCCGAAATTAAGGGGCTGCGAAAGTAGAATTTTCTTGCCAGTATGCATTAGGAAATTCAGATGAAGATGACAAGCAGATACACTGAACCCCATATCCTTGCGATCCTGCGCCAGGCTGAAGGCGGCGTGCCGGTAGCCGAGCTTTGCCGCGAGCATGGCATGAGCAATGCATCCTTCTACATCTATGGATGTCTCTCCCATTGCAAGATTTTCGCTGATCTGTTCCGCCGCCAGGTCCCAGGTTGCAAACATCTATCCGGCGTCACCGTTCGATGGTGCGCCCAAATGGGAATTCCGCGTGGTGAGCCTCAACAAATGGTCGGCCTCAGCAGGCCATTATAAAAGCCAGGTTCCTCACACACCGGAGTTTGCCGGTCGGTTCATTTCTTTGGTCGTCTTGCAATCCTTGTCTCGCGCTTAAGCGTGGGCGCGGAACTCCTCATTTTTGTTCAGCATCGCCCAGATGATCCGAGCGTTCTTGTTGGCAACGGCGACGATGGCGCGGTTCATGCCCCGTCGTTCCCGAAGACTGTTTATCCATTGACTGAATGGGTCTGTCTTTCGCTGTGCGACGCGGACCACTGATCTGGCGCCGTGGATCAACAGGGTTCGGAGATGTCTGTCTCCGCGTTTACTGATCCCCATAAGCAGCCTCTTGTCGCCGCTCGAGTGTTGTCGTGGAACCAAGCCCATCCATGCGGCCAGATGCCGACCGTTTTTGAACTCTTGACCGTCACCCACAGCTGCAACAACAGCTGTCGCCGTCTTTGGACCGACACCGCAGATGCGTGCAATCCGGCGACAATCCTCATTGGACTTGAACACCGCATCAATGCGGCGGTCGAAGGTTGTGATCTGAGCATCAATCTGTCCCAAGAAGTCGAACAAGTCGCCAATGATCTCCCGACTCATTGCGCTCAGCCCGTTCGTCTGGTTCTCAAGTATCTCTGGGATGGCCCGCCGTGCCCGTCCGATCGATAAAGCGATCGGTATGCCGCGGTCCAACAGCAGGCCCCGCATTTGGCTCACGAGTGCGGTCCTGTGATTGACGAGGCGGCGGCGCGCCCGATGCAGGGCCTGAATGTCCTGTTGTTCTTCTGACTTGGTTGGCACGAACTTCATGTTCGGAAGCATCAATGCGGTACAAATGGCCTCGGCATCGTTCTGATCGTTCTTTTGATGCTTTACTTATCATCAGGTGGCCATAATGCGGAGGAACGTGCGGAGATGTGCTGTTTTGAGGCGTTTCCATCCACGTTCCTCCGCATTATTTCAGAGCGTGTCGAGCCAGGCGAGTAGGCTCGCATCCCGTTTCCATGACGGTGGATGAACTCCCGCTGCCGGAGGACTAACCTGTTGCAGTGCCTTTCGCTTCGTTTCCAGATTGGCGTTTGCGTAGTGGTTGGTGGTGTCGAGGCTCACGTGGCCAAGCCAGTTGCGGATGACTGTGACGTCGACGCCTGCCGAGACAAGGTGGACGGCGGTGGCGTGGCGGAAGCTGTGCGGCGTCACATGCTTGCTGCGCAGCGATGGTACGGTTTCTGCCGCGGCCTTCACATAAATCGCCAGCTTGAACCGGACGCCCGAGGCGCTGAGCGGCTCGCCATAGCGGTTCACGAACAGCCGCTGGTCCGATGCTCGCGGTTTTCGCTCCAACAGCTTTTTCAACAGTAGCACGGTTTCCGGCCAGAGCGGGCAAATGCGTTCCTTGCGGCCCTTGCCCGTCAGACGCACGCAACCTGGGCTATCGAACCGGATCATATCGGGGCACAGATCGAGCGCTTCCTGTATTCGGGCCCCGCTGTTGTAAAGGAACGAGAGCAGCGCGTGATCGCGCATGCCCTCAACGGTCGAACGGTCTGGTTGGGCAAGGATCGCTGCTATTTCCGTCGGTTCCAGATAGCAAGGTTCCGATACCGGTGCCCGTTTGACCGGGATGTTGAGGATTTCCGAGCATTGAGCGATCGCTGCGGGATCTCTGGTCGCTACGAAGTTGAAGAAGCTGCGGATCGCTGCAAGCCGGCAGTTGCGTGTGCCAATCGTGCCGCCGCGCTCCTGTTCAGCGTACCTCAGGAAGGCAACAACATCGCTGGCAGTCAGATCGGCCAGCGCTATCTTCGCAACCGTCGTTTTCGCGCGTTGTGCGGTGAACCTCAGGAACAGCCGCCATGTATCGCGGTAGGATCGGACCGTATGGACGGACGCGTTGCGCTGTTCAACAAGCCATTCGTGGAAGAACGCGCGCATCAGGTTCGGGAACGGGTTGGTTTTGTTCATGACCTCACCTCGCGCCCAAGGTCGAGGCATGGGGCGCCCACGGTCCTGAACCGTTCGTTGGCGTGATGCAGCAGATCCTGCGTGACGGTGATGTAGACCAAGGTCGAGTTAATATCCCGATGCCCAAGGTAAGTCGCGAGGAACGGCAGGCGATCCTGCGGATTGATGCCCGCTTCGTACCATTCCAAAATTCGGTTCACGACCATCGAGTGGCGTAGATCATGAACGCGCGGCCCGGTTCGCCCTTGCCGTGGCTTCAACTCTGCGCGCCGCATGATGTCACTAAGCAGCCAGGTGACCATTTCCGGCGTGTACCTGCGGGTGCGGCCCTGTCCGTGCCAGAACAGACCCGAACATGGATCCTGCGATGCGCCGGCACGGCGTCGGGCTTTGATATAGGCTCGAAGCTCGACCACCACGCTGTTGGGCAGCGGCAGGATTCTGGTTTTGAAGAACTTTGTCTGCCGCACCGTGATCGTGCCGTCCTGAAGATCAACGTCGCCAAGATCGAGACGGGCAAGCTCGCCCCGCCGCAAGCCTGCACAATAGGCCAACACCAGCATGGTATAGATCGTCAGCGGGCGAAGCGGTGCCCGTGGTGACGGGTAGGAACGAGCGATGTCGAGCATCCGCCGGACATCGTCTGGCGAATGGATGTGGGGCTTGCGCCACTGCTTGACCACTTCTTTCTGCGGTCGCGGGTCCGGCCGGCGGAATGGGGTCGATGGATCCTGACGATGGAAGATCTTCGTGAGGACACGCCTGAGATTTTCACATTCGGCGGCGTGATTGCGCGTGGATTTCGCAGCCGTCCAATGATCGAGTATCACCCCGATCGGTTGCTCCTGGAGCGCCGGGTTCAGCTGCAAGAAACGGTCGAATCTCAATAACCGCGCAGACTGTGACGTGTATTTGTATCCTCGGTTCCGCATCAGCGCGACGTGCTCAGCCAAAACCGCTCCCAGCACGCTGCCGAACGGCCGGGGCTGGCGCAACTCGGCAAGGGCCTTTTCCGGATTTCGCGATGCCAGAGCGCGCCAGACCGGCATGCACTGCTTGATATTGCATGCCTGGCGCAAGGCGGTGACGGGGTTGCGGTCGATGGCCTCAGTTTTCACAAGGTGATCGAAGAACCGGTCAACGATGCGGGTGCGGTGCAGCAGCGTTGTCGCGGCCCAGTTTTCCGCCGATACGTGACAAGACCAGCTTCGCTGATGGCGGGAGAGACATCCATCCCATTAAGTGGCGGGCGAAGTATGGCGGGATGCCCTCTCGGTGATGCAAACATCACCTGCCGGGGGCTCTGTTGATGGCGTGGATGCCCCCTCCTGATCCGATCGCTTGAGAGTTGGCCTGAACTATTGCCACGGCAATGGCATCTTCCGGTTCCTCTGCTATCACCTGTGACAAGTGTCTGTTCTCGGGAAAGCACTTTCACAGGTCCGTCAGCATGCCTAATGCACGTTCAGCCGCGAATGCTACAGTTTCTGACATGGTAGGATGGGCGTGTACAGAAAGGGCGATGTCTTCCAGCGTTGCCCCCATTTCGATGGCAAGCGTGCATTCAGCCAGGAGTTCTCCCGCATTGGGGCCGATCAATGTTGCCCCAAGAAGGCGGTGGCTTTCCGGGCAGTAGACCAGCTTTGTCAAACCGTCACCACCTCCAGAGGCGAGGTTGCGTCCGCTCGCGGCCCAAGGGAAGCTCGTGACCTTATGTACTCTGCCAGCCGCCTTTGCCTGAGCCGAGGTTTGACCAACCCAGGCAAGTTCGGGACTGGTATAGGCGACAGAGGGAATCAGGGTCGTATCGAGCGCAGCTGTATGGCCGCAAGCGACCTCAGCGGCGACATGGCCCTGATGCGTTGCGCGGTGTGCGAGCATCGGATTGCCGGTCACATCACCAATTGCGAAGATGCTGTCGATGTTGGTACGGCAGGTCTTGTCCACAGCGATGATTCCGCGCGCGTCAATTTCGACGCCAGCTCTTTCAGGCGCAACCGTTGGTCCGTTGGATTTGCGCCCGACCGATTGAATAACAGCGGCTGCGGTGAGTGTGCCATCGAAATTCCCCTCGCAGGTCAACACCACTGCCTTGGTTGTTGCCTTGACCGCGCTGACCTTGGTCGAGGTGTGGACTGTAACGCCCTGCGCCTCAAGTGCTGCATGCAAGATGCGCACAGCATCGGCGTCTGCGTCTGGCGCGATTTGATTTGCCAGTTCAATGACGGTGACATGGGCGCCCAATGCGCTGTAGACCGTCGCCATTTCCAGGCCGATAATCCCGCCTCCAACGATGGCCAGCTCTTTTGGCACCTCCCGCAACTCCAATGCCGCCGTGCTGTCCCAGATGCGCCGATCGTCAGGCCAGCCCGGAAGCTGGACAGGAGAGGAGCCGACAGCGATCACAGCCTGATCAAAAGTCCAGTCCTCACCGTCGATATCAAGGCTGTTTGCGCCAGTGAATGTTGCAGTACCTCGAATTGTCTCAACCTTGCGGCGGGCGGCAAGCCCAGTCAGACCGCCCGTAAGTGAGCCCACGATCTTGTCCTTTCTCGAGCGCAGGATGTCGAGGTTGATCTTTGGCACCTCGAATGAGATGCCCCAGTCCTTGGACAACTCGCGGGCTTCGCGGATCACTTGTGCGGCGTGCAGCAAGGTTTTGGATGGAATACAGCCTTCATTCAGGCAAACGCCTCCCAATGTGGCCCGAGGATCCACCAGAACCACCTTGCGCCCCAGGTCGGCCGCCCGAAAAGCGCAGGCATATCCTCCTGGGCCAGCTCCGATGACAATGAAATCGGCATGTTTGGTCATAAGTCGTCCTTTTCTAGATCATCATCCGGCGCGGCTCGGCCAAAAGGCCAGCTAGGTGGCTGACAAAACGCGCGGCGTCTGCACCGTTTATGACGCGGTGATCATAGCTCAGATCCAGCGGGATCATCGGAACCGGACGGAAGGCGTCGCCATCCCAGACAGGTGTGATCTCGCTGCGGGTCAGTCCCAGAATGGCAAGTTCGGGCGGATTAACAATCGGGGTGAAGGCCATACCACCGATACCGCCGAGATTGGTGATGGTCATGGAGGCACCACCCATCTCATCGGGTCTCACTTTGCGCGACTGGGCGCGAAAGGCGAGATCGCCAATCTCGGCTGCGATGTGCCAAAGCCCTTTTTTATCGGCGTCGCGTATCACAGGCACCATCAGACCATGGGCCGTATCCACCGCAATGCCGATGTGTATATATTCCTTGAGAATCAGGGTCTTGCCATCAGGACTGAGCGAGGCATTGAAGCGCGGGAAATCGCGCAGGGCGCAGGCCAGTGCTTTGATCTGAAAGGCCAGCGCGGTCAGCTTGACCCCACGCGCCTGCGCCTCGGGTTTGAGTTGGGCGCGCAACGCCTCTATCGCCGAGACATCGGCGCGGTCATGATGGGTGACCTGAGGTATCGACGCATTGGCCGCAGCGAGATTGCCAGCAGCCAGCTGGGCAAAGCGACTCATCGGTTCTTCGGTGACGAGACCATATTGCTCATGGTCTACATCCCAATAGGCCGCATCGTTGCTTTGGGCAGAGCAGGGGGCCCCGACCAAAAGGTCCTCTCGGACGATGGTGCTGCGCCCAAGGTCTCGGGCTAGTTTTTTCAGGTCGATGCCCTTTTGGCGGGCAAGGGACCGAACGGATGGGGCGGCGATAATGTCACTCATTTCATCTCTCACCAGCTGGCCGAAATATACTGAGTTTCCATGAATTCGAGCATGCCTTCATGCCCGCCCTCACGGCCCAGACCGGACTGCTTGACCCCGCCAAACGGCGCGGCCGGATCGGACACCAAACCCCGGTTCAGGCCAACCATGCCGAACTCCAACCGTTCGCAAACCTGCAGCGCGCGCTTCATGTCTTCAGAGAAGACATAAGCGACCAGCCCGTATTCAGTGTTATTGGCACGGGTGATCACGTCCTCTTGGTCGGTGAAGGTCTGAATGGCCGCGACGGGGCCAAAGATTTCGTCATGCACGCAGTCCGCGTTTTCGGGGACATTCGAGATCACGGTGGGCGGGTAGAAGAAACCGATGCCGTTGGGCGTGGTGCCGCCACATTCGATCTTTGCACCTTTGGACACGGCATCTGCCACAAAGGCGGCAACCTTGTTGCGGGTGTCGGCGTTGACCAAGGGACCAACATCGACCGAAGGATCCGTGCCATCACCGACTTTGAGCGCGCTCATGGCCGCAGAGAGTTTGACGGTAAAGGCTTCGGCCACAGATTCATGCACATAGATGCGGTTGGCGGCGGTGCAGGCCTCGCCAAGGTTGCGCATCTTGGCAAGCATGGTGCCTTCGACCGCGACATCAAGATCGGCATCCTCGAATACAATCAAGGGCGCGTTTCCGCCCAGTTCCATCGCCGGTTTGAGAACCTGATCGGCCGCCGAATACAACAGCTTGCGACCCACAGCGGTAGAACCGGTAAAACTGACGACCCGCACGCGGGGGTCATGCAACATATGATCGACCAGCGCGCCGGTACGCTTGGAGGGTAACACGTTGACCAGACCCCTGGGCACGCCCGCCTCTTCCAAAAGAGGCATAAGAGCCAGCATGGTCAGGGGCGTCTCTGATGCGGGTTTGATGATCACGGCGCAGCCAGCGGCCAAGGCTGGTGCGATCTTGCGCGTACCCATAGCAGCTGGGTAATTCCACGGCGTAATCAGAACCGCGATGCCGGCAGGCTTGTGCTGCACGATGATCCGCGCGCCCGAGGCGGGAGCATGCATGAGGATGCCATCTGCGCGCACGGCTTCTTCGGCGAACCAGCGGAAAAACTCTGCGGCATAAGTGGCTTCGCCCATCGCGTCGGCGCGGGCCTTGCCGTTTTCAAGCGTGATCAGGTGGGCAAAATCGCCAAGGCGGGCGGTCATCAATTCCCATGCCTTGCGCAGCACTTCAGAGCGTGCACGCGGGGTGCGTGCGGCCCACTCCTTCATCGCGGCTTCTGCGGCGTCAAGGGCTGCGTCGGCATCGGCAATTTCAGCAGAGGCGACAGAGGCGATTACCTGTTCGGTGGCGGGGTTCAAAACGTCGAACCGTGTCGCCGACGCGCCTTCGCGCCATTGGCCGTCGATATAGAGATCGGTGTAGTCCATGGTCGGTCTCCGATTGATCAGAGCAGGTGGCGGAGTGGTTGCTCCATCCGTCCTGCGAAGTTGGATAGAAGGGTGATGGCATCCGGCGCATCCAATTGCGCGCCAGCATATTCAAGCGTGATGGAAAGACCGCCCCCGGACCTCGTCAGGGTCAGGGTTGGGACATCCTCTGCGCCAAGGTACACGGTTGAAATCGGCGTGAACCGCAGATCCCGTATCCGCAGGGCGGGCGCTTCGTCGCTGGGCGCGGCGGCACCAAGCTGTGCTGTGGCGGCGTAGGCCCTGCTCTCTCCGAAGGTTTCGACAGCGACAACAACCTCGCGGCCAAGGCTGGCGGCGCACAGACCAGCGAGCAGGGCCGGAGTGTCACGCAAATCAGCGTGTTTCGCCGCCCAGGATGAAAACTCGATGAACCCGTCAATCGCAAGATCTGCCGTCAGGCGGCGGGCGACCTGAACAGTCCCCTTTGCTTGCTGTGCGGGCAGCGCTTTGAGAACGGCGAGATCTTTCACATGGTAGGGCTGCGGATGTCCGGCCTGAATAAGGTAAGACAGGTCCAACCCTTGTTCGCGGGCAAGGCGGCGCAGTTTGGGAGAGGCAAGGATCCGCCCGCCCGCTGCTGAAACGGGCACTCGTGCCGATGCAGGTTTTGGTGCCTTGGCGGGCATGGCCGCAGCATCTGTTGCCTTGGGGGCGGCAGCAGGCGCCGGGGACCACGCCGCGCTTCGGCTGACCGGATTGGCCGGAGCGCTGGCGGAGATGATGGCGATAGTCTGTCCAACCGGCACGTCTTCCCCTGCCTCGGCCAGAAAAGCTGCGACAAAGCCATCGAAACCGGCATTCACTTCGACGGTGCTCTTGTCCGTCTCCACCTCGAACAGCACGTCATCCGCCTTCACCGCGTCGCCAGGCTTTTTCTGCCATGCGACCAGAAGGCCGGTGTCCTGCGCCATGCCAAGGGTCGGCATGATCACAGGCTTGCCCTCGGGCAGATCCTTTGTGACAGCAGGCTTGTTCTGCGGCGTTGGGGTAATGTTTGTGGCACTGTCAGAGATGCGAGCGATCACGTTGCCAACAGGCACCTCTGTCCCCGCCTCAACTGTAACATCGGCCAGGAAACCTGCGCCTTGCGCCTCGACTTCCATGGTCGCCTTGTCGGTCTCGACTTCGAACAGGATGTCACCTTCCTTGACCGCATCGCCCGGTTGTTTGTGCCATGCAACAATCAGCCCTGTGTCTTGTGCCATCCCGAGTGCTGGCATTATGACGTCAAGCGGCATTGATCATCTCCCCGGCGACGAGCTTCCGCGCCATATCGGCCACGGCCTTGGGCGTTGGCACGGTGACATCTTCCAGCGCGGGGCTGAAGGGGATCGGAACATCCATGGCCCCCATGCGCAGCACGGGCGCGTCCAGATGATAAAAGGCTTTCTCGTTGATCCGGCTCGCAATCTCACCAGTCACGCCATAGCTTTGGTGGCCTTCGTCCACGACGATCACGCGAGAGGTCTTGCGGGCCGATTTGAGCAGTGCGGCCTCGTCCAGCGGCACGATGGTGCGCGGGTCGATGACTTCTGCGCTGATGCCTTCGGCGGCCAGAATTTCGGCAGCTTTCTCGCAGACCTGAACCATAGAGGAGGTGCCGATCAGGGTGATGTCAGAGCCTTCGCGCTTTATGTTGGCGACGCCGAAGGGGATCAGGTATTCCTCTTCGGGGACAGGGGCCTTGTCGTTATACATCAGCTTGTCTTCGAAGATCACGACGGGGTTACCTGAACATCCTTTCCGCGGATGCCTGCGGGAGCTTTGCCGGTCAAAAAATCAAGGAGTCTCTCGGCCGCCATCCAACGCAAAGAGGCAGTCTGGTCTACTACTCGCCATGAGCGTTGCAAAACCACTTCGAGTGTCTTGCTCGACAACTTGCGCAGGCGGATATTGCCGCGCCCGCCGTCGGCGTCGCGGCCATCCCGCCCGATGCTTCGCAAGAGGCGGTCAAGGATATGTGGGCTCGCATCTTCATGCCCCTCGCCGCGCAAGAGCTGGCTGGCCGTCGCCATATCCAGCTGCGCACGATCACCAATGTCAGCATCAGGCGCCTGTTCGCGCATCTGATCTATAAGTGCCTTTTCCAGTCGCATTGCCCGTGTCAGGCGTTGACGTGACTGGTTTTCGACCCCGATATGCACCGCGACAGTGATTGCGATGTCATTTCGCGCGATGCCGAGGGTTTCCAGATCCGCCATAGCCTTGCTCAGCGCCCGATGCGAAAGCCCGCTGACATCGGTCAGCTCATCCGTCGAAATGCCCTGATCTGCGTGCGTGTTCATCACGTGGCGCACGATAGTCAAAAGCTGTGTGCGCCGGGCTTGGGTGATCTCGGCCCCCTTCAATCGGGCCTCGGCTTCGGCCAGCGTGCGCACCAAAAGCGAGGACGGAAACACCTGCACCCGGTTTTCTTCGCGTGTGACCAGCGCCGCTTCTTCAAGCCATGAAATGGCCGTTTTGACGCGAGTATCATCGCCGGCGCTGTCACGCACAAACTCGCGGTCTTTCTCCTCGCGCACAATTTCACCCGGGGTTGCGACGACCTTGCCACTATTGCGCGTGTGTTCATCGATGCGGCGCAGCGCCTTAAGGATGGCACCGATCTCGTGGCGTTCGAGGCGCGAGCGTGCGGTGAGTGAAAACTGCCGTTCGACATCGTCTGAATGATAGAGAAGCACACATTCGGCAGCCGCTCTGTCACGCCCAGCTCGGCCTGCCTCTTGCAAGTAGTTTTCCAGTGATCCCGGGATGTCAGCATGGACCACGAGACGAATATCCGGCTTGTCGATGCCCATGCCGAAGGCATTTGTGGCCGCAATCACGCGCAAATCACCCACGCGAAAGCGCTCTTGCACAGCCTGCTTGTCGTCGGCTGTTAGGCCTGCGTGGAAATGCTCGGCGGCAAGACCTTGGATTTTTAGAAAGTCCGCAACGCGTTCTGTTTCCTTGCGGGTCGCACAATAGACCACGGCCCCCGATTTTTCGCCAACGGACAGACGCGCGGACACCGCTGTCAGGATATCCCCAAGCTTGCTGCCCCTCGTGGTCGCCAGCACCGAGAACGTTAGGTTGGTGCGCGTGGCGCCGCCATCGAATAGCCCCAGCTCGATATCAAGACGCTCGCGGAAATGCTCGGTAATGTCACGCACGACCTCGGGTTTGGCGGTGGCCGTCAGGCACAGCACCGGCGCGGGTTTCGCGTCACCCGAGAATTCACGTATGAAGCGCCCGATGTAGCGGTAATCGGGCCGGAAGTCGTGCCCCCATTTCGAGACGCAATGCGCCTCGTCCAGCACCCAAAACCCTATTTCGCGCTGTGCCAACACCGAACGGATCGAGACACTGCGCAACTGTTCTGGCGAGATCAGCAAGATCGCGGCTTGGCCCATTTGCACACGGTCCAGCGCATCTTGACGTTCGGGCATGGATAGCATGCCGTTAATGGTCACCGCAGACGAAATCCCCGCGCGTTCCATCCCTTGCACCTGATCGGCCATAAGCGCCACCAGTGGCGAAATAACCACCGTCAGCGCCCCAGCCTTATCATATAGGCTAAGTGCAGGCACCTGATAGCAAACCGATTTGCCAGTGCCAGTGGGCAAGATACCAAGTACATTCGCGTGCAGCATGGCTTGCGCCACAATGACCTCTTGCAGGGGCTTTCCGTCGATATCCACGGGGTGAGGACGGTAGCCTTCAAAATCGAACCATTTCCGAAGTGCACCAACAGGGTTGTTCATCTCGGCGCACCAGTTGCATGCGCTATTGCCGCAATTGGTATCGCGTAGCGCACGCACGATCAGGGCCGCTTCGGGGAAACTGGCCCTCACCCAAGGCGGCATTACAGACTCGCCCCCCGAGACAGAAATCCATGCAAGCGCATAGGCCATCGGCCAGCCCATCTTTGGGTCTGACAGTTTTTCAATGACAGGCGCCACCTGTGCGCCACAGGCTTTGCCCGCAAGAATCGTGTTGATCGCAGCAAGTGCTGTGGCGCGATCGGGCAGAGGTGACTTGCGGATGTCCCTGAAAAACGCGTCAAACCCATCGGCGCGGTCTAGGCGGGTCGCAAGGTAATGATAGGCCAGCAAGGTATCAGGCGATTGTGTGGCAAGCTTAGTCAATGCATTGATCTGATTTTGCAGCACCTCGAAAACAAGACGCGCATCTTGCTCGGGATCGTTCACATGCCCCACCTGCAAGCGCCCATCGTGATAGTGCTTCACAAGATGGTGGTACGGGTTGCGTGGAAATGCCAGCGGATTAAGCCAAAGAGTATCGATGGGTGCAGCCATTTTAGCTGCCAGCCGTGGTCGCGCTGCCAGCAAATGCTCAATATCATGGCGCAAGATATTGTGGCCGACCACATGCGGCGTTTTCGCTAAGGCTTTTTCGAGTTGATCGAGGCCATGTTTGATCTTGCCCTTGGACGGCACAATCGCGGGCCCGTTCCCGAACCGCACCGCAGCCATGTCGAAGATCTGGGCGGTCTTGGGGTTGACTTCGAGATCAACCGACAGACACCGCTCGAGCAGAGTCTTTTTATCCTCAACCTTTGTTTTCAGGAAGTTCAGAAAAACCATAAAGCCCAATACAATAGCGTATTACATTATGGATCGACCTTAGAACACACCAACCTCCTCCGCAACAAAACAAGTTTTGCTTTGGATTTGGACTGACGAAGCACCGCGTTGTTTCTTGGGTCACGCCTTGGTGAATACCCCTGAGAACCTTGTACGGTCTTGTCATGGAATGCCCCCACTGAAGTGGTCCACCAATTGGGATATAGTTGTCCCGTTTTAGGAGGGCTAAGCGATGACTGGAAAACGAGAAAAGCCGGAAGATATCGTGCTGAAGCTTCGGCAGTTTGAAGTTTTACAAGGGTAGGGAAAGTCAGTTTCCGAGGCTGTTCGGCAAATCGGTGTAACAATTCAAACCTACTATCGATGGCGCAAGGAATATGGCGGCATGAACCGTGATCAGCTCAAGCGGCTGAAAGAGCTTGAGACAGAAAATCAGCACCTCATGACGCAGGTTTGAAACACCATCGACATATGGACGAATCCGGTAGACGAACAGCAGGACGATCTGGTTGACACCAAGTCCCAGACAGAACGCAATTCCCGCCCCGACCAACACATGCCGAGTGCTCGGCATGTCGACTTTGACCCACTATTGCAGGGCGACCAAGGCGACGAGCAGGGGGATGCCTGCTGCGGACATCCAAATCATCAGGGTGTCAAGCACCAGGCTGTGCCCGGACATGCCATTGATCAGTCGCGTGACTGCAATATCGAGATTTTTCATAAAGTTCATCGTGGTCGTATTGTTCCCTGAGTGCGTCGAGCACAACGCGCAGCTTATTGGATGCCATTCGCTCTTTGCAAGGCGCGGACGTAGGCAATGATGTTGGCGACATCCGACTTGGTCAAACCGGATTGCGGAGGCATGTTGCCGAAGGGCCAGTGGTGCGCCTGCGCACCGTTTTGCACGGCCATCTGGAACGAGAAATCCGCGTGGTGGTTCGGTTCATAGATTTTGTGGACAAGCGGAGGCGCGACGCCGTCTTGCCCCGCGCCACTGGGACCATGACATGCTGCGCATGTCCCGTTATATGCCGTTTCGCCCAAAATCTGGTTGCCCGTCAGAGTCGGAAGTTTTACGTTCACCATTGCCGCCCCAGACCGCGCAGGGGTGAGGGACGCGTCTTGTTCCTGTGGAGATACAAAAATCAGATAGACGCCAGTGGCTAGGATCGCCAGCGTAGCGAGGATGGAAATGGATCGGTTCATGTCTATGTCCTTAAACGTCTGACAGGTCTGTCAGGACACCAAGCGGTGCGTTGAAAGACCCAAAGTTGCCGGACCCGCGTGCAGGGGCCCGGCAGTTCCAGTCAAGAAGATTACTTCAGCTCTACGACTGTCAGTTTCCCCTTCACCCGGTCGGCAACGAACTCGATGTTTTGGCCTTCCGAGAGTTTTGGCAGCATCTCGTTGTTTGCGAGACGGAAGACCATTGTCATTGCCGGCATTCCTAGATCGACGAGTTCCTCGTGGATGATCGTGACTTTTCCCGCCTTTTCGTCAATTTTCTTCACGGTTCCTTTGGTGAACGTGGCCGCCGATGCGAATGAGACGGAAACCGCGAGCACTGTCGCGGCCAAAGAGCTTATTTTGAAGAATGTCATTTTGGTTTTCCTTTGTTACGTTGGAATGAAGTGGATTATTCGCTGACGCTCAGCGGGCCATGCATGCCTGCCTCGTAGTGACCGGGGATCAGACAGGCAAATTCGAATGAACCGGTATTGGCGAAGGTCCAGACGATCTCGCCTTGCATGCCCGGTTCAAGACGGATCGCGTTTGGATCGTCGTGCTCCATCTCTGGAAACTTCTCCATCATCGCCTTGTGTTCGACGTTCTTCTCGAACTCGTCCATGACAAATTCATGGACCTGCTCGCCTATGTTCTTGATGTTGAAGCGCACTGTTTCACCGGCTTTGAAAGTCAGATCGGAGGGCTCGAAAACATATTTTCCGTCGTCAGTCTCCTTCATGATGATGTCGACCGTTTTGGTCACAGCCTTTTGCGCGCCTTCCCCGCCAATGGACATCATGTCCATGTGGCCACCCGAATGGGATCCGGCGGCCGAGGCGGCGTTCGCCGACAAAACCAGTGCTGTGCTCAGTAGAAGCTGTTTCATGCTGCTCTTTCCTAGATTTTCCGGGTTTTTCCCGGAGGTGGGTTAGCCTTTAACGACGCTGCCCGAAGGCTTTACCGTGAGTTGCGTTTTGGGACTGTTCGAGCTGGAAAAGTCAGGAAGCTCTCCAGTCCATTCATAGGCCTGTGTTCCGGGTGGGTTCTCGTACCAGCCGGGGTCTGCGTAGTCGTCGGCGCCGATGCCCTCGCGCACTTTGACAACCGAGAACATGCCGCCCATCTCGATCGGGCCATAAGGCCCCCAGCCCGTCATCATTGGCGTGGTGTTGTCGGGAAGCGGCATCTCCATCTCGCCCATATCCGCCATTCCGGCAGTGCCCATAGGCATGTATTCCGGTTGGAACTTCCGGATTTTCTGCGTCAGCTTTGCCTTGTCGACCCCTATGAAGGTCGGAACATCGTGGCCCATTGCGTTCATGGTATGGTGTGACTTGTGGCAGTGGATCGCCCAGTCGCCCGGATGATCGGCCACGAATTCATAGGCACGCATCGCGCCGACCGGAATGTCGATCGACACCTCTGGCCATTGCGCAGACGGAGGCACCCAGCCCCCGTCTGTGCAGGTCACCTTGAAGTCATAGCCATGCATGTGGATCGGGTGGTTCGTCATTGTCAGATTGCCGACACGCACCCGAACCTTGTCGCCCTTGTTCACGACCAACGGGTCAATGTCCGGAAAGACACGGCTGTTCCAGGTCCACAGGTTGAAATCTGTCATAGTCATGATCCGGGGCACATAGGTGCCCGGATCAAGGTCATAGGCATTCAGCATGATCAGGAAATCGCGGTCTACCGGCATGAATGTCGGATCTTTGGGATGGACGATGAACATCCCCATCATCCCCATCGCCATCTGTACCATCTCGTCGGCATGTGGGTGATACATGAACGTCCCGCTTTTCACGAGATCGAACTCGTAAACATAAGTTTTTCCCGGCGGAATAGCGGGGTGGCTACCCAGGATCGCGCCGCGGGTGCGGCTGCCCAGGATTCCGTCCGCGTGGCCGACCTCGTGATAGCCCAGCCCGGCGATCGCCGTCTGCACCTGCGCTGTGCTCATCGTCACGCGGGGGGCGACATTGCCGGCCCGGCGCACACCAAGCAGCTTCGACGCCGCATAGCGCTTGATGCTGACCGCGTCGGACTGGTTGCCGCCCAGCACCTCGATCATCTGGCCGGATTGCGCGACAAAGAACCCGACATGGCCCTGCCATTCGGAGGATCCCCGCCGGAACACGAAAATGTCGCCCTGTTGCGCCTCCGCCAGCTCCACCGGCACGCCCCACTCCAGATAGGACCGCGCCGTCAGTTTCCGCGTCGAGCGCAGACCGGACCGGCCTGCTCGAGGCAGTGCCCGACAAAGGCTGCGCACCAGGCCACATCATCATGTGCGACCCAGTCCTGACCGATGGTGGCATACATCTCGAGGATCTTCGGATTGTCCGCAGGCCCCGGGCCTTCGGTCGTGCCGATATAGGTGCGGGCGATATCATAGGGCGTCATAGAGAACTCCTTCAGGCCCGCGCATCGCTGATGCCGGGGTATGTGGTGTTTGTGAGGGGAATGTTGGCCTGTGCGTTCCGCTTACGG